>NZ_PTRE01000263.1 GCF_002965065.1 Escherichia sp. MOD1-EC7003
ATGTTGGGTGGAGCGGACAATCCAAATGGTGAATTACTGTCTTATATCATTGGCGCTGACAATAGGCGCTAAAGGCAAGAAGTGAATCCAGTATATGCATTGTAAACGTCCTTGTAATTAACCAATAATATGAAGTGATGTCAGCGGGATATCGACACCCAGCGCACGCGAAAATAACCACTCCGGCTCGCCGAGATCGTTAAATGATTCCTCACCATTTAACAACAAATATTCGTAAGTATCTTCGGTAACTTGCCGTTGGTAGCCCATGGTAAAATTATGGACCTCCCATTTTGCATGGTTTTGATTTTCTACTTTTTCCAGCATGTAGACGGGTTCGATATTCCCCGGTTCTTCGCTGTTAAAAAATCGCTGCCAGCGTTTTTCCTGCCAGTTTAAGGTCATTGCCCCCATCGCTTTGGCGTTGATCGCCTCGCGCCAGTGACTCTCTTTACTGATACCGTAGCTCTCTTCATAGATAAAGAGCTTGATATCATCAATGTCATCATTCTCTTCGCCGCCGGTGGTATTGATTTGTAGAAATTCATCGCCCGAAGTGTAGTAGCGAAAAATCTGGCTACCGCCGCCCAGATCGATGTGGCTGACAGCTGCTACCGTGTATTCTTCACCCGGTAGCGCAATCAGCAATTCATCTTCCAGCAAACGAAACGCTAACGTGTCGAGCGTAAAGCCACTATTGAGATGAAGCCCCAGCGGGCCACGTGCGATTGCAGGTTTATCATCCTTACCAAACAGACGCTGGAAAAAACCAGACATATTTTATCCTTAAAATAGTTGCCAGCCTTTTAGTGAGACTGGCAAAAAATTACTCGCCCTGTTGGCGTTGCAGTCTTGCTAATACATCCTGGGCGCTACTTTTATTGCTACCGCCAATTCCGGCTTCTGCCAGCTTTTCATCAAGATCGCGACCGTCTGCCACTTTTTCCAACTGTGCGGCAGCATCCAGGCGAGCCTGACGTTCGGCCTGACGCGTTTGCAGGCGTTTTAATGACTCTGCCGCTGTCGAAACGCTGGAGGACGCGCCGACTGTAGATGTTGTCACAGCCTGCTGCGCACGCTGCATAGCTTCAGTGGCTTTAACGACTTCCATTTGTTGCTCAAATTGGGCAATACGCTGTGCCGTTGCCGTGACTGCTTTTTCTACGCCATCGCGAGAGACTTCCAGATTCGACAACACTTGCTCTTCAGCGGTAATGAGATTCTCAAGGCGCGCGATTTCTTCTGCAACTTCGTTAATCAACGACGGATTAACGTTCTTACTTAACGCTTCCAGCGCACGGGCTTCCAGACTGGCTTTGCGCTCACGTAAATCTTTCAGCTTATCGTGACTTAATTTCACCCGCGCCAACAGGTCGACGCGAGATTTTCCAGCTTTATCGAGTTCAGCTTTAGCGTCACGAATATGCTGTTCCAGCATGCGCACGCCCTGGTTTTCTTCAATGGACTCTTCTGCCTGGGAGATAAACGATTTACCCAGCGTAAATAAACTTTTTAAAATCCCCATAAATACCCGTCCTTGTAATTAGTGTGAATATTCTTCTGTAATTTCAGCCAGATCCATAGCGTTATCTACCAGCGTGGTTATCTCCAGCAGGATGTCTTCAAGAGAAGATTTAAGTGATAACGCCCCGAAAACAATGTAATACTCGTCCTGTTGCACACTGGAGATCCCTACCGATGACAACGGCATCACCTTCTGATGTCTTAATAAGAAGGTATTAAATTCATCTGGATTGCTGATACTACTTACCGGACAAATAAAAGTTTCGATAATTATTTGGCGGGAAGTAAAAAGAATACTGATTTGCAAATCGCCATAATCATTCATTTTGATAATTAATGCGTTTTCGCTATTTGTTATATCAATATTTTGTTCAGGTACAGTTTGCAGCGCCGCCGCCAGCGCCAACGGATTCCATGTCATATATTATTCCATATAGATTAAGTTTAAATATTAATAAGATGAATGTTTTTAGTGCGTAATTATATTACCAGCTATAGATAAAAAAAAACCATCCAAATATGGATGGTTTTTCATAATTTAGAGGAATTAGCTACGCTGGCGAACAGCTTCAAATAAGCAAATGCCGGTCGCAACCGAAACGTTCAGGGAAGAAACACTTCCTGCCATCGGGATGCTGATCAACTCATCGCAATGCTCACGCGTCAGGCGACGCATACCTTCGCCTTCTGCCCCCATCACCAACGCCAGACGACCGGTCATTTTGCTCTGATAAAGCGTATGATCCGCTTCACCTGCCGTACCGACGATCCAGATGTTCTCTTCCTGCAACATACGCATGGTGCGCGCCAGGTTAGTCACCCGAATCAGCGGAACGCTTTCTGCCGCACCACAGGCCACTTTTTTCGCCGTGGCGTTGAGCTGGGCAGAGCGATCTTTCGGCACAATCACCGCATGAACACCCGCGGCGTCCGCGCTACGCAGGCACGCGCCGAGGTTGTGCGGATCGGTTACACCGTCGAGGATCAGCAGGAAGGGTTGATCGAGCGAAGCAATCAGATCCGGCAGATCATTTTCCTGATACTGACGTCCTGGCTTCACGCGGGCGATAATCCCCTGATGCACGGCACCGTCGCTTTTCTCGTCGAGATATTGGCGGTTTGCCAGCTGGATAACCACGCCCTGGGACTCAAGGGCGTGAATCAGCGGCAACAGACGTTTATCTTCACGGCCTTTTAAAATGAAGACTTCCTGAAAACGTTCAGGGGCGCGCTCCAGCAGGGCCTGCACTGCGTGGATGCCGTAAATCATTTCGCTCATTAATGTACTCGTTGTTTACGTTTTGCCTGATGCGCTACGCTTATTAGGCCTACATGATCCCTGCAATATATTGAATTTGCGTGATTATGTAGGCCGGATAAGGCGTTCATGCCACATCCGGCATGAACAAAGCGCATTTTGTCAGCAATCTGCTCCTCTTCTGTTTGAAGAGGGTAATGATCACTCTGCCACTTTTTTCTTCGCCGCACGCTTCGCTTTGGTCGCAGCGGCTATCTTCTGCGTTTTAGCCGATGGCTTTTTCGCTTTTCTCGCGTCTTTCTTTGCTGCTTTCGGCTTCGTTTTTTTCTCACCGCGGAAGGCGCTGTCTGGCTCAAAGTTTACCTTTTTACCGACCTGTCGACGCTTGCCGCCTTTTTTGCCTGCATCGCCCTTTTTCGCTTTCTCGCGCGCTGTTTTACCAACGTTACGCGGTGCGCGTTCACTGGAGATTAGGCTAAAATCGATTTTGCGCTCATCCATATTAACCGCTTCGACGCGAACTTCTACGCGATCGCCCAGACGATAAGTCTGACCACTGGATTCACCCATCAGACGTTGCCCCACCTGATCAAAGCGATAGTAGTCATTGTCCAGCGAAGAGACATGGACCAGACCATCGATGAACAAGTCATCCAGACGAACAAAGAAACCGAAACCGGTGACGCTGGAAATCACGCCTTTAAAGACGTTACCTACCTGGTCGAGCATGAAGTCACACTTCAGCCAGTCAGCCACATCGCGCGTTGCTTCGTCGGCACGACGTTCTGCCATCGAACAATGCTGACCCAGTTGCAGCATCTCTTCCATCGAATAATGGTAGCCGCCGGTTTCAGTGGTGTTGCCCTGATGCCCCTGCTCTTTCGCCAGCAGATACTTAATGGCGCGGTGCAGCGTAAGATCAGGATAACGACGAATCGGCGAAGTAAAGTGCGCATAGGACTGCAATGCCAGACCGAAGTGACCGCGGTTTTCCGGGTCATAAATCGCCTGTTTCATCGAGCGCAACAGCATGGTTTGCAGCATTTCTGCATCCGGACGATCGGCAACCGACTCCAGCAGCTCCGCGTAGTCACGCGGTTCCGGCTTATTACCGCCCGGCAGTTCCAGCCCCAGCTCTGACAGCACTGAACGGAAAGAGGTAATCGCTTCGGTGCTTGGCTTGTCGTGAATACGGAACAGTGCCGGTTCTTTGGCTTTCTCAACGAAACGCGCCGCCGAGATATTCGCCAGAATCATGCACTCTTCAATTAACTTGTGCGCGTCGTTACGCTGAGTCTGTTCGATACGCTCAATACGGCGTTCCGCGTTGAAGATGAACTTCGCTTCTTCGCTCTCAAATGAGATCCCACCGCGTTCTTCACGGGCTTTATCCAGCACTTTATAGAGGTTATGCAACTCTTCGAGATGCTTAACCAGCGGCGCATACTGCTCACGCAGATCCTGATCGCCCTGCAGAATATGCCAGACTTTGGTGTAGGTCAGACGCGCGTGAGAACTCATCACTGCTTCGTAGAATTTGTAGCCCGTCAGGCGACCTTTCGACGAAATGGTCATCTCACACACCATACACAGGCGGTCTACCTGCGGATTGAGCGAACACAGGCCGTTAGAGAGTACTTCCGGCAGCATCGGGATAACCTGCGAAGGAAAGTACACCGACGTACCACGGTTACGCGCTTCTCTGTCCAGCGGTGTTGGTGGACGCACATAGTAGCTGACGTCGGCAATCGCGACCCATAAACGCCAGCCGCTGCCGCGTTTTTTCTCGCAGTAAACAGCATCGTCAAAGTCACGAGCATCTTCGCCATCAATGGTGACCAGCGGTAAATCGCGCAGATCGACACGGCCCGCTTTTGCTTCTTCCGGCACATCTTCTTTCAGCCCGGCAACCTGTTGCTCAACAGCCTGCGGCCAGATGTACGGAATTTCATGGGTACGCACAGCGATATCAACCGCCATGCCGGTGCCCATATTGTCGCCCAGCACTTCGACAATTTTACCCACCGCTTTGGTACGACGAGTCGGGCGTTGAGTCAGTTCAACCACCACCACAAAGCCCATCCGCGCGCCCATGATCTGATCGGGCGGGATTAAAATATCGAAGCTCAGACGGCTGTCGTCAGGAACCACAAAGCCAACACCCGCTTCGGTAAAGTAGCGACCAACAATCTGGCTGTTTTTTGGCACCAGTACGCGGACAATACGTGCTTCACGGCGGCCTTTACGGTCAGCGCCCAGCGGCTGAGCCAGCACCTGATCGCCATGAATGCAGGTTTTCATCTGCTCGCTGGAGAGATACAAATCATCTTTACGTCCTTCAACCCGCAGAAAGCCGTAGCCATCACGGTGGCCAATAACGGTACCTTTCACCAGGTCGAGGCGTTCCGGCAGCGCATAGCACTGACGACGAGTGAAGACCAGTTGACCATCGCGCTCCATCGCGCGCAGGCGGCGACGCAGGCCTTCAAGCTGCTCTTCGCCTGCAATGTGCAGTTCTACCGCCAGCTCATCACGGCTGGCCGGTTTTTCACGTTTGGTTAAATGTTCGAGGATAAATTCCCGACTAGGGATGGGATTCGCGTATTTTTCAGCTTCGCGTTCCTGGAAAGGATCTTGTGACATCTCGGTTCCTCCGTTGTCATCTCTGATGAAGATTTTCGTCACTCCACCAGCAATAATTTATAAAGCGGTTGATTCTCTTCAACCAAATCGGCAAGCGTGTAGTTATCCAGTTCCGTAAGAAAACTTTGCACGGCCTTAGAAAGCACCTGTTTCAACCGACAGGCAGGTGTAATATGGCAAAACTCACTGCTGCAATTCACCAGCGATAAGGGTTCCAGCTCGCGCACCACATCACCAATACGTATCGCACTCGCCGACTTACCCAGACGAATGCCGCCATTTTTCCCACGAACAGCAGTCACGTAGCCGGCACGACTAAGTTGATTGATTATTTTGACCATATGATTACGGGAGACGCCGTAGACGTCAGTCACTTCAGAAATACTGGTCATCTGCCCTTCTGGCAATGACGCCATGTAGATCAGCGCACGTAAGCCGTAATCAGTGAAACTCGTTAACTGCACATCAACCTCAAAAGGGAAATCGGGAAAAAATACATTTATATTGATGATAAACCAGCCACCAGCCAGGTCGCTAATTTTTTCGGTGCGGGAAGGAGAAAAATGAAAATCTATCATACGACGCCGTCCTTGTACCCATTCGGACGGCGTATACCAACAGCTTGGGGCAGTTACTTTTTCTGCTTCTTGGTGATGTACAGGGAAATACCGATGATAATGAGTGACTGCTCCCCGCCGTAAACGGCGAGGCTTCCCACTTCTTAGGCTGCAACTGGCATAGAG
>NZ_PTRE01000264.1 GCF_002965065.1 Escherichia sp. MOD1-EC7003
CTTGTCAGGCCGGAATAACTCCCTATAATGCGCCACCACTGACACGGAACAACGGCAAACACGCCGCCGGGTCAGCGAGGTTCTCCTGAGAATCTCAACAGAGAAAAGCAAAAAATGCTTGACTCTGTAGCGGGAAAGCGTATTATGCACACCCCGCGCCGCTGAGAAAAGCGAAGCGGCACTGCTCTTTAACAATTTATCAGACAATCTGTGTGGGCACTCGAAGATA
>NZ_PTRE01000265.1 GCF_002965065.1 Escherichia sp. MOD1-EC7003
TGGACACCACTTTGTCTAATTCGTCAGATTCTGACCAGACGGTTCAGGCTGTACGCTTACCGACTTGCCATGACGGAATGCCGGTGATGATGGATTGACCGTGATATGCTCCTCAATCACTTTCTGAACTGCCACCAATAACTTTGTGGCGGCTTTGCTCTGATAATTTTCAGGATCTTTTCCCTTCAATGTCTCGACTTCGGCAACTAAAGCGTCGTAGGTTTCCTGAAAACAGGGATGAGTATATAGCGCCCAACCATTAACCCTTTGCGGAAAATCCATTATTCGTCGTCGCCAATCTCATCATCAATGTTGACGTCCATGCCAGCGACAAGTTTCTTTCCTTGTTGAATGTCGAATGGACGAGTTTTTTGCGGGTTGTTCTGGATATCTGCATCCAGAAAACGCAAAAATGCATTCATAGTATGATCCTCCTGTTCATCTCCCCGTCGGCACATAAATACTTGCCCACCAGGCAGAATCTCGTAATGAATGCTGTCCAGGCCTGGCTTCAGTTTTAAGGCCTCACGCACTGGCGCGGGGATAGTTGTTTGTCCGCGTATCGTGACCTTTGATTCAGTGGTCAGTACAGCGTTAGAGCGAGCATTAGCGGGCATTGTTCACTGTCCTTTTACAGCCTGTTTTCTGCTCAAATTATAAGCTTCAGCAAAGGTAATGCAAATGCATTATTAGCAAATGCCCCGTAAACCCTCGCCCAATCGGGCGGAGATATAAGGGGAGCTAATCAGG
>NZ_PTRE01000266.1 GCF_002965065.1 Escherichia sp. MOD1-EC7003
CGGAAGTTGGCGTTTATCGCATTATCCACGTTATATTTCCCGAACGCCGATTTCTCCAGCTCCAGGCCAAAACGCATATTGTCCTTAATTTCCGCATTCATCCCTAACGTCATCAGCATCCTGCTGTCTTTTTCTCCTTCAAAACGTTTCTCGCCGGAAGCATCACGCAAGACCGTTTCTCCGTTCGCCAGCAGGTCAAACTGGTAACCCAGCCCGGCGCGCGCTGTGATTTTCCAGTCATCTCCGGAGAAGCTTCTTCCCACGTCAACACCGGTACGACCAATCAGTGGGTTATAATCCTTGTCTTTCATGCTCAGGGCCATTCCCCGGTCTTCCCAGTTAAAGGATTTTCCTGACACAGAACCGTAAACCAGCTCCATCTGTGGCTCCACCCAGGCCTCTTCCGACAGGTGGTAACGATACCCGACCTCTGCACCGGCATACCAGGAATGAGAGCTGTAGTCTTTTGTTCCAAGAGACGCAAAACTCGCTGTGTACTCATTATCGTGATGGAGGTAT
>NZ_PTRE01000267.1 GCF_002965065.1 Escherichia sp. MOD1-EC7003
AGGCGTTCACGCCGCATCCGGCATGATAAATCACACATTGTTATCTGTCTGAGGCCCGCTCTGCGGGTCTTTTTTTCACCAAAAGCAAGGTGATAGATAGGAGAAATCTGTGATCTATTTGGCAAAATTATGCTTTATTGTTTACCCTTGTCAGACTGCCCGTCATAAGACGACGGAGTGTATTTCTCCATTTTGAGTCAGTTGAAAAGGAATATTGAATGGAAGATTTGAATGTTGTCGATAGCATAAACGGCGCGGGGAGCTGGCTGGTGGCTAACCAGGCGCTGCTGCTAAGTTATGCAGTAAACATCGTGGCGGCACTCGCGATCATCATCGTTGGTTTGATTATCGCGCGGATGATTTCCAACGCGGTGAATCGCCTGATGATCTCCCGTAAAATCGATGCCACCGTTGCTGATTTTCTTTCTGCATTAGTCCGTTACGCAATTATCGCCTTTACGCTAATCGCTGCACTGGGTCGCGTGGGCGTACAAACAGCGTCGGTGTCAACGCCAAGATTATTGGCCGTTTTTCGCCATTTTTAATGTCCGCTATTGGTCATTA
>NZ_PTRE01000268.1 GCF_002965065.1 Escherichia sp. MOD1-EC7003
AGTCATCCTGTTTACCTCTTTCTCAGGGAGTTTAGTCTCCAGGATTCCCGGGGCGGTTCAGATAGCCCAAAAGCTTAAACCCTGTAATCTCAGGTCAAATGCTCGTTTAACAACTTCCACTTTATCGGGGATGATAGTGAATGTTCGACGGTCATCATTCAGCCTTAACCATGCAGGACAACGCCTAGAAATCTTGATACCCTCAGAGATGAGTTCTTTTTTACGGTTCCATGCAGCTTGGACACGCTCAGACTTCCTCAGACTTTCCTCATGCGCCCGCTGCATTATCAGAATGCTTTTAATCAGGGATAACGGGTCTTTTAAACTTTCTCGTGTGTAATGTTCACCATCGGACAGGGTGACTACATCTACACCAGCCCTTAAGATACGGCGTAATAGCTCAGAAGCAATATCAATATCCTGACGTGACAGACGGTCTAAACTCTCGATTAGTAGCGTATCACCAGCTTTAACAAGCCCTTTCTCGATAGCGGTTAGAAAGTCACCTAGACCACCTTTCAGGTGCTTACCACTAAAAGCACTTTTCCCCAAATCTTTAAAGCTCAAGGATGAATCCAAGTAAAACTCAGGGTTCTTATCAAGCCAGTCAGTAACCAGCTTAGATTGTCTGCGTACAGAGTCCCCTTTTAGTTGTCGTTCACTTGAAAATCTGATGTAGCTGATTGCCCGTCTCATATTCAATACCTAAAATGATGTGTTTAGGAACCCATTATACTGAAGACAATACCGGACCACATATTCAGGGCCGAGTGACCGGTAACGCCAAGGTGCTCAACGTAGAGGGGTAAGAAGGGCATCACAAGACTGAAGGCGGCACCGGTAAGAAAACAGCCTAGCCAGGCGACGATCAGGTTTCGTTTCCAGTTTATAGGGGTGTCATTTTCACAGGGTGACATAGCAATCCGCTGTTGGTGCGCCAGGCGCGGTGAACATAGAAAAAAGGTAAGCACGCTAATTATGCGCCCGACTTCCAGGGGGCGCAATCCAGAGAGCTTTTATCGCTAAATCAGGGGGATTTGCTGTGGTAATGCCGGATGCCATTCTGAAGCATCTGGCATGGGAGATTTAATAGCGTGAAGGAACGCCTTCTGGGCGTGTTTTAAAGCGACGGTGCAACCACATATACTGCTCTGGTGCCATCATGATGCATTTTTCGATCACTTTGTTCATCCATGCGGCAGTGGTTTCGGCATCATCCAGCGGTGGAGAACACTCCGGCGGCAGTATAATTAACTGATATCCTTTGCCATCTGGCTTACGGCGCGGAACGAAGGGCACCAGACATGCGCCGGACATCCGCGCCAGCATCCAGGTTCCGGTCGTGGTCGCCGCCTGCTCAACGGCAAACAACGGGACGAAAACGCTTGAGCGCGGGCCGTAATCATGATCCGGTGCGTACCAGACCACTTCGCCTTTTTTCAGTGCTTTAATCATGCCTTTTAAATCTTTGCGATCGAGCATCGATTTATTTGAGCGCAAACGGCCCCAGGTTTGAAGCCAGTCAATCAGTGGATTATCGTTCGGGCGGTAAACGCCAATCCCCGGTTTCTGCATACCAAACTGCCGCGCACCCAGCTCCAGCGTCAGAAAATGGATACCAACTAACAGGATGCCGCGTTTTTGCGCCTGCACCTCACGAATGTGTTCCATACCGATCACTTCCGTCCAGCGAGCGATCCGGCGGTCTGGCCAGAACCACGCCATGCCGGTTTCCATCAGTCCCATGCCAACGGATTCGAAATTCTTCACCACCATTTTACGGCGTTCTTGTTCGCTCATTTCCGGGAAGCACAGTTCCAGGTTGCGATGCACAATTTTTGCGCGTCGTTTCATAAAACGTAATGCCAGTTTTCCTAATCCACAACCGAGGCGGTAGATAACCGGGTAGGGCAATTGCACGGCCAACCAAAGTACGCCAATACCCAACCAGGTTAACCAATAGCGCGGATGAAGCAGTGCGGTGGAGAACTTGGGTAGATTCGTCATATCAATCCTGTTTTTCAACCTATACGGGCAATTGTATGTATTGTCGCATTTTTTCGTCCGCAACCAAAATTAGTGACTGAAGACTGGGCGAAATTGCCGCGATTGTAAATAACAAATAATTTTTTATGCGTAAATGTAGCGTAAAATGTGTGGATGTTAATTATCGATAATTGCTATATCATGCCGCGGATTTTTACTTTCCCATCTCGCAGGAACCGTACACCATGCCAGTGTTACACAACCGCATTTCCAACGACGCGTTAAAAGCCAAAATGTTGGCCGAGAGCGAGCCGCGAACCACCATTTCGTTTTATAAGTATTTCTACATCGCCGATCCTAAAGCGACCCGTGATGCTTTATATCAGCTGTTTACCGCGTTGAATATTTTTGGGCGAGTGTATCTGGCGCATGAGGGCATTAACGCGCAAATCAGCATACCTGCGAGCGATGTTGAAACATTTCGCGCACAGCTATATGCCTTCGACCCAGCTTTAGAGGGCTTACGGCTGAATATCGCGCTGGATGATGACGGGAAATCCTTCTGGGTGCTGCGCATGAGGGTACGCGATCGCATCGTTGCCGACGGCATTGACGATCCTCACTTTGATGCCAGCAATGTTGGTGAGTATCTGCAAGCGGCAGAAGTGAACGCCATGCTTGACGATCCCGATGCACTGTTTATCGACATGCGTAATCACTATGAGTATGAAGTTGGGCACTTTGAAAACGCGGTGGAAATTCCGGCAGATACCTTCCGTGAGCAGCTGCCAAAAGCCGTCGAGATGATGCAGTCACATAAAGATAAAAAAATCGTCATGTACTGCACCGGCGGCATTCGTTGTGAAAAGGCCAGTGCCTGGATGAAACATAACGGATTCAATAAAGTCTGGCATATAGAGGGCGGTATTATTGAATACGCCCGTAAGGCACGCGAGCAGGGCTTACCGGTGCGTTTTATTGGCAAAAATTTTGTTTTTGATGAGCGGATGGGCGAACGTATTTCTGACGAGATTATCGCGCATTGCCACCAGTGCGGCGCGCCGTGCGACAGCCATACCAACTGTAAAAATGATGGCTGCCACCTGCTGTTTATTCAGTGTCAGGTATGTGCGGAGAAATACAAAGGTTGTTGTAGTGAGATTTGCTGTGAAGAAAGGTAAGCGGCTCGTCAGAACCGTATTGATATTTACTGAGAGCTCAGATCAACTTTCCAGGG
>NZ_PTRE01000026.1 GCF_002965065.1 Escherichia sp. MOD1-EC7003
TGGACATTATTTTTGTAGAGCCGGAGGAAACAGACCAGACGGTTTAAATGAGCCGGTTACGTTCTTCAAAACGATTATGTAAAGATTTCGGATACAGTTCGGTATATACCTGCCATAGCACGTTTAATGAACGATGCCCTGTAACTTGAGCGACTTCCTCAATACTAAAACCAGCCTCAAATAAGCGACTTGCCCCTTCTCTACGCAAATCATGGTATCGCAGATCTTTAATACCTAATTTGCTTCTTACCCTCTGAAATCCTGCGGTAACAGAAGTGCTGTTATATGGAAAAATGAATTCTGATTTTTTGGGTTGGCGCTGGACGATATCCCAGGCTTCCCCAAGCAAGGCAACTTTCATATGGTTACCTTCCTTTTAACGTGGATCTTTCCTATCTCTTACTAGTATAGATTTTTGTTCTTGGTCGAGATCTTCCCATCGTAACCGGCATACTTCTCCGATTCGCATACAGGACCACACAGAAAATTTGAGGATATCAACGAACGGAATTTTTGAGCATTTATGAGTAGATCGTTGTTGAAGGCCTTCAATGAGCATGTCCAGTTCATCAGATGCTGGTCTACGATTACGACGGTTTGATTTACCAATCAAACCGAGTTTAAGTAGATATGGACGAGCGCTTTTCGCCGGGTTTGATGTGTAATTGATTCCGTATACAGGTTTTGCCGCATCCAGAACACTGCCAAGATAACTAACATCGTGGCTGACTGTTGCTGGGCCTGCACCAGCGTTGTTTCTTAGCCTGCAATGTTCAATTACGTCATTTTCTGTCAGTTCGGATAGTTTGATCGCGGAGATGTCACTATCCATAAGCAGTTCCAGCACATATCTTTTAGTACGGCCTGCTTTACCTCCGGCATTTGGGTCATTTAAATATTTGTGTAGTAAGTCACGGACTGTAAGTCCGTCAACTGCATTTGATGATGGAATGCCATATAGATCTAATTCCATCACTTTCTGTGTACCCCATGTTTTGGCATGGGCATGTTTAGGGAATGTTTTGCTTTCCCTGTAAGTGATAACACCTTTTTCTTTGATAATCACATTACAGCGATAGCGTGGTGTGCCATCGGATTTTAGTCGTTTCTCTATGTTATAGTACGCCATTACACGACCTCGTTATTTCGGGTCCCCATAAAACGTGGGGACCTGTGCGGGAACCTAACGCGAGAAAAATAGCCTGAAATGTTCAAAAATGCACGATAATCATGAAACACAAAAAATTAATCAAACCAGCGTGATGCCTGAAAAAACTGGTGTTTACTGGAATTCTCGGTTTAGCATTGCTCCTATGCTCGACTGGACGGACAGACATTGCCGCTATTTCTTGCGTCTGCTTTCCCGCAATACGTTGCTGTATACCGAAATGGTGACCACAGGGGCGATTATTCACGGTAAAGGTGATTACCTGGCGTACAGTGAAGAAGAACATCCGGTAGCGCTGCAACTGGGCGGTAGCGATCCTGCGGCGCTGGCGCAGTGTGCGAAGCTGGCAGAAGCGCGCGGATATGATGAGATCAACCTGAATGTCGGCTGTCCGTCTGACCGGGTACAGAACGGCATGTTTGGCGCGTGCCTGATGGGCAATGCGCAGCTGGTTGCTGACTGCGTGAAAGCGATGCGCGATGTGGTGTCTATTCCGGTGACGGTGAAAACGCGTATTGGCATCGACGACCAGGACAGCTATGAATTTCTCTGCGATTTCATCAATATCGTTTCCGGTAAAGGCGAGTGCGAGATGTTCATCATCCACGCGCGTAAAGCCTGGCTTTCGGGGTTAAGTCCGAAAGAAAACCGTGAAATCCCACCGCTCGATTACCCGCGCGTGTATCAGTTGAAGCGTGACTTTCCGCATCTGACGATGTCGATAAACGGCGGTATCAAGTCGCTGGAAGAGGCTAAAGCGCATTTGCAACATATGGATGGCGTGATGGTCGGGCGTGAGGCGTATCAGAATCCAGGTATTCTGGCGGCGGTAGATCGAGAGATCTTTGGATCCTCGGATACCGATGCCGATCCGGTGGCGGTGGTGCGCGCCATGTATCCGTACATTGAGCGTGAACTCAGCCAGGGAACGTATCTCGGCCATATTACCCGGCATATGCTGGGCCTGTTCCAGGGTATTCCTGGCGCGCGACAGTGGCGGCGTTATTTAAGTGAAAATGCCCATAAAGCGGGCGCTGACATTAACGTGCTGGAACATGCGCTCAAGCTGGTGGCAGATAAACGTTAATTTTTCACCAAAAAGTAGTCAAATTCACCACGCCCTGCGCACCGTCGCGGGGCGTTTTGCTGTTAAATCAATAAATTAGTTTTGGCATGATTCTTGTAATGCCAGCAAGAGATTTCATATTTGGGAGAGCATCATGCTGGAACTACTTTTTGTGATTGGCTTTTTTGTCATGTTGATGGTCACCGGCGTTTCGTTGCTGGGCATTATCGCCGCGCTGGTTGTGGCGACGGCCATTATGTTCCTCGGCGGTATGCTGGCATTGATGATTAAGTTGCTGCCGTGGTTACTCCTAGCGATTGCGGTGGTGTGGGTTATTAAGGCGATTAAAGCACCAAAAGTGCCGAAATATCAGCGTTATGACCGCTGGCGTTACTAAGGGATTGTGCGGATGATCACAACCTAAAGTTTTATCCTTAGAACAAAATAGGAATTGATAATCAAATCTGTCACTATTGCGCCTCTAACAGATTCATCGTGCTGTACCCTACATACAGCCGAACTATAAAAAGAAAGGGCTTCCCAGGTGGAAGCCCTATTTCTTTTATGGAATCAACAAGCTGGAACCTTGCGTCGCCCGGCTTTCCAGAATCTCATGCGCACGCTGCGCATCCTTCAGCGGATATTTCTGCTGCCCGGCAACATCGACCTTAATCACGCCGCTGGCAATCAAAGAAAACAGTTCATTACTGGCCTCGGTTAACTCCTCCCGCGTGGTGATATAGCCTTGCAGGGAAGGGCGTGTCACATACAGCGAACCTTTCTGATTGAGAATGCCTAAGTTCACACCGGTAACTGCACCTGATGAGTTGCCAAAACTCACCATTAAGCCGCGGCGTTGCAGGCAATCCAGCGAACGTTCCCAGGTGTCTCTGCCCACGGAATCGTACACCACGCGCACTTTCTTACCGCCGGTGATCTCTTTTAACCGCTCGACCAGGTTTTCTTCGCGATAGTTAATAACCTGCCACGCCCCGGCTTTTAAGGCGCTTTGCGCTTTCTGCGCTGTTCCCACGGTGCCGATGAGTTTTGCCCCCAGGGCTTTTGCCCACTGGCAGGCAATCAAGCCAACGCCGCCAGCAGCTGCGTGGAACAGGAACTGTTCGTCGGGTTTAATTTCATAGGTTTTGCGCAGCAGATAATAAACCGTTAAGCCTTTCAGGAATGATGCCGCAGCTTGCTCAAAAGAAATTGCCGTAGGCAGAATCGCCGCTTTATCCGCATTGATATTATGCACAGAGCTGTAAGCGCCTAATGCCGACTGTGCATAGACTACGCGATCGCCTGCCTTAATATGCTTTACACCACTGCCGACTTTACTCACGATGCCTGCCGCTTCGGTCCCTAATCCGCTGGGCAGCGATGGTGGCGGGTAAAGGCCGCTGCGGATATACGTGTCGATAAAATTGATGCCAATGGCTTTATTTTCGACCTGGATTTCATTCTCTGCCGGATCGGCAGGAGTGAACTCTACGGCTTGCAGTACTTCCGGGCCACCGTGCTTGTGAAATTCAATTCGTGTTGCCATGTGTCCTCCAGAACGTATCGTCAGGGTCTGCTTCATATGGTAAAGTTTCGACCCATTCTTTATCTCGGTAACTCCATTCACTATGGCAGGAAATAAACCCTTCAACAAACAGCAGGCTGAACCCCGCGAACGCGATCCACAAGTTGCCGGGCTGAAAGTGCCTCCGCACTCGATCGAAGCGGAGCAGTCGGTGTTGGGCGGTTTAATGCTGGATAACGAACGCTGGGACGATGTAGCCGAGCGTGTGGTGGCAGACGATTTTTACACCCGTCCCCACCGTCATATCTTTACCGAAATGGCGCGTTTGCAGGAAAGTGGTAGTCCTATAGATCTGATTACCCTGGCAGAATCGCTGGAGCGCCAGGGGCAACTCGACAGCGTTGGTGGTTTTGCTTACCTGGCAGAGTTGTCAAAAAATACGCCAAGTGCGGCGAACATCTGTGCTTATGCGGACATTGTGCGTGAACGTGCTGTTGTCCGTGAGATGATCTCGGTCGCGAATGAAATTGCCGAAGCTGGTTTTGATCCGCAGGGGCGCACCAGCGAAGACCTGCTGGATCTGGCTGAATCCCGCGTCTTTAAAATTGCCGAAAGTCGTGCAAACAAAGATGAAGGGCCGAAGAACATCGCCGATGTGCTCGACGCAACCGTGGCGCGTATTGAACAGTTGTTTCAGCAGCCACACGATGGCGTTACCGGGGTAAACACCGGTTATGACGATCTCAACAAAAAAACCGCTGGCTTGCAGCCGTCGGATTTGATCATCGTCGCCGCGCGTCCGTCGATGGGTAAAACGACATTTGCGATGAACCTCGTCGAAAACGCGGCGATGTTGCAGGATAAGCCAGTGTTAATCTTCTCACTGGAGATGCCATCAGAACAGATTATGATGCGTTCTCTGGCGTCGCTGTCGCGCGTCGATCAAACCAAAATTCGTACCGGGCAGCTGGATGATGAAGATTGGGCGCGCATTTCCGGCACCATGGGTATTTTGCTCGAAAAACGCAATATCTATATCGATGATTCCTCCGGCCTGACACCAACGGAAGTGCGTTCCCGCGCGCGGCGTATTGCCCGTGAACACGGTGGCATCGGGCTTATCATGATCGACTACCTGCAACTGATGCGCGTACCAGCGCTTTCCGATAACCGTACGCTGGAAATTGCAGAAATCTCCCGCTCGCTGAAAGCGCTGGCGAAAGAACTGAACGTGCCGGTGGTGGCGCTGTCCCAGTTGAACCGTTCTCTGGAACAACGTGCCGACAAACGCCCAGTCAACTCCGACCTGCGTGAATCTGGTTCTATCGAGCAGGATGCGGACTTGATCATGTTTATCTATCGTGATGAGGTGTATCACGAAAACAGTGACTTAAAAGGCATCGCGGAAATTATTATCGGTAAACAACGTAACGGCCCAATCGGGACGGTACGCCTGACCTTTAACGGTCAATGGTCGCGCTTCGACAACTATGCGGGGCCGCAGTACGACGACGAATAATAATTATTTTATGAATTAGGTAATTAAAGCAAACACTTATCAAGGAACACAAATGCAAGCGGCAACTGTTGTGATTAACCGCCGCGCTCTGCGACACAACCTGCAACGTCTTCGTGAACTGGCCCCAGCCAGTAAAATGGTTGCGGTGGTGAAAGCGAACGCTTATGGTCACGGTCTTCTTGAGACCGCGCGAACGCTCCCCGATGCTGACGCCTTTGGCGTAGCCCGTCTCGAAGAAGCTCTGCGACTGCGTGCGGGGGGAATCACCAAACCTGTACTGTTACTCGAAGGCTTTTTTGATGCCAGAGATTTACCGACGATTTCTGCGCAGCATTTTCATACCGCCGTGCATAACGAAGAACAGCTTGCTGCGCTGGAAGAGGTTAGCCTGGACGAGCCGGTTACCGTCTGGATGAAACTCGATACCGGTATGCACCGTCTGGGCGTAAGGCCGGAACAGGCTGAGGCGTTTTATCAGCGTCTGACGCAGTGCAAAAACGTTCGTCAGCCGGTGAATATCGTCAGCCATTTTGCGCGCGCGGATGAGCCAAAATGCGGTGCAACCGAGAAACAACTCGATATCTTTAATACCTTTTGCGAAGGCAAATCAGGTCAACGTTCCATTGCCGCGTCGGGTGGCATTCTGCTGTGGCCACAGTCACATTTTGACTGGGTGCGCCCGGGCATCATTCTTTATGGTGTATCTCCGCTGGAAGATCGCTCCACCGGTGCCGATTTTGGCTGTCAGCCGGTAATGTCATTGACCTCCAGCCTGATTGCCGTGCGTGAGCATAAAGCCGGAGAGCCTGTCGGTTATGGTGGAACCTGGGTAAGCCAACGTGATACTCGTCTTGGCGTAGTCGCGATGGGCTATGGCGATGGTTATCCGCGCGCCGCGCCGTCCGGTACGCCAGTGCTGGTGAACGGTCGCGAAGTGCCGATTGTCGGGCGAGTCGCGATGGATATGATCTGCGTAGACTTAGGTCCACAGGCGCAGGACAAAGCCGGGGATCCGGTCATTTTATGGGGCGAAGGTTTGCCCGTAGAACGTATCGCTGAAATGACAAAAGTGAGCGCTTACGAACTTATCACGCGCCTGACTTCAAGGGTTGCGATGAAATACGTGGATTAATATTCGTCTCCAGGGAGGGACAATGTCTTATTGAGAAATCGCCGCGTGTCTGGCATACGCGGTTTCCGTCTGGCTGGCTGCCAGAAACAATGTGCATACATGGTGGATCGGCATAATTGGCAGCATATTGTACGGCTGGGTTTTTTGGTCCGTGCAACTCTATGCCGATGTTACGCTCCAGTTATTCTTCATCGCGACCAGCATCACTGGCTGGATCCACTGGCTGAAAGGTCAGGGTGGCGACATCTTGCCGGTGCGCCGAACGCAAGCCAGTCACTTTTTCCTTTTGTTGCTCTGTGCTGTCGTCGTGGCAGGCGGTTACGGCTTTTTACTCCACACCTTTACCAATGCCTGGGCACCTTGGCTGGATTCGTTGATTTTGACCTTTAGCGTTCTGGCACAATTCATGTTGATGGGAAGACGTATCGAAAACTGGTTCGTCTGGTTAGCGGTGAATACCCTGGCAGTGCCACTGTATATGACGCGCGGTTTAAACCTGACCGCTGGCTTATATTTCCTGTTCTGGATTAACGCCTGGCATGGTTTGTATCAATGGCGCAAAGAGTTGCAAACATCATGAAGCCTTTTGCAACGGGCTTGGTGGTTGGTAAATTCGCGCCTTTGCATTGTGGTCATGAAAAGTTGATCAATACCGCACTGGCGCAATGTGAAGAACTGTTCATCATCAGTTATTCCGTACCAGAAATGCCTGACTGTGAACCTGAAAAGCGCCTGACGTGGCTGCAAGTGCGCTTCCCGCAAGCGACGATTTTGGTACTGACGCCAGAGCTTGTTGCGCGTTATAACTTACCTGCTATCCCGCATAACGATGCCGATGCCGACATCCACCGTCATTATGTGGCGACGCTATGCTTGCAGATATTACGCTGTCGTCCACATGCTGTATTTACTGCAGAAGACTATGGCGATGGCTTTGCTAACGTGCTGGCGCGGCGTTTTGCCCAACCTGTTGAACATGTTCGAATGGCGCGCCCAGTTGGCGATGAAGCGCCTTCGGGAACGCTTATTCGTTCCGATGTTCACCGCTATCGCTACATGTTGGCGAATGATGTTTATTACAGTTTCGTTCGCCGTATCTGTCTGCTTGGTGGAGAATCTACCGGTAAAAGCACGCTTTCAAAAGCGCTGGCTGATGGGCTTGATACGGTGTATGTCGCTGAATTTGGTCGCGACTATTGGGAAGAGAAAAATGGTGTTTTAACCGCAGACGATTTGTTGCATATCGCCCGCGAACAGGTACGTCGGGAACAACAAGCAGAAGCTAATCGCTATCTTATATGTGACACATCGCCACTCACGACCTTGTTCTATACCCTTGATCAATATGGTCATGCCCCGAAGGAACTTCACCAGCTGGCGGAGCGGGAATACTCTCTGGTGGTGCTTTGCGGCGCAGAATTTCCCTTCGTGCAGGATGGCACCCGGCAAGGAGAGGTATTTCGCGCACGGCAACAGGTGTGGTATGAACAGGAATTGTCGCGCAGGAACATTCCTTATCTTTCGGTTTCGGGGCCACTGCAAGAGCGAGTGGAGCAAATTCTTCGCCAACTTCCCGACTGACTTTGAACATCCTCTCGATCTTCGCCTTCTTCCGGTTTATTGTGTTTTAACCACCTGCCCGTAAACCTGGAGAACCATCGCGTGTTTCAAAAAGTTGACGCCTACGCTGGCGACCCGATTCTTACGCTTATGGAGCGTTTTAAAGAAGATCCCCGCAGCGACAAAGTGAATTTAAGTATCGGTCTGTACTACAACGAAGACGGAATTATTCCACAACTGAAAGCCGTGGCAGACGCGGAAGCGCGCCTGAATGCGCAGCCTCATGGCGCTTCGCTTTATTTACCGATGGAAGGGCTTAACAGCTATCGCCATGCCATTGCTCCGCTGCTGTTTGGTGCGGACCATCCGGTACTGCAACAACAGCGCGTAGCAACCATTCAAACCCTTGGCGGCTCAGGGGCATTGAAAGTGGGCGCTGACTTCCTGAAACGCTACTTTCCGGAATCAGGCGTCTGGGTCAGCGATCCCACCTGGGAAAACCACGTAGCGATATTCGTCGGGGCTGGATTCGAAGTGAGTACTTACCCCTGGTATGACGAAGCGACTAATGGCGTGCGCTTTAATGATCTGTTGGAGACACTGAAAACATTACCTGCCCGCAGTATTGTGTTGTTGCATCCATGTTGCCACAACCCAACGGGCGCCGATCTCACCAATGACCAATGGGATGCGGTGATAGAAATTCTCAAAGCCCGCGAGCTTATCCCATTCCTCGATATTGCCTATCAAGGATTTGGTGCCGGTATGGAAGAGGATGCCTACGCCATTCGCGCCATTGCCAGTGCCGGATTACCGGCTCTGGTGAGCAATTCATTCTCGAAAATTTTTTCCCTTTACGGTGAGCGTGTTGGCGGTCTTTCTGTGGTGTGTGAAGATGCCGACGCCGCAGGCCGCGTGCTGGGGCAGTTGAAAGCAACAGTTCGTCGCAACTACTCCAGCCCGCCAAATTTTGGTGCGCAGGTGGTGGCTGCGGTACTGAATGATGAGGCATTGAAAGCCAGTTGGTTGGCAGAAGTAGAAGAGATGCGTGCCCGTATTCTGGCGATGCGTCAGGAGCTGGTGAAGGTATTGAGCACAGAGATGCCAGAACGCAATTTCGATTATCTGCTTAATCAGCGCGGCATGTTCAGCTATACCGGTTTAAGTGCCGCTCAGGTTGACCGTCTGCGCGAGGAATTTGGCGTTTACCTGATCGCCAGCGGGCGTATGTGTGTTGCCGGGTTAAATACGGCAAATGTACAACGTGTGGCAAAGGCGTTTGCCGCAGTGATGTAATGCAGGAAAGCAGGCAGATAAACAGCCGCCTGCTCAATTATCAATAAGTGGGTATATGTATTTTTTCAGCTAATCGTACAAAGGAATGGGTTCTGATAATCGATATTTTCTACTGAGAAAATAGAAGTTTTTATATCCGAATATTTTTACACCATAGAGAGCCATTAAATTGTTAAATACAATAAACATAGTCTGATCGCATGTGATCCTGCTCCCTTTCTTAACAAAAGCCGCAGATAATCCTTCCTTTCCCCTGCAGCTGGCGTTATGGTCAGATGGTTTTTTCTACAAATTTCACAATAAAAAGTTTCAACATACTGACTATTTAGGGAAAAATATGCGCAAGATCACACAGGCAATCAGTGCCGTTTGCTTATTGCTCGCTCTAAACAGTTCCGCTGTTGCTCTGGCCTCATCTCCTTCACCGCTTAACCCAGGTACTAACGTAGCCAGACTTGCTGAACAGGCGCCAATTCATTGGGTTTCGGTCGCACAAATTGAAAATAGCCTCGCAGGGCGTCCACCAATGGCGGTGGGGTTTGATATCGATGATACGGTGCTTTTTTCTAGTCCGGGCTTCTGGCGCGGCAAAAAAACTTTCTCGCCAGAAAGTGAAGATTATCTGAAAAATCCTGTGTTCTGGGAAAAAATGAACAATGGCTGGGATGAATTCAGCATTCCAAAAGAGGTCGCTCGTCAGCTGATTGATATGCATGTACGCCGCGGTGACGCGATCTTCTTTGTGACTGGTCGTAGCCCGACGAAAACAGAAACGGTTTCAAAAACGCTGGCAGATAATTTTCATATTCCTGCCACCAACATGAATCCGGTAATTTTTGCGGGCGATAAACCAGGGCAAAATACAAAATCGCAATGGCTGCAGGATAAAAATATCCGAATTTTTTATGGCGATTCCGATAACGATATTACTGCCGCACGCGATGTCGGCGCCCGTGGTATCCGCATTCTGCGCGCCTCCAACTCTACCTACAAACCCTTGCCACAAGCGGGTGCATTTGGTGAAGAGGTTATCGTTAATTCAGAATACTGACAGAGCGGGAGAGCGTGATGCTCTCCTGAATGCTGTTTTTTTATTCACACCTTTATCCTTTCGCTGTCTTGCTGCAAACTGATTAAGAGAGTTTTATCAAGGAGCAGCACATGTGGTTTCAAAAGACGCTTACGCTTAGCGCCAAATCTCGTGGGTTTCATCTGGTAACGGATGAAATTCTGAATCAGCTGGCTGATATGCCGCGTGTTAACATCGGCTTACTGCATCTGTTGCTGCAACATACCTCCGCCTCTCTGACACTTAATGAGAATTGTGACCCCACTGTACGCCATGACATGGAGCGCTTTTTCCTCCGTACCGTTCCCGATAACGGAAACTATGAGCATGACTATGAAGGGGCAGACGATATGCCTTCTCATATCAAATCCTCAATGCTGGGGGTATCGCTTGTATTGCCGGTGCATAAAGGGCGTATTCAGACCGGTACCTGGCAAGGCATCTGGCTGGGGGAACATCGTATTCACGGTGGATCGCGTCGCATCATCGCGACACTACAAGGGGAGTAAAAAATGACCATTTCGGAGTTGCTACAATATTGCATGGCTAAAGCTGGCGCGGAACAGAGCGTTCACAGCGACTGGAAAGCGACGCAGATCAAAGTTGAAGATGTGCTTTTTGCGATGGTGAAAGAGGTCGAAAATCGCCCGGCCGTTTCGCTGAAAACCAGCCCGGAGCTGGCAGAGTTGTTACGTCAGCAGCACAGTGATGTGCGTCCGAGCCGCCATCTGAACAAAGCGCACTGGAGCACCGTGTACCTCGACGGCTCGTTGCCAGATTCGCAAATCTATTATCTGGTGGATGCGTCGTATCAGCAGGCGGTGAATTTGCTGCCGGAAGAAAAACGTAAATTGCTGGTGCAACTCTGAAAGAAAAAGGCCGTTCAGGAAGCGGTCTGAGAATGATGACAAACGCAAAATTGCCTGATGCGCTACGCTTATCAGGCCTACGTAATCTCTGCAATCTATTGAAACTGCATGTTTTGTAGGCCGGATAAGGCGTTCACGCCGCATCCGGCATGAACAACGCGCACGTTGTCAGCAGTCTGAGGCAGGGTTCGGCCTGAGAATGATGACAAACGCCAAATTGCCTGATGCGCTGCGCTTATCAGGCCTACGTAATCACTGCAATCTATTGAAACTGCATGTTTTGTAGGCCGGATAAGGCGTCCACGCCGCATCCGGCATGAACAACGCGCACGTTGTCAACAATATGAGCCGCCTGAGAATGATGGCAAATGCAAAATTGCCTGATGCGCTGCGCTTATCAGGCCTACGCAATCTCTGCAATCTATTGAAACTGCATGTTTTGTAGGCCGGATAAGGCGTTCACGCCGCATCCGGCATGAACAAAGCGCACGTTGTCAACAATCTGAGCCTCCAAAAGGAGGCTGAGAATGATGACAAACGCAAAATTGCCTGATGCGCTACGCTTATCAGGCCTACGTAATCTCTGCAATCTATTGAAATTGCATGTTTTTGTAGGCCGGATAAGGCGTTCACGCTGCATCCGGCATGAACAACGCGCACGTTGTCAGCAATCTGAGGCCGTTCAGGAAGCGGTCTGAGAATGATGACAAACGCAAAATTGCCTGATGCGCTACGCTTATCAGGCCTACGTAGTCACTGCAATCTATTGAAATTGCATGTTTTGTAGGCCGGATAAGGCGTTCACGCCGCATCCGGCATGAACAATGCGCACGTTGTCAGCAGTCTGAGGCCGTTCAGGAAGCGGCCTGAGAATGATGACAAATGCAAAATTGCCTGATGCGCTGCGCTTATCAGGCCTACATAATCTCTGCAATCTATTGAAATTGCATGTTTTGTAGGCCGGATAAGGCGTTCACGCCGCATCCGGCATGAACAACGCGCACGTTGTCAACAATATGAGCCGCCTGAGAATGATGACAAATGCAAAATTGCCTGATGCGCTACGCTTATCAGGCCTACGTAATCTCTGCAATTTATTGAAATTGCCTGTTTTGTAGGCCGGATAAGGCGTTCACGCCGCATCCGGCATGAACAACGCGCACGTTGTCAGCAGTCTGAGGCCGTTCAGGAAGCGGCTTGAGAATGATGGCAAATGCAAAATTGCCTGATGCGCTACGCTTATCAGGCCTACGTAATCACTGCAATCTATTGAAATTGTATGATTTTGTAGGCCGGATAAGGCGTTCACGCCGCATCCGGCATGAACAACGCGCACGTTGTCAGCAGTCTGAGGCCGGGTTCGGCCTGAGAATGATGACAAACGCAAAATTGCCTGATGCGCTGCGCTTATCAGGCCTACGTAATCTCTGCAATCTATTGAAACTGCATGTTTTGTAGGCCGGATAAGGCGTTCACGCCGCATCCGGCATGAACAAAGCGCACGTTGTCAGCAGTCTGAGGCCGCTCAGGAAGCGGTCTTAACAATTACAGCATCGGCTTGAGGAAGCGCGCCGTATGCGATGCTTCGCACTCCGCGACGGTTTCTGGCGTACCGGCGACGAGGATTTCGCCGCCGCCACTGCCGCCTTCCGGTCCCAGATCGACAATCCAGTCGGCGGTTTTAATCACATCGAGATTGTGTTCAATCACCACAATGGTGTTGCCCTGATCGCGTAGTTTATGCAGTACGTCGAGCAGTTGTTGAATATCGGCAAAGTGCAGACCGGTGGTCGGCTCATCAAGAATATACAGTGTCTGCCCGGTGCCGCGTTTTGACAGCTCACGCGCCAGTTTCACGCGCTGGGCTTCACCGCCGGAAAGGGTGGTTGCGGACTGCCCAAGGCGAATGTACGTCAGGCCAACATCCATCAGCGTTTGCAGCTTACGCGCCAGTGCCGGTACGGCATCAAAGAACTCACGTGCCTCTTCGATGGTCATATCCAGCACTTCGTGGATGGTTTTGCCTTTGTACTTAATCTCCAGCGTTTCGCGGTTATAGCGCTTACCTTTGCACTGGTCGCACGGCACGTAAATATCCGGCAGGAAGTGCATCTCCACTTTGATCACGCCATCGCCCTGACAGGCTTCGCAGCGTCCACCGCGAACGTTAAAGCTGAAACGTCCTGGTGTATAACCACGCGCACGGGATTCCGGTACGCCCGCAAACAGTTCACGTACAGGTGTAAACACACCGGTATAGGTCGCCGGGTTAGAACGTGGAGTTCGACCAATCGGGCTTTGGTCGATATCGATCACTTTATCGAAATGCTCCAGCCCCTGAATATCGCGATACGGTGCCGGTTCGGCAATAGTCGCACCATTCAACTGGCGTTGGGCAATCGGAAACAGCGTGTCGTTAATCAATGTCGATTTACCGGAACCTGAAACCCCGGTGATACAGGTAAACAGACCGACTGGCAGCGTCAGCGTCACGTCTTTTAGGTTATTGCCACGTGCGCCTGTCAGCTTCAGCACTTTTTCCGGATTCGCCGGAACGCGTTTCTTCGGCACTTCAATCTTGCGTTTGCCGCTCATGTACTGCCCGGTCAACGACTCCGGCACGGCCATAATCGCTTCCAGCGGACCTTCTGCGACCACTTCACCGCCGTGTACACCCGCACCAGGACCGATATCGATCACATGGTCAGCGGCGCGAATCGCGTCTTCGTCGTGCTCTACCACAATCACGGTATTACCGAGATCGCGCAGATGAATAAGCGTACCCAACAGGCGTTCGTTATCGCGCTGGTGCAGGCCGATAGACGGCTCATCAAGCACGTACATAACGCCAACCAGGCCCGCGCCAATCTGGCTCGCCAGACGGATACGCTGGGCTTCACCGCCAGAAAGCGTTTCTGCCGAGCGGGAAAGTGTCAGGTAATTCAGGCCGACGTTAACGAGGAATTTCAGGCGATCGCCAATCTCTTTGAGGATTTTTTCTGCAATCTTCGCCCGCTGACCAGCGAGTTTCAGATTGTTGAAGAATTCCATCGCATGACCGATGCTCATGTCGGAAATAGCGGGCAGCGGCGTATTCTCGACATACACGTGGCGTGCTTCCCGACGCAAACGTGTTCCGTCGCAGCTGGCACACGGGCGATTGCTGATGAACTTGGCTAATTCTTCACGTACTGCGCTGGATTCCGTCTCTTTATAACGGCGCTCCATATTATGCAGCACGCCTTCGAACGGATGACGACGAATGGATGTATCGCCGCGATCGTTCATGTATTTGAATTCAATGTTTTCTTTGCCAGAACCGTACAGCACCACTTTATGCACGTTCGCGCTCAGGCTGCCCCATGGTGCTTCGACGTCGAACTTATAGTGGTCTGCCAGCGATTTTAGCATCTGGAAGTAATAGAAGTTGCGGCGATCCCAGCCGCGGATCGCTCCACCAGCCAGAGACAGCTCCGGATTTTGGATCACGCGATCAGGATCGAAATATTGCTGTACGCCAAGGCCGTCACAGGTCGGGCAGGCACCCGCTGGGTTGTTAAATGAAAACAGGCGTGGTTCCAGTTCACGCATACTGTAGCCGCAAATCGGACAGGCGAAATTGGCAGAAAACAGCAGCTCTTCCGCTTTCTGATCGTCCATATCGGCAACGACCGCAGTACCACCGGAAAGCTCAAGCGCCGTTTCAAACGACTCCGCCAGACGTTGGGTGAGATCGTCACGCACTTTGAAGCGATCAACCACCACTTCAATAGTGTGTTTCTTTTGCAGTTCCAGTTTCGGTGGATCGGAAAGATCGCAGACTTCGCCATCAATGCGCGCACGGATGTAGCCCTGGCTCGCCAGATTCTCCAGCGTTTTGGTGTGTTCACCTTTGCGCTCTTTAATGATTGGCGCGAGTAGCATCAGACGCTTACCTTCCGGTTGCGACAACACGTTATCCACCATCTGGCTGACGGTTTGCGCCGCCAGCGGCACATCGTGATCCGGGCAGCGCGGCTCACCAACGCGAGCGTACAGCAAACGCAGATAGTCGTGGATTTCGGTGATTGTCCCCACCGTAGAACGCGGGTTATGAGACGTCGATTTCTGCTCAATTGAGATGGCAGGAGAAAGCCCCTCAATATGGTCGACGTCCGGTTTTTCCATCAGTGACAGAAACTGCCGCGCGTAAGCAGAAAGGGATTCAACGTAACGGCGCTGCCCTTCGGCATATAAGGTGTCGAAAGCGAGCGAGGATTTGCCAGAACCCGAAAGCCCAGTCACGACAATGAGCTTGTCGCGGGGGATAACGAGGTTGATGTTTTTGAGATTATGGGTGCGGGCGCCCCGAACTTCGATCTTATCCATTCACCTTTCCCGGATTAAACGCTTTTTTGCCCGGTGGCATGGTGCTACCGGCGATCACAAACGGTTAATTATGACACAAATTGACCTGAATGAATATACAGTATTGGAATGCAATTCCCAGAGTGTTGTGTAAGAATGCCTGGCCAGGTTTGTTTCCCGGAACCGAGGTCACAACATAGTAAAAGCGCTATTGGTAATGGTACAATCGCGCGTTTACACTTATTCAGAACGATTTTTTTCAGGAGACACGAACATGGCCAGCAGAGGCGTAAACAAGGTTATTCTCGTTGGTAATCTGGGTCAGGACCCGGAAGTACGCTACATGCCAAATGGTGGTGCAGTTGCCAACATTACGCTGGCTACTTCCGAATCCTGGCGTGATAAAGCGACCGGCGAGATGAAAGAGCAGACTGAATGGCACCGCGTTGTGCTGTTCGGTAAACTGGCAGAAGTAGCCAGCGAATATCTGCGTAAAGGTTCTCAGGTTTATATCGAAGGTCAGCTGCGTACCCGTAAATGGACCGACCAATCCGGTCAGGATCGCTACACCACTGAAGTTGTCGTAAACGTTGGTGGCACCATGCAAATGCTGGGTGGTCGTCAGGGCGGTGGTGCTCCTGCAGGTGGCAATATCGGTGGTGGTCAGCCGCAGGGCGGTTGGGGCCAGCCTCAGCAGCCGCAGGGTGGCAATCAGTTCTGCGGTGGCGCACAATCTCGCCCGCAGCAGTCCGCTCCGGCAGCGCCGTCTAATGAGCCGCCGATGGACTTCGATGACGATATTCCGTTCTGATTTGTCATTAAAACAACAGGCTATATTGTTTTAAGGTGGATGATTAAAGCATCCAGCAGCCATAAAAAAGAAGCCTCCGTGATGGAGGCTTCTATATATCAGGTCAAAATCATTGGCCACTGTGGCGGTGTCTGATTCATCTCTTCTATCATCACCGATTCGATGTTGTGCCAGATGGCGGTGATATCTGCCATTGTGATGCCAAGCAATCCCATAGCGAACCAGCAGGCAGAAACCACGCCCAGGCCACTGCTGATCACCGCAAGCCCAATATAATCAGATTTTCGAAAACGAATGTTAAGAGTACTAGCCAGAAACATCATCACGGCACTAAGCAGCTGCCAGCGAAGAAGAACTACGCCAGTGGTGAGGGTAGCCATCAAACAATTCCTCTGAAAAGAGCCGATGCCCTGGACAGCGCGGCGTTGTTCGCGGGAGGCGTGGTACACTCTGGCTATCGCGGGCTTTCAAAACACAAAAATGAAACATTCTGTTTGTTTCATGATTTTTGTGAACTATATCACAATTGATTGTTTGTTAGCCAGATTATACCGTGACTTTTATTGCTGTACTGATTATGTGTTTATTCACTGGCATCAAAGGCATTTCTTCCCGCCGCAGGTGCTTATGCAATGAATGGAGCAATTACCCGCGCGGGAGTTAACGCGCGGGCAATAAAACTACAGGCGGTGGCGATAATCGCTGGGAGTGCGATCAAACTGCCGACGGAAAACGCGGGAAAAAGTCTGCTGCGAGACATAACCCAGGTCCATTGCGATATCAAAAATCGGACGCTCGGTGGTGCGCAACTCAACGGCGGCCAGTAACAGGCGGCGTTGACGGATGTAATCGCCAAGCGTCTGATGCGTCACCGTGCGGAACATCCGCTGTAAGTACCACTTTGAATAGCCTGATTTTTTGGCGACGACATCAATGTTAAGCGGCTGGTCAATATGCTCGTCAATCCATGCGATAAGATCCTGAATAATTTTCTGATGGGACATAAATCTGCCTCTTTTCAGTGTTCAGTTCGTTAATTCATCTGTTGGGGAGTATAATTCCTCAAGTTAACTTGAGGTAAAGCGATTTATGGAAAAGAAATTACCCCGCATTAAAGCGCTGCTAACCCCCGGCGAAGTGGCGAAACGCAGCGGTGTGGCGGTATCGGCGCTACATTTCTATGAAAGCAAAGGGTTGATTACCAGTATCCGTAACAGCGGCAATCAGAGGCGATATAAGCGTGATGTGTTGCGATATGTCGCAATCATCAAAATTGCTCAGCGTATTGGCATTCCGCTGGCGACCATTGGTGAAGCGTTTGGCGTGTTGCCCGAAGGGCATACGCTCAGTGCGAAAGAGTGGAAACAGCTTTCGTCACAGTGGCGAGAAGAGTTGGATCGGCGCATTCATACCTTAGTTGCGTTGCGTGACGAACTGGACGGATGTATTGGTTGCGGCTGCCTTTCGCGCAGTGATTGCCCGTTGCGTAACCCAGGCGACCGCTTAGGGGAAGAAGGTAGCGGCGCACGTTTGCTGGAAGATGAACAAAACTAAAGCGCCACAAGGGCGCTTTAGTTTGTTTTCCGGTCTTTGTCTTTCTCTCTATCCCGCTGGTACACAGGAGGGTTTCCCCCGACGTCAACACACCTCATTCGAGCACGTGGTGGAGGTTCCGGTTGGTGTTGATGCTTTAATTGTATGCCACCGCCGTTGCTTCGCCAGTGTAAAAGTACACTTTTTAGCCGCAATGTTTTTGTCATCTCAGACGATTTTTTATCGCAATTCTGAACGGCATTTGGCTCAATAATTCTGCAATCTTGCGCATCGACGATAACGTTTGCGCATCAATTGCCTGGTTTTTCATCGTCAAGATAATAAAAGAGCAAAAAGCAGCAAACTTTGGTTGAAAAGGCCGCTATGATCGCCGGATAATCGTTTGCTTTTTTTACCACCCGTTTTGTATGCGCGGAGCTAAACGTTTGCTTTTTTGCGACGCACCAAATTGTCGTAAACCAGAAGCAGGAAGATAACGTTTCGCTGGCGGGGGATTGTACGCCACGCATCTTGACGAAAAATAAACTCTCAGGGGATGTTCTCTTATGTCTACGCCATCAGCGCGTACCGGCGGTTCACTCGACGCCTGGTTTAAAATTTCACAACGTGGAAGTACTGTCCGTCAGGAAGTGGTTGCCGGGTTAACAACGTTTCTGGCGATGGTCTACTCGGTTATCGTCGTTCCAGGCATGTTGGGTAAAGCGGGTTTCCCGCCTGCGGCAGTTTTCGTTGCAACCTGTCTGGTTGCCGGACTCGGTTCTATCGTGATGGGGCTGTGGGCTAATCTGCCGTTGGCGATTGGTTGCGCCATTTCCCTGACGGCGTTTACCGCATTCAGCCTGGTGCTGGGGCAACATATTAGCGTACCTGTCGCGCTGGGTGCCGTGTTCCTGATGGGTGTACTGTTTACGGTAATTTCTGCCACGGGTATCCGTAGCTGGATTTTGCGCAACTTGCCGCACGGTGTGGCGCACGGCACGGGGATCGGTATCGGTCTGTTCCTGCTGCTGATTGCTGCTAATGGTGTCGGTTTGGTGATTAAAAATCCGCTTGATGGACTGCCCGTTGCACTGGGGGATTTCACGACCTTCCCGGTGATGATGTCTCTGGTGGGGCTGGCAGTGATCATCGGCCTGGAAAAACTGAAAGTCCCCGGTGGCATTCTGTTGACCATTATCGGTATCTCAATTGTTGGTTTGATCTTCGATCCTAACGTCCACTTCTCCGGCGTTTTCGCCATGCCTTCATTGCGCGATGAAAACGGCGATTCACTGATTGGCAGCCTGGACATTATGGGTGCGCTGAACCCCGTGGTCCTGCCGAGCGTTCTGGCGCTGGTGATGACAGCAGTATTTGATGCTACCGGAACTATCCGTGCCGTCGCCGGCCAGGCGAATCTGCTGGATAAAGACGGGCAGATCATTGACGGCGGGAAAGCACTGACCACAGACTCCATGAGCAGCGTTTTCTCTGGCCTGGTGGGTGCAGCTCCGGCAGCGGTATACATCGAGTCTGCGGCGGGTACAGCGGCAGGCGGTAAAACCGGTCTGACGGCTATCACCGTTGGCGTGCTGTTCCTGCTGATTCTGTTCCTCTCTCCGCTCTCTTTCCTCGTTCCGGGTTACGCAACGGCTCCGGCGCTGATGTACGTTGGTTTGCTGATGCTAAGCAACGTGGCGAAAATCGACTTTGCTGATTTTGTTGATGCGATGGCGGGGCTGGTAACAGCAGTATTCATCGTACTGACCTGTAACATCGTAACTGGCATCATGATCGGCTTCGCAACTCTGGTGATTGGTCGTCTGGTTTCCGGCGAATGGCGCAAGTTGAACATCGGTACGGTGGTCATTGCCGTGGCGCTGGTGACCTTCTATGCGGGTGGTTGGGCTATCTAAGCTTTAATAAGATTCTGAAAACGGGTGGCAATGGCTGCCCGTTTTTATTTTCTCCGCACATTGTGTGAGCTTTTGCGATATTCTGAAAAATGAGAATTCAGGTATAACGCCTTTCTCAGATCATAAAAAAACATCGCAAACAGGGAACGCATGGAAATCTTCTTCACCATACTGATAATGACCCTCGTGGTCTCGCTGTCCGGGGTAATCACTCGTGTCATGCCCTTTCAGATCCCGCTTCCGCTTATGCAAATCGCCATCGGTGCGCTACTGGCGTGGCCGACGTTTGGTTTGCATGTGGAGTTTGATCCTGAGCTCTTTTTAGTCTTGTTTATCCCGCCGTTGTTGTTCGCTGATGGCTGGAAAACGCCGACCCGTGAATTTCTCGAACATGGTCGAGAGATTTTCGGCCTCGCGCTGGCGCTGGTGGTGGTCACCGTGGTCGGCATTGGCTTCCTTATTTACTGGGTAGTACCGGGCATTCCGCTGATCCCAGCCTTTGCGCTGGCGGCGGTGCTTTCTCCAACCGATGCTGTGGCGCTCTCCGGGATTGTTGGCGAAGGGCGCATCCCGAAAAAAATCATGGGCATTTTGCAGGGCGAAGCGTTGATGAATGACGCCTCCGGGCTGGTGTCGTTGAAGTTTGCCGTGGCAGTGGCGATGGGGACGATGATCTTCACCGTTGGCGGTGCAACGGTCGAATTTATGAAAGTGGCAATAGGCGGTATTCTCGCCGGTTTTGTGGTGAGCTGGCTGTATGGTCGTTCGCTGCGATTCCTCAGCCGCTGGGGCGGTGATGAACCCGCGACGCAGATCGTCCTGCTGTTCCTGCTGCCGTTCGCTTCTTATCTGATTGCCGAACATATTGGCGTTTCCGGTATTCTTGCTGCGGTTGCCGCCGGGATGACCATCACCCGCTCCGGTGTGATGCGCCGTGCGCCGCTGGCAATGCGCCTGCGCGCAAACAGCACCTGGGCGATGCTGGAATTTGTCTTTAACGGCATGGTGTTCCTGCTTTTAGGCCTGCAGCTGCCGGGTATTCTGGAGACGTCATTGATGGCGGCAGAAATCGACCCTAACGTCGAAATCTGGATGCTGTTTACCGATATCATTCTGATTTATGCGGCGCTGATGCTGGTCCGTTTCGGCTGGCTGTGGACGATGAAAAAGTTCAGCAACCGCTTCCTGAAGAAGAATCCGATGGAGTTTGGTTCGTGGACCACACGAGAAATCCTGATCGCGTCTTTCGCTGGGGTGCGTGGGGCAATCACTCTGGCCGGTGTGCTCTCTATTCCGCTGCTCTTGCCGGATGGTAACGTATTCCCGGCGCGCTATGAGCTGGTGTTCCTGGCGGCTGGTGTCATTCTCTTCTCGCTGTTTGTCGGCGTGGTGATGTTGCCTATTCTGCTGCAACACATTGAAGTCGCGGATCATGCGCAACAATTGAAAGAGGAACGTATTGCGCGAGCGGCAACGGCAGAAGTGGCGATTGTGGCGATCCAGAAAATGGAGGAGCGTCTGGCGGCAGATACCGAAGAGAATATCGACAACCAGCTGCTCACGGAGGTCAGTTCTCGCGTCATTGGTAACCTGCGTCGTCGCGCTGATGGACGTAATGACGTTGAAAGTTCCGTGCAGGAAGAGAATCTGGAGCGTCGCTTCCGTCTGGCAGCATTGCGTTCTGAACGTGCTGAACTGTACCACCTGCGCGCCACGCGGGAGATTAGCAACGAAACGCTGCAAAAATTATTGCACGATCTCGATTTGCTTGAAGCGTTACTGATTGAGGAGAACCAGTAACGCTTTGGCGGCATAATATTGCCTGACTTAACCTGTAAAAAGGTGCGGTAAATCGCACCTTTTACAGATTGGTCAGGTGACCAGGGGCGAGTGGAGATTAATGCGCACGGCCCTGCTCAACGCCAAGGCCAGTCTGGGAACGAATAAATTGCGCGCGGAACAGTTCACGCTCACGCGCCCCTTCCACTGAATTATCGGTTGCCGAGAAGAACCAGATGCCAAGGAATGCCACGCTGATCGAGAACAGCGCCGGGTATTCGTACGGGAAGATGGCTTTTTCGTGACCGAGGATCTGTACCCAAATAGTCGGGCCGAGGATCATCAACACCACTGCAGTAATCAGTCCTAACCAGCCACCCAGCATCGCACCACGGGTGGTCAACTTCGACCAGTACATGGAAAGCAGAATTATTGGGAAGTTACAGCTTGCCGCGATGGCAAACGCCAGCCCCACCATGAAGGCGATGTTCTGATTCTCAAACAGCACGCCGAGGATAATGGCAATCACACCCAAAATCAGCACGGTGATTTTCGATACCCGCAGCTCTTCACGTTCGGTCGCCCCTTTTTTGAAGACGTTCGCGTACAGGTCGTGAGAAACCGCCGATGCGCCCGCCAGCGTCAGACCCGCAACCACCGCAAGAATGGTGGCGAAAGCAACTGCTGAAATAAAGCCGAGGAACAGGTTGCCGCCCACCGCATTGGCCAGATGAACCGCCGCCATGTTGTTACCGCCAATCAGATGGCCCGCCGCGTCTTTATATTCCGGATTCGCACCGACCAGCATGATCGCACCAAAGCCGATAATAAAGGTCAGGATATAGAAGTAGCCCATAAATCCGGTGGCGTAGAACACGCTCTTCCGCGCTTCGCGGGCATCGCTGACCGTAAAGAAGCGCATCAGAATATGCGGCAAGCCAGCCGTACCAAACATCAGACCCAGCCCCAGAGAGAGCGCGGAGATGGGATCTTTCACCAGTCCACCTGGCTTCATAATATCGACACCTTTCGGGTGAACCGCCATCGCTTCGCTGAACAGATTGTTGAAGCTAAAGCCGACGTGTTTCATCACCATAAAGGCCATAAAGCTGGCACCGAACAGCAGCAGAACGGCTTTGATAATCTGTACCCAGGTTGTCGCCAGCATGCCGCCAAACAGGACGTACATCATCATCAGCACGCCGACCAGCACCACCGCAATGTGATAGTTAAGGCCAAACAGCAGCTCGATCAGTTTACCTGCGCCCACCATCTGGGCGATAAGGTAAAGCGCCACCACCACCAGAGAGCCACAGGCCGAAAGAATACGAATCGGCCCTTGTTTCAGGCGGTAAGAGGCTACATCGGCAAAGGTGTAGCGGCCCAGGTTACGCAGACGTTCGGCAATCAGGAACAGAATGATCGGCCAGCCCACCAGGAAGCCCAGCGAGTAAATTAAGCCGTCATAGCCAGAGGTAAATACCAGCGCGGAGATCCCCAAAAATGAGGCGGCAGACATATAGTCCCCGGCAATCGCCAGCCCGTTCTGGAAACCGGTGATATTGCCGCCTGCGGTGTAGTAGTCATTACGCGAACGTACGCGTTTTGACGCCCACCAGGTAATGCCGAGCGTAAACACAACGAAAATCAGGAACATAATAATTGCCTGCCAGTTCGTTGGCTGGCGCTCTACGGCCCCGCTAATAGCATCCGCGGCGTTAGCTGCGAAAGGGAGTGTGGCGGCAAGCGCCGTCAGAACTCTTTTCATGATGCTTGTACCTCATGCAGGACTTCATTATTAAGACGGTCGAATTCGCCGTTCGCCCGCCAGATGTAGATACCGGTGAGAACAAAGGAGATCACAATCACTCCAACACCAATCGGAATACCGCGTGTGACGCTGGTGTTCGGATTTAGCGGGGTGCCCAGCCAGCCGGGCGCGAAGGCGATCAGTAAAATAAAGCCGATATAAACTGCCAGCATAATAATTGACAGGATGGTGGCAAACCGTTGCCGTTTTTCGACTAACTCCCTGAAATGCGCATTGTCTTCTATCCGCTGATAAATCGTACCATTCATCACAGATTCTCCAGAGGTAATGTAGGGATTGTTTTAATTCCCGCTCCCTTATGGGAGAAGGTTAATGCCCCGCTAACCCTTGCCGAGTGTAGGCCGGATAAGGCGTTATCCGCATCCGGCAATCAATGCCTGATGCGCCGCTGTCGCGTCTTATCAGGCCTACAAACCGTTACCGACTTGTTGTCGGCAATTGTGGGTTACGATGGCATCGCGATAGCCTGTTTCTCTTCAAGCAGCTTCTCGACTACGCCAGGATCGGCAAGCGTCGAGGTATCGCCCAGGTTGCTGGTATCGCCCGCCGCAATTTTGCGCAGAATACGGCGCATAATTTTGCCGGAGCGGGTTTTTGGCAGGGAGTCGGTCCAGTGCAGCACGTCTGGCGTCGCCAGCGGGCCAATCTCTTTACGCACCCAGTTGCGGACTTCGGCGTACAGTTCTGGTGACGGTTCCTCCCCGTGATTAAGCGTGACGTAAGCGTAAATCGCCTGACCTTTAATATTGTGCGGAATACCGACGACAGCGGCTTCGGCAATCTTCGGATGTGCCACCAGCGCCGATTCAATCTCTGCCGTCCCCAGACGGTGACCGGAGACGTTCAACACGTCGTCCACGCGCCCGGTGATCCAGTAATAGCCATCTTCATCACGGCGCGCGCCATCACCGCTGAAATACATATTTTTGAAGGTGGAGAAGTAGGTCTGCTCAAAACGCTTGTGATCGCCAAACAGCGTGCGCGCCTGACCAGGCCAGGAGTCGGTGATCACCAGGCTGCCTTCGGTGGCCCCTTCCAGCGGATTACCTTCGTTATCGACCAGCGCCGGTTGCACGCCGAAGAACGGACGCGTTGCCGAACCGGCTTTCAGCTCGGTAGCGCCCGGTAGCGGGGTGATCATGAAACCACCGGTTTCGGTCTGCCACCAGGTATCAACCACCGGACATCTCTCGTTGCCGATCTTCTTCCAGTACCACTCCCACGCTTCTGGGTTGATTGGCTCGCCCACAGAACCGAGAATGCGCAGCGACGAACGGTCGGTGCCTTCGATCGCTTTATCGCCTTCTGCCATCAACGCGCGAATCGCCGTAGGTGCGGTATAGAGAATATTGACCTGATGCTTGTCCACCACTTGTGCCATACGGGCAGGCGTCGGCCAGTTCGGTACGCCTTCAAACATTAGCGTGGTTGCACCGCAGGCCAGCGGACCGTACAGCAAATAACTGTGTCCGGTAACCCAGCCCACATCGGCGGTGCACCAGTAGATATCGCCCGGATGATAATCAAAGACATATTTAAAGGTCAGCGCTGCGTATACCAGATAACCGCCGGTAGTGTGCAGCACGCCTTTCGGCTTACCGGTAGAACCGGAGGTGTAGAGAATAAACAGCGGATCTTCGGCGTTCATCTCTTCTGCCTGGTGTTGATCGCTGGCTTGCTCAATCAGGTCATGCCACCACAGGTCACGCTCGTCCTGCCAGTCAATTTTTCCACCAGTACGCTTCAGTACCACCACATGCTCAACGCTGGTGACATTCGAATTTTTCAGCGCGTCATCGACGTTTTTCTTCAGCGGAATACTGCGCCCGGCGCGCACACCTTCGTCGGAAGTGATCACTAGCCTTGAGTTAGAATCGATAATGCGTCCGGCAACGGCCTCCGGCGAGAAGCCGCCGAAAATCACCGAATGCACCGCGCCAATACGCGCACAGGCCAGCATTGCGACCGCAGCTTCCGGCACCATTGGCATATAAATCGCCACCACATCACCTTTTTTAATGCCCAGCTCGAGCAGAGTATTGGCGAAGCGGCAAACGTCGCGATGCAGCTCTTTATAGCTGATATGTTTGCTCTGGCTGGCGTCGTCGCCTTCCCAGATGATGGCGGTGCGATCGCCGTTTTCTTGCAGATGGCGGTCAAGGCAGTTCGCCGCCAGATTCAGCGTGCCGTCCTCGTACCATTTAATGGACACATTACCCGGAGCAAAGGAGGTGTTTTTCACCTTCTGGTAAGGTTTGATCCAGTCGAGAATTTTTCCCTGTTCGCCCCAGAAGGTATCTGGTGCGTTAATAGATTGTTGATACATCACCTCGTACTGCTGAGGATTTATCAGGCAACGGTCTGCGATGTTGGCAGGAATGGTGTGTTTGTGAATTTGACTCATGCTTTTGTTCTCCTTGTAGAATGTTAATAATATGTGGCATAAGCGTTAAATGTAGGGGTGTTGGCAGTTTTGTTTAGTATTTGGGCGACAGATCACGCAAAAGTAGAATTGTGCAAATAAACGGCAGGGTAATTTTTGAACGCCACCAACAAAAGTTGATTAATTCTTTGAGGAACATGCAGTTATGCATGCTATTGAAAACGAGGAAGATACAGACTAACTCTAAAGTGGTATTTCACATGCACTTACAATTGATTAAAGACAACATTCATAGTGTGGTTATTTGTTACACATAGGGGCGAGCAATGTCATGACAGTGTAGGTGCGGTTACTGTCGTGAAAAACAATAAAAACTGCCATTGCAACAATGGCGCAATTCGGATGAAGCCCCTATGATAAGGATAAAAATAAACGCACGCCGTATCTTCAGCTTGTTGATTCCTCTTTTCTTTTTCACTTCTGTTCACGCTGAACAAACGGCCACTTCTGCGAAAACAGTAACCGTGGAAGCGAAGAATGAAACCTTCGCCCCGCAGCATCCCGATCAATATCTCTCCTGGAAAGCCACTTCGGAACAGTCGGAGCGCGTTGACGCCCTGGCAGAAGATCCACGACTGGTGATCCTGTGGGCGGGGTATCCCTTCTCGCGCGATTACAACAAGCCGCGCGGACATGCTTTTGCGGTGACTGATGTTCGTGAAACCCTGCGTACCGGTGCGCCGAAAAACGCTGAAGAGGGTCCACTACCGATGGCATGCTGGAGTTGTAAAAGCCCGGATGTGGCGCGTCTGATCCAGAAAGACGGCGAAGATGGCTACTTCCATGGTAAATGGGCGCGTGGCGGCCCGGAAATCGTCAACAACTTAGGTTGTGCCGACTGCCATAACACCGCCTCACCAGAGTTCGCCAAAGGCAAACCGGAGTTAACCCTTTCCCGTCCGTATGCGGTTCGCGCGATGGAAGCCATTGGTAAACCTTTTGAGAAAGCCGGACGCTTCGACCAGCAATCGATGGTTTGCGGCCAGTGCCATGTGGAGTATTACTTCGACGGCAAAAACAAAGCCGTTAAATTCCCGTGGGATGACGGTATGAAAGTCGAAAATATGGAGCAGTATTACGACAAAATTGCCTTCTCTGACTGGACTAACTCCCTGTCGAAAACGCCAATGCTGAAAGCGCAGCATCCGGAATATGAAACCTGGACCGCGGGCATTCACGGCAAAAACAACGTGACCTGTATCGACTGCCATATGCCAAAAGTGCAGAACGCCGAAGGCAAACTCTATACCGACCATAAAATTGGTAATCCGTTTGATAACTTCGCCCAGACTTGCGCGAACTGCCATACCCAGGACAAAGCCGCCTTGCAAAAAGTGGTCGCGGAACGTAAGCAGTCAATTAACGATCTGAAAATAAAGGTTGAAGATCAATTGGTTCACGCTCACTTCGAAGCGAAAGCAGCGCTGGATGCAGGCGCGACGGAAGCCGAAATGAAGCTAATTCAGGACGATATTCGTCATGCCCAGTGGCGTTGGGATCTGGCGATCGCTTCCCACGGCATTCATATGCACGCGCCGGAAGAAGGTCTGCGGATGCTCGGCACGGCGATGGATAAAGCGGCAGATGCGCGCACTAAACTGGCGCGTTTGCTGGCGACCAAAGGTATCACCCATGAAATCCAGATCCCGGATATCTCGACCAAAGAGAAAGCCCAGCAGGCCATTGGCCTGAACATGGAACAAATCAAGGCCGAGAAGCAGGACTTTATCAAAACGGTGATCCCGCAGTGGGAAGAGCAGGCACGTAAAAACGGTCTGCTAAGCCAATAACCCCGTTCCACCTCGCAAGGGGTGGAAAACACAATGGAGTGAATATGAGCGTATTACGTTCGTTATTAACTGCCGGGGTGCTGGCGTCGGGCCTGTTATGGAGCCTGAACGGAATTACCGCTACCCCTGCGGCGCAGGCATCTGGTGATCGCTACGAAGTGACCCAGCAGCGTAACCCGGATGCCGCCTGTCTGGACTGTCATAAACCAGATACCGAAGGTATGCATGGCAAACATGCTTCTGTTATCAATCCGAATAGCAAACTGCCGGTCACCTGCACTAACTGTCACGGCCAGCCGTCACCGCAACACCGCGAAGGGGTGAAAGATGTGATGCGCTTTAACGAGCCGATGTACAAGGTTGGAGAGCAGAATAGCGTCTGTATGTCCTGCCATCTGCCGGAACAGTTGCAAAAAGCGTTCTGGCCGCACGATGTCCACGTAACCAAAGTGGCGTGCGCCAGCTGCCATTCCCTGCATCCACAGCAAGATACGATGCAGACGTTAAGTGACAAAGGACGGATTAAGATTTGCGTCGATTGCCACAGCGATCAGCGCACCAATCCGAACTTTAACCCGGCGTCTGTTCCGTTGCTTAAGGAGCAGCCATGACCTGGTCTCGTCGCCAGTTTCTCACCGGCGTCGGCGTGCTGGCCGCCGTCAGCGGCACCGCAGGGCGCGTGGTGGCGAAAACGTTAAATATCAATGGGGTGCGTTACGGCATGGTGCATGACGAGTCGTTATGCATCGGCTGTACCGCCTGTATGGATGCTTGTCGGGAAGTGAACAAGGTGCCGGAAGGTGTCTCGCGCCTGACGATTATTCGTAGCGAGCCGCAGGGCGAATTTCCTGATGTGAAATATCGCTTCTTCCGTAAGTCTTGCCAGCACTGCGATCATGCGCCGTGCGTTGACGTTTGCCCAACAGGTGCCTCTTTTCGCGATGCTGCCAGTGGGATTGTTGATGTTAATCCGGATCTCTGCGTCGGTTGTCAGTACTGCATCGCCGCCTGTCCGTACCGCGTGCGCTTTATCCATCCGGTTACGAAGACGGCAGACAAATGCGATTTCTGCCGTAAGACCAATTTGCAGGTCGGTAAGCTGCCCGCGTGCGTTGAAGCTTGCCCGACGAAGGCGCTGACGTTTGGCAATCTGGACGATCCCAACAGTGAGATTTCGCAACTGCTGCGCCAGAAGCCCACTTACCGTTACAAGCTGGCGCTGGGAACCAAACCGAAGCTATACCGCGTACCGTTTAAATACGGGGAGGTAAGCCAATGACGCAGACTTCCGCATTTCATTTTGAGTCGCTGGTGTGGGACTGGCCGATTGCCATCTACCTGTTTTTGATTGGTATTTCTGCCGGTCTGGTGACGCTGGCCGTGCTGTTACGTCGCTTTTACCCGCAGGCGGGCGGCGCAGACAGTACGTTGCTGCGAACCACGCTGATTGTTGGGCCTGGCGCGGTGATCCTCGGTCTGTTGATCCTCGTCTTCCACCTGACAAGACCGTGGACCTTCTGGAAGCTGATGTTCCACTACAGTTTTACCTCGGTGATGTCGATGGGGGTGATGCTGTTTCAGCTCTACATGGTGGTGCTGGTGCTGTGGCTGGCAAAAATCTTTGAACATGATTTGCTTGCCCTGCAACAGCGCTGGTTGCCGAAGTTTGGGCTAGTGCAGAAGGTTATGAGCCTGCTGACGCCCGTTCATCGCGGGCTGGAAACATTGATGCTGGTGCTGGCAGTGTTGCTGGGGGCTTATACCGGCTTTCTGCTGTCGGCGCTGAAATCGTATCCGTTTCTCAATAACCCGATCCTGCCGGTGCTGTTCCTCTTCTCCGGCATTTCGTCCGGTGCGGCGGTGGCGCTGATCGCCATGGCGATACGGCAACGCAGAAATCCGCACTCCACGGAAGCGCACTTTGTTCACCGTATGGAAATTCCTGTGATATGGGGTGAAATCTTCCTGCTGGTGGCATTTTTCGTCGGCCTGGCGCTGGGGGATGACGGTAAAGTGCGTGCGCTGGCAGCGGCATTGGGCGGCGGTTTCTGGACGTGGTGGTTCTGGCTTGGTGTCGTCGGGCTGGGGCTGATTGTGCCAATGTTGCTCAAACCGTGGGTGAATCGCAGTTCCGGTATTCCTGCTGTGCTGGCAACGTGTGGAGCCAGTCTGGTCGGTGTATTGATGCTGCGCTTTTTCATTCTCTACGCCGGACAGTTAACGGTGGCGTAAGCCAGAAAAGAGGTGGTTTCTGGACGTATTCCTTCCTGAAGTCGGTTTTCTGGCGTTGTTGTTAAGTCTCGGGGTCAATGTGTTGACCCCGTTAACGACCTTCGCGGGAGTGCGGTTGCGCTGGCCTGCCATGATGCGACTCACTTGCATCGGCATTCTGGCGCAGTTCGCGCTCCTGCTACTCGCCTTTGGCATACTGGCGTATTGTTTTCTCAGTAACGATTTCTCGGTCATTTATGTCGCCCAACATAGCTACAGCCTGCTGTCGTGGGAGCTCAAACTGGCGGCGGTGTGGGGCGGTCATGAAGGTTCGTTGCTACTTTGGGTACTGCTGCTTTCCACCTGGAGCGCGCTGTTTGCCTGGCATTATCGGCAGCAAACCGATCCGCTATTTCCACTGACGCTAACCGTTTTATCTCTCATACTCGCCGCGCTGCTACTGTTTGTGGTGCTGTGGTCCGATCCCTTTGTGCGGATATTTCCACCAGCAATAGAAGGTCGCGATCTCAATCCGATGCTGCAACATCCAGGTCTTATCTTTCATCCACCGCTGCTTTATCTCGGCTATGGCGGTTTGATGGTGGCGGCGAGCGTGGCGCTGGCGAGTTTACTGCGCGGCGAGTTTGATGCGGCCAGCGCCCGAATTTGCTGGCGTTGGGCGCTACCCGGCTGGAGCGCATTAACGGCGGGGATCATCCTCGGTTCCTGGTGGGCCTATTGCGAACTGGGCTGGGGCGGCTGGTGGTTCTGGGATCCGGTGGAAAACGCCTCTCTATTACCCTGGCTTTCTGCCACTGCGCTGCTGCACAGTTTGTCCCTGACACGCCAGCGGGGGATTTTCCACCACTGGTCGCTGTTGCTGGCGATAGTTACTCTGATGTTGTCGCTGCTGGGCACGTTGATTGTCCGTTCTGGCATTCTGGTTTCGGTTCATGCGTTCGCGCTGGATAACGTCCGCGCCGTGCCGTTGTTCAGCCTGTTTGCACTGATTAGCCTTGCGTCTCTGGCTCTGTATGGCTGGCGAGCGCGGGAAGGTGGCCCGGCGGTACGTTTTTCGGGGTTATCGCGGGAAATGTTAATCCTCGCTACGCTGTTGCTGTTTTGCGCAGTGCTACTGATCGTGCTGGTGGGAACGCTTTATCCGATGATTTACGGCCTACTGGGCTGGGGACGCCTCTCCGTTGGCGCGCCGTATTTTAACCGCGCGACGTTACCGTTTGGTTTGTTGATGCTGGTGGTGATTGTGCTGGCGACGTTTGTCTCTGGCAAACGCGCGCAGCTTCCTGCTCTGTTGGCACATGCGGGCGTACTGTTATTTGCCGCAGGGATCGTGGTTTCCAGCGTCAGCCGTCAGGAGGTCAGCCTGAATTTACAGCCAGGTCAGCAGGTGACGCTGGCAGGATACACCTTCCGTTTTGAGCGCCTTGATCTACAAGCTAAAGGCAATTACACCAGCGAAAAAGCGACAGTGGCGCTGTTTGACCATCAGCAACGCCTTGGTGAACTGACGCCGGAGCGGCGTTTTTACGAAGCACGTCGTCAGCAAATGATGGAACCGTCAATTTACTGGAACGGTATCCATGACTGGTATGCGGTTATGGGAGAAAAAAACGGGCCGGGTCGCTATGCATTTCGTTTGTATGTACAAAGCGGTGTTCGCTGGATCTGGGGGGGAGGATTGTTGATGATTGCGGGCGCATTGTTCAGCGGATGGCGAGGGAGGAAACGCGATGAATAAAGGGCTTCTCACGCTACTGCTGTTATTTGCCTGTTTTGCGCGCGCTCAGGTTGTAGACACCTGGCAATTCGCCAATCCGCAACAACAGGAACAGGCGTTAAATATTGCCAGCCAGTTACGTTGTCCGCAGTGCCAGAATCAGAACTTACTGGAATCCAATGCGCCGGTGGCAGTCAGTATGCGCCATCAGGTTTACAGCATGGTGGCCGAAGGGAAAAGTGAAACCGAAATCATTGGCTGGATGACCGAACGTTACGGAGATTTTGTTCGCTATAACCCACCGTTAACCGGTCAGACGCTGGTGTTGTGGGCGCTGCCAGTGGTGTTGTTACTGCTGATGGCACTGCTCCTTTGTCGGGTAAGGGCGAAGCGATGAAACAGCCGCAAATACCGGTGAAAATGCTGACAACACTCACGATATTGATGATATTTCTCTGTATCGGCAGTTATCTGTTAAGTCCGAAATGGCAGGCGGTGCGTGCGGAGTATCAGCGTCAGCGCGATCCGCTACATCAGTTTGCCAGCCAGCAAACTTTGGAAGCGCAGCTTCAGACATTGCAGGATAAAATCCGCGCTAATCCACAAAACAGTGAACAGTGGGCGTTACTGGGCGAGTACTATCTGTGGCAAAACGATTACAGCAATTCGCTGCTGGCGTACCGTCAGGCGTTGCAACTCCGTGGTGAGAACGCTGAACTGTATGCGGCGCTGGCAACGGTGCTTTATTACCAGGCCAGCCAGCATATGACCGCCCAGACTCGCGCAATGATCGACAAAGCCCTCGCGCTGGACTCTAACGAAATTACCGCTCTGATGCTGCTGGCTTCCGATGCGTTTATGCAGGCGAATTACATGCAAGCCATCGAATTATGGCAAAAAGTGATGGACCTCAACTCACCCCGGGTCAACCGGACACAGCTGGTCGAGTCGATTAATATGGCGAGACTGTTGCAGCGGCGATCGGATTAATTACCCGGTGATGAAGATTGTGTTATTGAGTTGTATAAAAAACCATCGAATGAACATGTACCAAAAATAATCACCAATCAGTATTATTGCAGATTAAACAAATAAAAATCTTTCCATAACAAATGGTTATTCATTAATACTGCCATAAACTCGCGTTATTATGCATTAATGCAGCGAAAAGCTGTGTTGTTAAAGGGTTGCGCAACATACCGCGCAAATGATACTGATCATAAGCGTTAAAAAAATTTACAAATCAACGCAACACAATTCATGCCCTGGCAGTATGTCACGTTCTCGCGTTTCTGAACGGGGAACGGCGCTCCATTGAGGAAGTTATTCTGATGAAAAATATAAAATTCAGCCTGGCCTGGCAGATTCTGTTTGCTATGGTGCTGGGCATTCTCCTGGGAAGCTACCTGCACTACCATAGCGACACCCGCGAGTGGCTGGTCGTCAATTTGCTCTCTCCGGCGGGTGATATCTTTATCCACCTGATCAAAATGATTGTTGTGCCGATTGTTATTTCCACGCTGGTGGTGGGTATCGCGGGTGTTGGTGATGCCAAACAGCTCGGGCGTATTGGCGCGAAAACCATTATCTATTTCGAGGTGATCACCACTGTCGCCATCGTCCTGGGGATCACCCTGGCGAACGTTTTCCAGCCCGGTGCAGGGGTGGATATGTCGCAGCTGGCGACCGTCGATATCTCGAAATATCAGAGCACCACGGAAGCGGTACAAAGCAGCTCCCACGGCATTATGGGGACGATTTTGTCGCTGGTGCCGACGAACATTGTGGCGTCGATGGCGAAAGGCGAAATGCTGCCGATTATCTTCTTCTCGGTGCTGTTTGGTCTGGGGCTTTCTTCTCTGCCCGCGACGCATCGTGAACCGCTGGTGACCGTGTTCCGCTCCATCTCTGAAACCATGTTTAAAGTGACTCACATGGTGATGCGTTACGCGCCGGTGGGGGTGTTTGCGCTGATTGCGGTGACAGTGGCTAACTTTGGTTTCTCTTCTTTGTGGCCGCTGGCGAAGCTGGTGCTGCTGGTGCATTTCGCCATTCTGTTCTTCGCGCTGGTGGTGCTGGGAATTGTGGCACGTCTGTGCGGGTTAAGTGTCTGGATCCTGATTCGCATTCTGAAAGATGAACTGATTCTGGCGTACTCTACTGCCAGCTCCGAAAGTGTATTGCCGCGAATTATTGAGAAGATGGAAGCCTACGGTGCACCGGCGTCGATCACCAGTTTCGTGGTGCCGACCGGTTACTCTTTTAATCTTGATGGTTCGACGCTGTATCAAAGTATTGCCGCTATCTTCATCGCGCAGTTGTATGGCATTGATTTGTCCATCTGGCAGGAAATCATTCTGGTGCTGACGCTGATGGTGACCTCGAAAGGGATTGCTGGTGTGCCGGGCGTGTCGTTTGTGGTGCTGCTGGCAACGCTGGGTAGCGTAGGTATTCCGCTGGAAGGTCTGGCGTTTATTGCCGGTGTTGACCGTATCCTCGACATGGCGCGTACCGCGCTGAACGTGGTAGGGAATGCGCTGGCGGTGCTGGTTATCGCCAAGTGGGAACACAAATTTGACCGCAAAAAGGCGCTGGCTTATGAGCGTGAAGTGCTGGGCAAATTTGATAAAACTGCGGATCAATAATTGAAGATTGCCGGGGACATCCACCGGCAATGTGTGGATGCCTGATGCGACGCTTGCCGCGTCTTATCAGGCCTACTTTAACCGTTAGTTAATTTTTCAAACTCTTCACACCCGGTATCAAACCCTTCCATACAGCTCAGGTTCAACCAGTGCAGCGCCTTTTGTTTGTTCTTCTCGATAAAACCTTCTTCACCGTTTAAGAACATCATTCCCGCCCAGTACTCGGAATAACCGGTTCGGGAAATCGCAGAGCTACGTTTGAAATACCAGGTTGCCTTGTCATCGTCTGCCTTAATGCCCACGCCGTTGGCGTAAATCAAACCAAGCAGCATTTGGGCATCGATGGCAGAGTCGTTCTCCTGATCTTCCGAGGCGTTTTCTAACAGCGAAATCGCCTTTGGATAATCTGGTTTACCCGCTTGAGTATTCACCAGAATATGCGCCAGCGTCACTTCACCTTCTTTACTGCCCGCTTGCGCCGCTTTCTCTGCAAGAATTTTTGCTTGTGGATAGTCCAGACTGACCGGGTTGGTGATTTTGAGCTGCGCCAACAGCGCGCAGGCATCGGCATCACCGCTGTCGGCGGCTTTCTGTGCCCAATATTCGGCTTTGCTCAAATCGCCGGAGCTAAACCAGCTGTCGGCAAGAAAATATTGTGCGCGTCGGTCTCCAGCCTCTGCGGCCTTGAGATATTGGCTGCCAGGCTCGGAGCCGTTCGCATGGGCAAAGAATGTCAAAAACAACATCAATGCGATAATTTTTTTCATTTTGATAATACGATTGGGTAGGGAGTAACCAGTATAAAGAGTTCGAATGGATAAAAAAACAGCCTCCAAAAAGGAGGCTGAGAATGATGACAAATGCAAAATTGCCTGATGCGCTACGCTTATCAGGCCTACGTAATCACTGCAATTTATTGAAATTGTATGTTTTGTAGGCCGGATAAGGCGTTCACGGCCGCATCCGGCATGAACAACGCGCACGTTGCCAATAATCTGAGCCTCCAAAAGGAGGCTGAGAATGATGACAAATGCAAAATTGCCTGATGCGCTACGCTTATCAGGCCTACGTAATCTCTGCAATCTATTGAAATTGCATGATTTTGTAGGCCGGATAAGGCGTTCACGCCGCATCCGGCATGAACAACGCGCACGTTGTCAACAATCAGAACGCCACGATCTGTGGCGTTGAGAATGATGACAAACGCAAAATTGCCTGATGCGCTACGCTTATCAGGCCTACGTAATCGCTGCAATCTATTGAAACTGCATGATTTTGTAGGCCGGATAAGGCGCTCACGCCGCATCCGGCATGAACAACGCGCACGTTGTCAACAATCTGAGCCTCCAAAAGGAGGCTGAGAATGATGACAAACGCAAAATTGCCTGATGCGCTGCGCTTATCAGGCCTACGTAATCACTGCAATATATTGAAATTGCATGTTTTTGTAGGCCGGATAAGGCGCTCACGCCGCATCCGGCATGAACAACGCGCACGTTGTCAACAGTCTGAGGCCGTTCAGGAAGCGGCCTGAGAATGATGACAAACGCAAAATTGCCTGATGCGCTACGCTTATCAGGCCTACGTAATCTCTGCAATCTATTGAAATTACATGGTTTTGTAGGCCGGATAAGGCGTTCATGCCGCATCCGGCATGAACAACGCGCACGTTGTCAACAGTCTGAGGCCGTTCAGGAAGCGGCCTGAGAATGATGACAAACGCAAAATTGCCTGATGCGCTGCGCTTATCAGGCCTACGTAATCTCTGCAATATATTGAAATTGCATGTTTCTGTAGGCCGGATAAGGCGTTCACGCCGCATCCGGCATGAACAATGCGCACGTTGTCAATAATCTGAGCCTCCAAAAGGAGGCTGTTGGTTGTAAGAGAAACAGTATTACGCCAGTGCTGCTTCGCGTAGGCGAGTTTTCAACTTGTTGTACTCGTCAATCACGTACTGCTCAGCGGCGCGCTGATCGGCGATCGGCTCGACGCGTACGGCGCAGTATTTGTATTCCGGCGTTTTCGTAATCGGGCTTAAGTTTTCGGTAACCAGCTCGTTACAGGCACCAATCCACCACTGGTAGGTCATGTAAATCGCCCCTTTGTTCGGACGATCGCTAACCTGCGCACGGGTGATAATTTTGCCTTTACGCGAGTGCACCCAAACCAATGCCTCATCTTCAATACCCAGACGTTTGGCGTCTTCGGTATTGATTTGTGCGTAGCCAGGTTCATCAGCCAGCGCCGCCAGTGCCGCACAGTTACCGGTCATCGAACGGCAAGAGTAGTGACCGACTTCACGCACCGTTGACAGTACCATCGGATACTCGTCGGTGAGTTTGTCGATTGGCGCTACCCAGTCGCAGGTGAAGAACTGCGCCAGACCATTCGGGGTATCAAACTTCTCTTTAAACAGATAAGAAGTTCCCTGATCGGCATCTGAAGTATCGCGGCAAGGCCACTGAATGAAGCCCAGTTCGCCCATTTTCTCGTAAGTCGCACCGTAGAAATCCGGGCACAGATGACGTAACTCATCCCAGATCTCCTGGGTATTGTTGTAGTGCATCGGATAACCCATACGGGTGGCAATTTCACTGATGATTTGCCAGTCCGTTTTCAGATCCCACTTCGGCTCAACGGCTTTGAAGAAACGCTGGAAGCCACGGTCAGCCGCAGTAAACACACCTTCATGCTCGCCCCACGATGTTGACGGCAAAATGACATCTGCCGCCGACGCGGTTTTGGTCATAAAGATGTCCTGAACGATGACCAGTTCCAGATCTTCAAAGGCTTTACGTACTGCCGACAGCTCCGCGTCAGTTTGCAGCGGATCTTCGCCCATAATGTACGCGGCACGCACTTCGCCATGCGCTGCACGGTGCGGCAGCTCGCTGATGCGATAGCCGTTATGCGCAGGCAGGCTTTCCACGCCCCAGGCTTTGGCGAATTTCTCGCGGTTTTCCGGGAACTTAACGTATTGATAGCCAGGATAAGTATCTGGCAGCGCACCCATATCGCAGGCACCCTGCACGTTGTTTTGACCACGAACCGGGTTTACACCCGCATGCGGCTTACCGAGGTTACCGGTCAGCATCGCGAGGCTGGTCAGAGAACGCACGGTTTCCACACCCTGGTAGAACTGGGTTACACCCATGCCCCACAGAATGGCTGCACTTTCTGCCTGGGCATACATCCGCGCCGCCTGACGAATCTCACTGGCGCTAACGCCGGTGATATCTTCAACCGACTCTGGCGTGTAGCCTTCAACGATTTTACGATACTCTTCAAAGCCTTCTGTGCGAGAAGCGACGAACGCTTTGTCGTACAGATTTTCTTCAATAATGACATGGCCCATTGCATTCAACAGCGCGATGTTCGAGCCGTTTTTCAGTGCAATGTGCATGTCAGCAATGCGCGCGGTTTCAATTTTGCGCGGATCGCAGACGATAATTTTCGCCCCGTTACGTTTAGCGTTAATTACGTGATTCGCCACGATTGGGTGGGAATCAGCCGGGTTGTACCCGAAAACAAACACTAAATCGGTATTATCAATTTCGTTAATAGCATTGCTCATTGCGCCATTACCGACCGATTGGTGCAGACCTGCAACCGATGGGCCGTGTCAGACGCGAGCGCAGCAGTCAACGTTATTGGTACCAATAACGGCGCGCGCAAATTTTTGCATTACATAGTTGGTTTCGTTACCCGTACCACGCGAGGAGCCGGTCGTCTGGATGGCATCCGGACCGTACTTCTCTTTGATGGCGCACAGGCGCTCGGCAACGTAATTCAGTGCCTCATCCCAGGAAACAGGTTCGAGTTTGCCGCCACGCTGGCGACGGATCATGGGGGTTTTCAGGCGCGGGGTCAGGATCTGGGTATCGTTAATGAAATCCCAGCCATAATAACCCTTCAGACACAGGGTACCCTGATTGGTTTTCCCCTGCGCTGCCTCCGCCCGGACGATTTTGCCGTTATCGACGACCAGGTTGATTTTGCAACCTGATGCGCAATAGGGGCAAACCGTGACGACTTTTTTCATCGGTCTCGCTCCAGTTAATCAAATCACGCATACGCGCTCTCGACCACAGTATGCATCTTTTATGCCACATTTTATTTGGGGTCATTCCCTGATGTTACGGGCACTATTTATTTAAAACTCTGACGAAAAACAGGCTGTCGTCAGTTTTGACGTGACGAAATACCGCGTGACAGCCATCACGCGGCAGACATTTTATTTTTTCTCGACGACGGGGACCGCCTGATACCCGCCGCCCAGCGATTTCATCAACTGAATGTTTTGAATCACGCGGCGGCTATCCAGCATCAGTAACGACATCTCTTCGGTAAGCACTGGCAACCGGGCTTCGGTGGCCTGTAAGCGGCTGGTTAAGCCGCGTTGATAGGCGGCCTCGGCGGCGCGCTGGGTGAAGCGCGTTGCTTCTACGCGTTCAGCCTGCATCTCTCGCTCGTCGTTGAGCGTTTGCAGACGCGTGCCGTTGACTGCAACGTCACGCACCGCGTTCAGTACTGACTGGTTGTAACGTTCAATCATCATGTTGCTGGCGGCGCGCGTGCCTTCAAGATTGGCATTCAACCGTCCACCGTCAAACAGCGGCAATTTCAGACCGGGTATGAAGTTGAACTGGCGACTGGTTTTTTTGAATAAGGTATCCAGGTGGATAGAATCCAGACCGAAAAACGCTTTGATATCAAAGCTCGGGTAGAACAGCGCCCGCGCGGAATCCACCTGATCTAATGACGCCTGAACATACCAGCGCATGGCTTGCAGATCAGGCCGTCTGGCGAGCAAATCATAAGAGAGTGTCGCCGGAATGCCAGTCTGGACTTGCGGTAATGCCACCGGTCTGATCTCCGGCATATCGCTGGCGCCTGCGCCAATCAATGCGCGCAGAGATTCTCGCGTTTCGGTGATTTGCCCTTTGACGGCAGCAATTTGTTTATCGACCGCCAGAATCTGTGCCCGCGCGCCGTGGAAAGGCACTTGCGCTTCCAGACCGTGCGCCACTTTACTCTGGTGCGCTTTCACCGCGTAATCAATCACGCTGCGGGTTTGCTCCAACAGATCGAGCATCTGGTAGCTGGCCTGCATACTGTAATAAAGCTGCGCTACGCCCGTTGTGAGTGATAACTCCACCGCTGCGGTTTCTGCCAGCGCGGCATTATGCGCGCCAATGGCGGCAGCAACCGCTGAGCGATGCACACCCCACAAATCAAGATCCAGCCCGGCAAACAAACCTACTGTGGCTTCGGTGTAGTATGGCCCGTCCATATCCAGCGCTGGCGCATCCATCGCATAAGGGCTTAAAAAGCCGTTCGCCGAGACGCGTTGGCGGTTGAGCATCCCTAATGCCGCCACCTGCAACTGTGAACCAGCATCTAACAAATCGGCTTGCGACTGCGCTTTTTCTTCCCGCAGTTTCGCTTCGGCAAGGGTGTGTGAACCACTTAGCGTCCGTTGGATCAGCGCATTCAGCTGCGGGTCATTGAGTTGTTTCCACCACTGCGCCTGCGGCCAGCCGGAGCTGGCGAGGTGAATATCATCGGCAAGTTTGATTTGTTCCGGTTTGAGCTGCTGATGAGGCGCAGAATCCTTACGTACCAGGGCACAACCGGAAATCAGCGTCGTGCTGCCGAGAATGCTGCACAACAGCAGACGTGAAAGTTGACGATTGATCATTGCATGGCTCCTTGTGCCTGTTCCGTGGCGGGCGTTAATGCCGGGGCTGTCCAGTCTGGCAAGCGGGCGAAAAGCTGGCAGACGTGTTGCTCTTGTTTTAATAACGTGGGCAGGATGGCCTGCGAGGCGGGTGTCTCTTCTGGTGTTATCTGAGGAGAGTGGCTGAGTGCAGTTGTCAGACCGGCAGCGTATTTCTCCAGGGCGTCGGCAAACTGCCCCGCTCTGTCAGGTTGCAGTGCGTTATCCAGCGCCTGCGCCGAGTTCCAGGTTGCATCCCAGGCGTGAAGAATTTCGCGGCCCTGACGAATAACCGTTTGCGAACGCGCAATCAGTAAGGCGCGTTCTTCGCTGTCCAGTTGACGCTCCAGCGCTACACGTTGGCACATCTCTTCACAGGCATTAAACGCCGCATGCAGACCTATGCGAATTTGCAGATAAGTGCGCAGAGTCGTGATTTCCTGCTGGCGTGGGATCCGCATTACTTTACTTAGCATACCCAGCGCGCCAGCCAGTTTTTGCGGTAGCGTGCGCGCTTCACTTTCAGGCCAGACAAAGGTGTAAATCACCGCAGACACCACTGTCCCAATGATGATCCCCAGGGCGCGATCGCGGATTTCCACCAGGTCGTACACCGGACCAAAAACGTTTTCGAGCGTGGCGAGCGCGAAGGTAACCACCATCTGCGTGCCGATATAAGAAGAACGTTCAGAGCTGGTGGCAATCCATGCGCCCAACAGGAAAATCGGTGCCAGCACAAACAGCAATTCGACAATATTGTCCAGCCAGGGCATGACCAGTAGCGTGAATAACAGCGCCAGAATCGCGCCGCAAAAAGCCCCGCCAAAACGCAGCACCATCTTCTGGTACGACGAACCGACATTGGGGTTAGCGACGATCACGCAGGTCAGCATACAGGTGTGAATACCTTCCCAGTCCACACCGCTATAGAAGGTGTAACAGATCAAACAGGCGAGCAGCGTTTTTACCGCGTAGCGCATATAGTCTGGATTGGTAAAGGCATCGGCGACCATTGATGGCGGTTTGGCCGCGGGCGTAGGTGGTGTATTCGGGTCCATCCGACCCAGTTGTAACAGCGTCTGGCAGATATTCTCCAGGTTACATTCCCGTGCCGCCATCGCTTCATCCTCGCTAAGCTGCCAGTCGCTTTGCCAGCACTGGCCTTCGGCAATGGCATGTTGCAGCTTGTTGATTTCTGAGGCTAATTTTTGCCGAAATTCAATAATTGCCTGCGAATCAGCAAAAGAGGTGGGATCGTAGCGATTCAGCGTCGAGTAAATGTAGGTTACCGTTGCCACGCAGCTTTGCCACCATGCGCTCTGAGTTCGCCAGTCAGCATCGTCAGCGAGGCAAAACACATTGAGTTTTTGCAGCGCCAGCGCCTCTCTTTCAATCCGCGTTTCGGATAGTGGTGCGAGGCTGTCCGTCAGGTGGCTAATGGCATCATTAAGCCGATCATTAAGTGCCTGATGCATTTGCGTAATGGCGCGACTGGGAAACCACAACACGCCAATTAACGTCATCAATAACGTTGGGTAGAGGCCGACAACGATACACCACAGCGTTAAGCGTACGACCACTTCCGGATAGTCGAGCATGGCGGGGAAGGTTTGCCCGTAAATGGCGACAATGGCGACGGCGAAAAAGACCAGCCCAAGCCGATGGGTGCGCATCAGAAACATACAGCCCATCAGGATCGGCCCGGCAATGATCAATCGGATCAACGGTTCGCCATATGACCATTTGTAGATCAAAAACAGGCTGGCGATCTCCAGCACCGTGGCGACCACAAACAAGATCGCCACAAATTTGGTGTAAAACGCGTTCGACTGAATACCATAAAACAGCACAGCCAGTGATAACGCCACAAAAGGGATCTCAAACGTCATCGAGATCAGGATCACCAGCAGGCAGCCTACCCAGAGTTGCATGGTCTGCGGCACGCGGCCTGCTCGCCGCTCGCTTAACTCTTCATGAAAGAACGCCAGCAGCCTGACCACTGGTAATGGCAGGGAGTTGAGTGCGTTCATTATTGTGGCTCAAGATTAGCGACTGCCGAAGCGCCGATGCGGAACATTTCCGGGTCAGGTTTATCAACCATGATTTTGACCGGAAAACGCTGGGCAACGCGGACCCAGTTAATAGAACGAGACACTTTCGGCAGGCCGCCCAGCACCAGGCCGCCGTCATCCGGTAGCACGCCGTAGCCAATCGAATCCACTTTACCCTCGAAGGTCTTGCCGCTGTCGCTCATCAGGCGAATCGTTGCGGGTGTGCCTGAGCGAATATTTTTCAGATCGGTTTCGCGGAAGTTGGCGATCACGTACCAGTGACGAGTGTCGATTAGGGTGAAAATAGGGCGCATCGCGGAGGCAAATTGCCCAACCGAGGTTTTGAGGGATATGACCCGACCATCAAACGGCGCGCGAACGGTCGCCATTTCCAGATGCAGTTTCGTCAACGCAATATCCGCTTCCACTGCCGCACGCTGGGCAACTAATGCATCCACGCCGCTGACGGCGCTGGCGGCTGACTGCGCCTGCAACAATACGGCATTAAGATCGGCTTCTGCAGCGCGCTGTGCGGTTCTTGCGCGGTCGACATCCTCCGCAGAGACAAAACCTTCCTTCAGCAGAGGTTCGGTGCGATGCAGGGTATCAGTGGTTTGTTTCGCAGCGGCACGGGCTTTTTCTACCGTGGCATTAACCGAGTCGGCACCAAACTGTTGCGCGTCAACGCTACGCTGGGTGAGCATAATTTGCTTATCCAGCGCCGCGAGGGAGGCTTCAGCTTTCGCCAGATTGGCTTCGTACGGGCGCGGGTCGATGCGGAACAGCAAATCGCCCTGTTTCACCGCCTGGTTGTCGGTGACCGCCAATTCTACAATGCGACCGCTGACTTCCGGCACCACATCAATGGTGTCTGCTGACGCGTAAGCGTCATTAGTTGATGGCGCACTGTCTACGCGCCAGATAACGAAAACAAGGGCAACCAGCGGCAACGCAACCACTAACAGAGCAGGGGCTTTACTGCGAGGAGCTTTTTTCGGCGTACTTTCCATGAGCGCGTCTCAAATAGATTAGAAAAATGCCAGCCAGAACAGCATGGCGTAGAGAGCAAAAAGGGCGGTATAAATAATTCCGACAAATGCCAGATTGATATTTGTCCGCTGAATAATTCGCCTTGTGATGAGCGTCAAAATAAGGCTGGCAATAGCGCAGAAAAACCAGCTGGGATAATAAGCGCCGATCACCGGGATTGCCGGAGATAATGAGCATCCCGAAATCATGAAGACGGGAATTATCCAGGCTGTTTTTTTGAGTTGCATCGCCATGCGAGAGAGAACTGTTGGCATATTAAATACATCCTGTCTGCTGCGAACAATATCTGTAGTGAATATCAATATCCATTGAAGGCGTCAGTATGGCTATTTTCTCGATGAATAAAAATAGCTTTATTCAGCTACCGCATTCATAACTTATATAATTTATGTATTGGTTTGTCGTATATATTTTTAAGATAAATACTTTTGGGGGTAAGCCCCCCAAAAGTGAGTGGCATTAATTCGGAGTTACGATATTCACCCACAAATCGAAATTATCCAGACAAGCAATAATTTCTTCCAGTTTCGCGCCATTGCCAATAATTTTGGCTTTCTTCGCTTTCACCAGATCGGCCATTTTTGCCTGTCCGGTCAGTACGGCGTGCAGATCTTCACGGCTGATATAGATAGAGGCGTTGGCTTCAGGTTGCAGCGTTTTCCGGTAGTTAAGCACGCTATCGTTCAGCGTCAGGTTAAGGTTATCGCCATTACTCATGTTGAAGTTAAGGCTGATGTTTTTGCCCGCGGCTTTTTCGCTATCGAGACGAACGGCCATAAAGTCGAACAGCATTTCGATCGACATCCCGCGAATGGTGTCCGGGGAACCGGTGGTGCCGTGGCTGAACTTATGCACCCCTTCGCGCAGCTCTTTCGCGCCGGTCAGATAGAAACCGCGCCAGGTGGCAGACTCGGCCTGATAACCCAGCTGTTCAAAGTTATTCGCCTGCAGATTCTTCGCCACCTGGTCACCAGGATTGGCGGCAATCACCTGTTTCAGCAACTCTGCTGACCAGCGGTAATCCCCTTGCTTATTCGCTTCTTTCGCCAGGTTAATAACGTGTGCGGAGCCGCCCAGCGCTTTCACGTAACGTTTGCCCATCTCCACCTGACCATACGGATGCAGGTTAGCCGGGTTACCGTCGTAATAGCCGAGATAGAAGTTATACACTGCGCGGGCGTTGTGGCTGACTGAACCGTAATAGCCGCGGCTGGCCCAGTTATTGGCAAGTGCAGGTGGCAACTTAATCATGTCGCCGATTTCATTCATGGTGTAGCCCTGATTCGCCAGGTGCAGGGTCTGGTCGTGAATGTACTTGATAGTATCGCGATATTTACCAATATAATCATTGATATGCTTATTGCCCCATACCGGCCAGGTGTGCGGCATAAACAGTACTTCCGCGTCGTTACCCCACATATCCAGCGTTTCGTTCAGATACTCGGTCCACTTGCTGGTGTCGCGGGTTTTCGCGCCGCGCAGGGTGTAGAAGTTGTGCAGGGTATGCGTGGCGTTTTCGGCGGTACACAGGGCTTTCAGTGCCGGAATATAGAAGTGCATTTCGGCTGGGGCTTCGCTGCCTGGAGTCATCAGGAAGTCAAACTCCAGACCGTCGATCATCATCTGTTCACCGGTTTTGGTGATTGTTTTGGTCGGTGCAATAATGCTTGGGTAGCCGGTTGCCAGCGTCACGCCGAGGCCGTTACCGACGTTGCCTTGCGCGTCGTGCGGCAGTAACAGACCGTAAGAGTAGAGCGCACGGCGGCTCATGATGTTACCCGCCAGCACGTTTTCGCTGATGGCTTCGTCCATAAAGCCAGCTGGAGCAATCACCTGAACTTTGCCGGATTTAACATCGGCTTCAGAGATAATACCTTTCACACCGCCATAGTGGTCGGTGTGGCTGTGGGTGTAAATAACAGCAACAATCGGTTTTTGCGGACGATGCTGGAAGTAAAGGTCAAGTGCGGCTTTTGCGGCTGGCGGTGTTACCAGCGGGTCGATGACAATAATGCCTTTCTCGCCTTCCACAAATGTAATGTTAGAGATATCCTGGCCGCGCACCTGATACATTTTATCGGTGACTTTGAACAGGCCCGAAATGCCGTTGATTTGCGACTGACGCCACAGGCTGGGGTTTACGGTTTCCGGTGCAGCGGCATTAATATCAAATTTGTAATCATTCGCGCGGTAGTAAACTTTACCGTTAGCGTCACGCAGAATACCTTCATCCAGCAGCGGGGCGATAAATCCACGCTGAGCGTCGTCAAAATCCTGCCGATCGCTAAACGGTAATGATTTTGCGTAGCTCTGATTAATCTGTTGGGTATATTGAGTGGCGGCTTTCGCTTCATCTGTCGCGTAAGCGGTATTTACCATCATGCTGCTGACGGCGGTTAATGCAATAACAATCCTGCTCAAACGGAATAACCGAGAGTTATTCATATAAATCTCCATTTATCATTTATGTCGTAAATATGTAATCCTTGCAAAATACGTCATCTAAAGCTGGCGTTATCATAATTGGGAATTTGCGACTTTAATAAGTGGAAGTGTGAGCGGAACGAGCCATTTTATTAGGAATTTGTGCTGAAGGTGGGAAATTACGGCATATTCATTATTACCATCAATAATATGACGTGATTTATATTTTTAATTATATATATTACTTTTCTCTTTCACTTCGCCAACCAGTCGCGCCAGAGGGTAGTGCATGTTCGGGTCGCGCAGGTTGCCGTTAAAGCCCACGCGAAACGCGTGATGGTCAAACTCGGCCTGTTTTAACTCACAGATTAGTGCGTAAACCGCGTCGACTGGCTGACGCAGGTCGCTGTTATTGTTGTTTAACGACATTAATCATCCACGGCACGCCAAATTTATCGGTGACTTTGCCAAAGCCATGCGCCCAGAAAGTTTCCTGCCAGGCCATTTCGATTTTTCCGTTAGCAGCAAGGTTATCAAACCAACGTTTTCCTTCTTCGACCTGTTGTGAATTGAGTACCAGCGTAAAGCCGGAGTAGCTGGCTCTTCCTGACGGTATGGTATCGCTCATCATGATATCGCTTCCGGCAATGCGCACGTTGGCATGGGCGATAGCGGTATCGGGAAAATGCATCCCGGAAGGGCCGTTCTCGGCGCTTTCCTGCGATGATTTTGGCATTTCTCCAAAGCTGATTTTATAGAGCAGTTCCGCGCCCAACGTACGCTGATAATAGGCAATCGCATCGGAACAGTTACCGGCAAAAGAGAGGTAGGGACTTAATGGCATGATGTTGACCTCAGTAAAGAGAAGTCAGTTAAGTGTAGTTTGAAATTTGAACAGTTGAGAGTGGGATGGGTAGGCCTGATAAGACGCGTAAGCGTCGCATCAGGCTGTCGGCACCGTTGCCGGATGCGGCGCGAGCGCCTTATCCGGCCTACCGATTACGTGCCAATATTACATTGAGCAATACAATCAGTTCTTTTTCACAAACTCCGATTTCAGCTTCATCGGGCCGAAACCGTCGATTTTGCAATCGATGTTGTGGTCGCCTTCAACCAGGCGGATGTTTTTCACTTTGGTGCCAATTTTCAGCATCGAAGAGCTACCTTTCACTTTCAGATCTTTAATGATGGTAACGCTGTCACCGTCAGCCAGAAGATTGCCGTTAGCATCTTTAACGATCAGTTCGTCGCTTTCCTGTGCAGGTTCTGCGTCGTTCCATTCGTGGGCGCATTCCGGGCAGATGTACATGCCGTTATCTTCGTAGGTGTATTCGGAGTTGCATTTTGGGCAGTGTGGTAATGACATGTGGATTTCCTCAAAAGTCAGCAGGGCAAAAGCGCCAAAAAACGGCAGATTGCCGAAAAAGGCCGCAATTATACACAAAATCCCTGAGTTTGTCGGGGGTACTGTTGATTTTAGACGACGAGCGTTTTTATTTGAAAGGAAACGCAAAAAGAAAATAATCTTTTTGCCACTATTTGTTGTTTAAGGTAATGCTAATCTTCTGTTTTGTTTTTAATTTAAAAATATTCTATCTATCTGTTATTTTAAATTGTTATGAAAATGTTGTTTATTGCAATAAATAATAGCGCTATGAATGCAAAGTAATTTTCCGGTGTAATTATAAAAACGAAAGCATAACTCAAAAACAATCTGGATAAATAAAATTTGCTTTAAGGAAGAGCTTTCTATGTACACACAGACCCTGTATGAGTTAAGTCAGGAGGCTGAACGCCTGTTACAGCTTTCTCGTCAACAGTTGCAGTGACTGGACGGCCCCGCTGGCAAACTGTCGCACTGGAGATGCCACGACTCTGTTCAGCGCAGCGTCTGGTGGGGGCAATGGTCGAGGAAATTATCTATATAAATTTTGTGTAAATAATTGGTTACATGTGCGAGTCCTGAACGAAATTCATATGTGAAGTTGATCACAAATTTAAACACTGGTAGGGTGAAAAGGTCATTAACTGCCCAATTCAGGCGTCAACGGGTTTGATTGTACATTCCTTAACCGGAGCGTGTAAGCAAACCCGCTACGCTTGTTACAGAGATTGCATCCTGCAATTCCCGCTCCCCTTTTACGGCCATCGCGCTGATTTTTCTGGCGTTTGCGGAAATGGGCCAACTCTGCGAGGAAAGCTATGCTGAAAAGGAAAAAAGTAAAACCGATTACCCTTCGTGATGTCACCATTATTGATGACGGTAAATTGCGTAAAGCTATTACCGCAGCATCACTGGGTAATGCAATGGAATGGTTCGATTTTGGTGTTTATGGTTTTGTTGCTTACGCATTAGGTAAAGTTTTTTTTCCGGGGGCTGACCCCAGCGTGCAGATGGTTGCTGCACTTGCCACTTTCTCCGTTCCCTTTCTGATTCGACCGCTTGGTGGACTCTTCTTTGGTATGTTGGGCGATAAATATGGTCGCCAGAAGATCCTTGCTATCACGATTGTGATTATGTCGATCAGTACGTTCTGTATTGGCTTAATACCGTCCTACGACACGATTGGTATTTGGGCGCCGATTTTGCTGTTGATCTGTAAGATGGCACAAGGTTTCTCGGTTGGCGGTGAATATACCGGAGCGTCGATATTTGTTGCGGAATACTCTCCTGACCGTAAACGTGGCTTTATGGGCAGCTGGCTGGACTTCGGTTCTATTGCCGGGTTTGTACTGGGCGCGGGCGTGGTGGTGTTAATTTCGACCATTGTCGGCGAAGATAACTTCCTCGACTGGGGCTGGCGTATTCCGTTCTTTATCGCTCTGCCGTTAGGGATTATCGGGCTTTACCTGCGTCATGCGCTGGAAGAGACTCCGGCGTTCCAGCAGCATGTCGATAAACTGGAACAGGGCGACCGCGAAGGTTTGCAGGATGGCCCGAAAGTCTCGTTTAAAGAGATTGCCACGAAATACTGGCGCAGCCTGTTGACATGTATTGGTCTGGTAATTGCCACCAACGTGACTTACTACATGTTGCTGACCTATATGCCGAGTTATTTGTCACATAACCTGCATTACTCCGAAGACCACGGGGTGCTGATTATTATTGCGATTATGATCGGTATGCTGTTTGTTCAACCAGTGATGGGCTTGCTAAGTGACCGTTTTGGCCGTCGTCCGTTTGTGCTACTCGGTAGTGTTGCACTGTTTGTGTTGGCGATCCCGGCGTTTATTTTGATTAATAGTAACGTCATCGGCCTGATTTTTGCCGGGTTACTGATGCTGGCGGTGATCCTTAACTGCTTTACGGGCGTTATGGCTTCTACCTTGCCAGCGATGTTCCCGACGCATATCCGTTATAGTGCGCTGGCGGCGGCATTTAATATTTCGGTGCTGGTTGCCGGTCTGACGCCAACGCTGGCGGCCTGGCTGGTGGAAAGCTCGCAGAATTTAATGATGCCTGCCTATTACCTGATGATAGTGGCGGTGGTTGGTTTAATCACCGGCGTGACCATGAAAGAAACGGCGAATCGTCCGTTGAAAGGTGCGACGCCGGCGGCGTCGGATTTACAGGAAGCGAAGGAAATTCTCGGCGAGCATTACGATAATATCGAGCAGAAAATCGATGATATTGACCACGAGATCGCCGATTTGCAGGAAAAACGTACCCGCCTTGTGCAGCAGCATCCGCGAATTGATGAGTAAGCTGAAACGGATGGCCTGATGCGACGTTGTCTTATCAGGCCAACAATTGAACCCTTAAGGTTTACTTAATCTCTGCCACGCATACTCTCCTCCAGGTTAACGGAGGAGAGTGCAATGAAAAAACGTGTTTATGAAAGTTTAACTACCGTGTTCAGCGTGCTGGTGGTCAGCAGCTTTTTTTATATCTGGTTTGTCACGTACTGATCTTTCTTCAGCCGTACCCAGGCCCGCGTGCCTGATGTCTCTTGCCGGTTTTGCAGGAAAAACTGCCCGTGATGCAACTGTGTAATTCGGCTGACAATACTTAACCCCAGACCAATCCCGCCATACCGGCTGTCCATTCGTACAAATGCTTTACTCAACTCCCCGCATTTGCTCTCATCAATACCCGGTCCTTCATCTTCAACGGCCATGACCGCACCGCCATCTTCTTGCAGCTTAATCATAATGTTGCTGCCTTGCGGGCTGTAACGATGGGCGTTTTCTACCAGGTTTCGCAATAACATCCGCAGCAGGGTTGCATCACCCTGAACGGTGATGTCAGCGGCGCTTTCTGGCAACAGTAGGGTTTGTTGGCGTTGGTCGAGCATAGTGCTGAGTTCGTCATACGAGGGAAGAATGACATCTTCCAGCAGTTTTACATGTTGATAATTACCGGAAGAAAATGACTGTCCGGCGCGTGCCAGTTGCAACAGCTGGGAGACGCTCTCCATCATCTGATCAAGCCGAGCCACTAACGGTGCTACATCAATGTGATGTGTTTTCGCCAGCAGTTCCAGATGCAAACGCACCCCCGCCAGTGGCGTTCGTAGCTCGTGCGCGACGTCAGCGGTAAACAACCTTTCGTTATCCAGCGTGCTGGTCAGGCGACTGACCAGATCGTTCAACGCCGAAACCACCGCTTCGATTTCGAGGGTGGCGCAGTGAATAGTAATAGGCGTTAAGTTGTCGGCGGTGCGCGCTTCCAGCTCTTTTTGTAGCTCTGCCAGCGGGCGGGTGATGCGGTGTACTGCCTGATAGCAGATAAACAGCGTCAGGCTGACCATAAAGACGCCGGGGACAATCAGGCTGGCGATTGCCTCGCGGATCTCACGCATGATGTGGTGATCGTTGTTGCGATTGTCGCGTAGCGCCTGCTCAAACAGCTGAATCTGCTCGGTACTTTCATGCCATAGCCAGAAGACGCTGATCAGCTCAAACACCAATAAGATCGCCGCGATGGTCAATATCAGCCGTTGGCGCAGCGATATTGGTCGGCGCAGAAAACGCATCAGATTCAATTAGTTTTCCTCATTCTCGACCAGCATATAGCCAAATCCGCGCACGGTGCGGATACGGGCTTTGCCCACTTTGTCGCGCAGATTGTGGATATGCACTTCCAGGGTGTTGGTCGAGGGTTCATTGTCCCAGTTATAGATGTCGTTGTAGAGAATTTCCCGATGCACCGGACTGCCTGCTTTAAGCATTAACCGTGACAGCAGAGCATATTCTTTGGGTGTCAGAATCAACTCTTCACCGCCCATCCATACCTGACGGCGACCCATATTCAGCGTCAGATTACCAACAATCATCTCACTTTCGCCCTGATTATTATGGCGTCGTAGCAGGGCGCGGATGCGGGCGTGTAACTCTTCCAGTGCAAAAGGCTTCACCAGATAGTCATCGGCACCGACATCCAGTCCGGCGATTTTGTCGGTCAGCGTATCGCGAGCGGTGAGGATCAGTACCGGCAGGGTATATTTTTTCTGCCGGATACGGGCGAGAAAATGCAGTCCATCTTCGTCGGGTAACCCTAAATCCAGTACCACCAGGCTGTAATGACCGGTCTCAAGGCTTTGTTCTGCCATCCGCGCGGTCGTCACGCCATCACATGCGTAGCCTTCGGTTTGTGCCGCCAGAATCAATCCCTGCAATAACAGCGTATCGTCTTCAACAATCAGAATTTTCATTTATTTATTCTCCTGCAAGGTTGCAGAATATCATCCGCAGCCTGGTAATACTTCGTCTGAACGCCAGTTAATCCCAATAGCGTGGAGAATAAATTGTCTTGTGAATAGCGCTGCGTTTGCGCCTGTTTCTGCAGGCAGCTTTGGTCAACCTGATACCGTTTTTGATAATCCTCCGACAGCCACAGCAGCATCGGCACCTGTTTTTGGCTATCCGGGGCGATGGCATAAGGCAGACCGTGCAGATAAATGCCATTTTCACCTAACGATTCACCGTGGTCAGAAAGATAAACCAGGCTGGTGGTAAATTTATCCTGATGTTCTTTCAGCAGATTAATCGCTTTATCAACAATATAGTCGACGTAGACCAGCGTATTGTCGTAAGTGTTCACCAGTTGCTCTTTGGTACAGGTCTGGATCTCATTGGTGTCGCAGGTAGGGGTAAATTTCCTGAACTGCGGTGGATAGCGATTGTAATAGGTCGGGCCGTGGCTGCCGATGGTGTGTAAGACAATCAAGCCATCACCCTGCAGGTTATTGATGTACTCTTCCAGCCCGTGGAACAGCACTTCATCATAGCATTCGCCATTGATGCACTGGCCAGGCAGGTTCAGCGCGGTGACGTTCTGGTGAGGTACGCGGTCGCAGACGCCTTTACAGCCGCCATCGTTATCATTCCACAGCACATTAATGCCTGCCCGTTGGATGATATCCAGAACACCTTCCTGGTGCTGTGCCAGCTCTTCTTTGTAATGCTCACGTGGCATATTCGAGAACATGCACGGTACTGAAACTGCCGTTGCCGTGCCGCAAGATATGGTATTAGGGAAATAGACCACGTTATCTTTCGCCAGCCGCGGGTTAGTTTCACGCGGGTAGCCGTTGAGGGAGAAGTTCTCTGCTCGCGAGGTTTCGCCGACAATCAGGATAGTCAAATTTTTACGTTTCCCGTTCTGCATTAATGGGTTGCGGTGCGCGTCTTCACCAATTCGCACCAGCGGCAGATTTGCCAGTCGCTGATGGGAGTACCATGACCAGCTGGCAATAATGCTGTTAGAGGGGCTTAAGGTTTTTACCAGCTCTTTGTTGTTGCGAAACAGCGAGGCGTAGTCTTTATAAAACAGTGCGGCAACCAGCAAAATCAGCAGCACAGAGACCAGAATATTGGCCCCACGGAAAAGAACACTGCGCAGGCGCGAGGTGGCAGGTTTGATTTTAATCCAGCAGGCCATCAGCGCAGCAAGCGCGCCGCTGAATCCCAGCGTTAATAACATTTGCGTTGTCATCAGCGCATAACTTTCTGCCGGAGTGGTATCAATAATATTGGCAATCATCGAGCGGTCGATGACGATACCGTAAGTCATTATGAAATATTGTGCAGCCGCACCGACCAGAATAAACAGGCAGGCCAGGGGGCGATTAAGCCATAAGAAAGAGCTTAGTGTCAGGGCAATATTGATTACGCTGAAGGCGACGATCGGCATCGACAAGAAAACCAGTACGTTATGCAGCGAATCCAGCGGTAACGCCTGCAACACCTGTTTAAAAAAGGCAATATTCAGGCAGATAGAGATATAAAAAGCGGCCAACAATAGCCAGGCGAGTAAATTCAAAGAGGGTCTTTTTAGTAGGCGCTTCAACATTACGGTGTTTCCATCGAACAAAGTGCGCATATGCTCGCAAAGCAAAATTAAGCCAACCTTAAGTTCTTAAGGTTGGCTCTTATGTTTGCTGGATTAAGGGGAATTAATCTTTACTTATTGGTGCATCTAAGGGATACGGGTTTTTATGCAGCCGGTTGTAATTCAGCGCATACATGGCGGTGATTACCATCAGGGTGACAAATGACCACATAACTTCTTTCGCGCCGGACCCTACTACGGCCCAGATGCAGTAGAGAAAGGCAATGGTAGTAACAGCCAGATATGCCGGGCGTGCTTTACCAAAGTGACCGTGGCCGAGCAGCAGTAACGCCGCACAGGTGTAAAGATATGGCACCAGGGTAAAGATGACCGATACGGAAGAAACCAGACCGAACTCTTTGGTTGCGTTTGGCGAAATGCTACTGAGCTGGAAGATGGTCATCAAAATACCGACGATAATCAGCCCCGCCACTGGCGTACCTGCCTTATTTACACGGGCAAAAATCGGTGGGAACAGTCCGTCATCGGCAGCGGCTTTCGCTGTTTGACCCGCCAGCAACGTCCAGCCGCCCAGTGAACCTAAGCAACCCGCAGCTGCGCAGAAAGAAACAATGGCCCCGGCGGTGTCACCCAGCGCCATCCGTGCGGCATCACCGAATGGCGAGGCAGAAACGCGCAGAGCGGCATTAGGGATCATCCCCATAATCGCGGTGGTGGAGAGCACATAGCAAACGGCGGCAATCAATACCCCACCAATGGTGGCGATAGGGACGTTGCGTTTCGGGTTTTTCACCACACCTGCGGCAACGGAGGCACTTTCCACACCGATGAATGACCACAGCGTAACGTTAAGGGTACTTTGAATCGCACCGAAGGTGCCCAGGCCGCTGACATTCCATGCCGCCATGTAGGTTTCACCACGAAACCAGAACCAGCCAAATACGGCAATCCCGACGATGGGGATCAGCGCCAGCACGGTGGCAACAGCCTGCACGCGGGTGATCATTTTCGGACCGACAATGTTCAGCAGGACGAAGATCCACAGCACCACGACACAGGTGATGGTTAATACCAATGGATCTTTCAGAATCGGGAAGAAGTAACTTAAATATCCTACGCCAATGACCACCATGGCGATATTGCCGATCCAGCAGGCCAGCCAGTAGAGGACGTTGGTTTGATAACCGAGAAACGGGCCAAAGCAGCGGCGGGCGTAAGCGTAAGAACCACCAGGACTTGGGTCGAGGAACGACATTTTGGCGTATACCATCGAGAGCCCCAGCGCACCGATAATCGTCACCAACCATCCATAAATGGCAATCCCGCCAGTGGAGGCCAGGTTTGCAGGTAACAGAAAAACACCTGACCCCATAATATTCCCCGACACCATCAGGGTGACGGGGATTAAGCCCACTTTGTGAGCATCAGCATCCGAAGACATAATTAAACTCCTGCGAAGGCGAGCTTCGTGACAATAAATTACGTCATATCATACGCCTGCATGCGCGAGTTGAATTATTATCGACCGGGTTATCGCTGATGTCGTTATTAATATAGCTCTTCGTTAAGGTTAAAAATCAGGCGACAGTGCGTTCTCTGTGCTGACTAACATAATGCAGGGGCGTCATACCGTAGAAGTCTTTAAAGACAGAAATAAAGTAAGACGTACTGTTATAGCCGCACGACTGTGATACCTGAGAGATATTTTTACCGTCCATCATTAATTCATTCACGGCATAACGCATGCGGCAGGTGGTGATTATTCGGCTATAACTGGTGTTTTCGCTTTTCAGCTTTTTCTTTAACAGGCTTGGGCTAAGACATAAACAACTGGCTACCATACTAAGATTCCAGTCTTTATGGATATCGCTTTCAATAATTTGATAAACGCTGTCGCTAACACAATTACGTAACATATACATCATTAATGAAAGGAATTTTTTACTGTCGAGAAAACGGGATAGCACAGTGAATAATAATGCACGTGTTCGTTCCTTTTCTGACTCAGTTTCAGCGGGCAGCATGCTGTGTTGCGCGGCAACGCGAAAGACGTCTGGCGTCAGGCATGGCAAGGTGAGGATAGGCGTAGCGCTACGTTGCCATACTGGTATTTGCGAGAGATCTTTATTCAGAAACCGGAGGTAATCTTTGATGATATCGTGACTAATATGAGCAACCAAAGTGTTATTAAGAGAGGAGACGTCGATAATATTATTTTCACAATTTAATAACGCTATATGGTTAGCTTTAAGGCTAATAGGTTCTTTCCCATTCACCCTTATCCAGATATCTTTTTCAGTCAATAAAACAATACAAGGTTGGTCGCTGCAAATCCTCATACATGTACTCCTGAGTGCGAATAAAAGACCAGTTCTCGCTAAAGCAAAGCGATACCGGGAAATGGCTATATAATTGTATGATGAATATAAACGTGCATAAAAATAACGAGTTTTACTAATATTACAAATTTTTATAGTAATTTCTCATGTACATATTTTTTTACAGGGTAAAAAAGGATAAATAACAGGCAAAAAAAAGCGCGGGGTGGGACCGCGCAAAAAGTATGACATTTTTGTTTGCAGCAATTTTTATGAAAACGTTGCCATACTCAAAAGGCCTCAGGCCAGGTGGCGTAATGTTATTTAAACAATTACGCCTTCAGCGGAATAGTGGTTACGCTTTCACACACATGACGTGGTAAATACCGTCAATAATTTCAGTACCTTCAGTTTCGTGTTCAAAGCCAGGGAAATGATGGTCCCAGGATTGCAGGGAGCGTAAATAACTTACCTGCGGACTGTTTTTATCGCCGAAGTTTTCACCAGACAGCAGCATTGGGATTCCTGGTGGATACGGGATAACAGAGTTTGCCGCGATGCGTCCTGGCAGATTTTCAATGGATACCCGTTCGACATTGTTGTCGACAATCGCGTTGTACGCTTCACGCGGGGTGATTTCTGCCGCCGGTAGGCCGGAGTAGGCTTCGTTCAATCGTGCGCCAGGGTTGTTTTCTTTCAGCCAGGCAAACATGGTGTCACCCAGATCGTGAATCCCCATGTTCGCGTAAGTTTCAGGATATTGTTCAACAAGTTCCGGCATCACCTGCGCCAGCGGTGTGTTGGCGTCATAGTGGCGTTTGAAGGAGCAAAGGGTGTTAACCAGAGTCCCCCATTTCCCACGGGTTACGCCCATAGAGAACAGGAACATAATTTGGAAGTCGGTGGTGCGGGTAGGCACAATGCCGTGGCGACCAAGCCAGGCAGTAACCAGCGCCGCCGGAACACCGGTTTCTTCCAGTTCACCATCTTCACCCATTCCCGGAGCAAGGATGCTGACTTTAATCGGGTCGAGCATACTCCAGTTATCCGGAATATCTTTGAAGCCGTGCCAGCTTTCGCCCGGATGCATTACCCAGCAGTCCTGAACGGTGGTCAGCAGTTTGGTTGGTGCGTCAGCAAAGTCATAGGTTTTGCCGGTTTGCGGGTCGGTGACGACCTCTTTGTTCCACGGTTTGAAAAACCAACTGCCGTCAGCGGTGAACTCTTTATACAGCCGCGCCATCGCCTGACGGAAATCAACCGCTTCGTCGATCACTTCCTGCGTCAGTGACAGGCCGCTGTTGCCGTCCATCATCGACACCGCCACGTCGTTAGATGCGCAGATGGCATACAGCGGGGAGGTGGTGGCATGCATCATGTAGGCCTGGTTGAAGCGGGAGAAGTTAATCGCCCCACGACCTTCACGTACATGAATATAAGAGGCCTGTGACAGCGCATTCAGCAGTTTGTGGGTGGAGTGGGTGGCGAAAACGGTAGGGCCGTTGTGATCGCCTGGTTCGCCGCGCATGGCATAGTGATCGGCATAGATCGGGTTAAAACGTGCATAGCCGTACCAGGCTTCGTCAAAGTGCAGACGATCGGAGGTTTTTTCCAGCAGATCCTGTGCTTCTTTAGCGTTATAACACACGCCGTCATAGGTGCAGTTGGTCACCACGCAGTAAGACGGTTTTTGCCCGGCTTTGTCTTTGGTCAGCGGGCTTTCACTGATTTTCTTCTGCAAGGTTTCAGGTTGCATTTCCTGCGGATAGATTGGCCCGATAATGCCGTAGCGGTTGCGGCTTGGCACCATGTAGACCGGTTTTGCGCCTGTCAGCATCAAGCCTTGTTCGATGGATTTATGGCAGTTACGGTCAACGACCACTACATCGTTATCGGTCATGCAAGCCTGCATGATGGTGCGGTTAGAGCCGGAAGTACCGACGACTACCGACCAGGAGCGATCGGCACCAAAGACGCGTGCGGCATATTTTTCGCTTTCGCCAAATGCGCCAGTATGGTCAAGTAAAGAACCGAGGGAAGTTCGTTCGATGCCCATGTCAGTGCGGAACAGGTTTTCACCATAGTAGTCATGGTAGAAACGTCCGGCGGGTGTTTTGGTAAAGCCAACGCCGCCCTGGTGGCCTGGCGCGGCCCAGGAATATTCATGGATGTCGCTATATTTCATCAGTGCGCTGAACAGTGGCGGCAACAGCTGCTGGCGGTAGCGGGTCATCGCGGCAACGGCGCGTCCGGCGATAAAGTCGGCGGTATCTTCCAGAATCCAGGCGAATTCATCGACAAGCTCCAGCAGATCTCGGTCCATTGCGGCGAGGGCTTTTTCCCGATCGCCCAACAGGAAGACCGGCACGTTTTGTTGGCGCTCATGAAGCTTACCGATCAATTGTCTGACGTTTTGATGTTCGTCCGGATGTTCCATTTGATAGCTGAACATCAGGCAGTCAATGGCTTCGTTTGAAGAGAGGATGGCAAAACCATCATCAAAGGAGGTGGATTTAATCACGGTAATATTTTGCTGGCTTAAAGCATCTGCCAGACGCTCAACGGCGTTACCGACCCAGGTGTCTTGATGGAGAAACTCGCTTTCAACAATTAATACTTTCATCATTGCTTACCCGGTTATGAAGGAATCTTCGTTGCGGGCAAGTATCGTCCGGCCTTTTCGGGCTGTAAAGCGTGTAAAAAACAAACATTTTGGGCATGTTTATTTTTATAAACAATATGTTATGTGATTATTTTAATTTGTTTTCGCTGTTTATTATCGACGGCTAAATTATTTTTTTGGCTGATACTGATATCGTCTTTAGCCGGGAAACGTCTGGCGGCGCTGTTGGCTAAGTTTGCGGTATTGTTGCGGCGACATGCCGACATATTTGCCGAACGTGCTGTAAAAACGGCTACTCGAACGAAAGCCTGCCGTCAGGGCAATATCGAGAATACTTTTGTCGGTATCGCTCAGTAACGCACGAACGTGGTTGATGCGCATCGCGGTAATGTACTGTTTCATCGTCAATTGCATGACCCGCTGGAATATCCCCATTGCATAGTTGGCGTTAAGTTTGACGTGCTCAGCCACATCGTTGATGGTCAGTGCCTGATCATAGTTTTCGGCTATGAAGTTCAGCATCTGGCTAACATAAAATTGCGCATGGCGCGAGACGCTGTTTTTGTGTGTGCGCGAGGTTTTATTGACCAGAATAGGTTCCCAGCCAGAGAGGCTAAATCGCTTGAGCATCAGGCCAATTTCATCAATGGCGAGCTGGCGAATTTGTTCGTTCGGACTGTTCAGTTCCTGCTGCCAGCGGCGCACTTCAAATGGGCTAAGTTGCTGTGTAGCCAGTGATTTGATCACCATGCCGTGAGTGACGTGGTTAATCAGATCTTTATCCAGCGGCCAGGAGAGAAACAGATGCATCGGCAGATTAAAAATTGCCATGCTCTGACAGGTTCCGGTATCTGTTAGTTGGTGCGGTGTACAGGCCCAGAACAGCGTGATATGACCCTGATTGATATTCACTTTTTCATTGTTGATCAGGTATTCCACATCGCCATCGAAAGGCACATTCACTTCGACCTGACCATGCCAGTGGCTGGTGGGCATGATATGCGGTGCGCGAAACTCAATCTCCATCCGCTGGTATTCCGAATACAGCGACAGCGGACTGCGGGTCTGTTTTTCGTCGCTGCTGCACATAAAAGGATCTGTATTCATGGATGGCTCTCTTTCCTGGATTATCAGAATTATGGCAGGAGTAGGGGAGGATGACTGCGAGTGGGAGCACGGTTTTCACCCTTTTTCCAGAGGGGTGAGGGGAGCGTCTGAGCATATGGAGGCCGAAAACTCTGCTTTTCAAACAATTTACTCTCATAAACTCAGATTTACCGATGCTTCACCCAAGATCTGAGTTTATGGGAATGCTCAACCTGGAAGCCGGAGGTTTTCTGCAGATTCGCCTGCCATGATGAAGTTATTCAAGCAAGCCAGGAGATCTGCATGATGTCTGCACCCAAAATTACATTTATCGGCGCTGGTTCGACGATTTTCGTTAAAAATATTCTTGGTGATGTGTTCCATCGCGAGGCGCTGAAAACGGCGCATATTGCCCTGATGGACATTGATCCCATCCGTCTGGAAGAGTCGCACATTGTGGTGCGCAAGTTGATGGATTCAGCAGGGGCCAGCGGCAAAATCACCTGCCACACCCAACAGAAAGAAGCCTTACAGGGTGCCGATTTTGTTGTGGTGGCATTTCAGATTGGCGGTTATGAACCTTGCACGGTGACTGATTTCGAGGTCTGTAAGCGCCACGGTCTGGAACAAACCATTGCCGATACGTTGGGGCCGGGCGGTATTATGCGCGCATTACGTACCATTCCGCACCTGTGGCAAATTTGCGAGGACATGACGGAAGTCTGCCCCGATGCCACCATGCTCAACTACGTTAACCCAATGGCGATGAACACCTGGGTGATGTATGCCCGCTATCCGCATATCAAACAGGTAGGGCTGTGCCATTCGGTGCAGGGAACGGCAGAAGAGCTGGCGCGTGACCTCAATATCGACCCGGCTACGCTGCGTTACCGTTGCGCAGGTATCAACCATATGGCGTTTTACCTGGAACTGGAGCGCAAAACCGCCGATGGCAGTTACGTGAATCTCTACCCGGAACTGCTGGCAGCGTATGACGCAGGGCAGGCTCCGAAGCCGAATATTCATGGCAATGCTCGCTGCCAGAACATTGTGCGCTATGAAATGTTCAAAAAGCTGGGCTACTTCGTCACGGAATCGTCAGAACATTTTGCTGAATACACACCGTGGTTTATTAAGCCTGGTCGTGAGGATTTGATTGAGCGTTATAAAGTACCGCTGGATGAGTACCCGAAACGCTGCGTCGAGCAGCTGGCGAACTGGCATAAAGAGCTGGAGGAGTATAAGAACGCCTCCCGGATTGATATTAAACCGTCACGGGAATATGCCAGCACAATCATGAACGCTATCTGGACTGGCGAGCCGAGTGTGATTTATGGCAACGTCCGTAACGATGGTTTGATTGATAACCTGCCACAAGGATGTTGCGTGGAAGTGGCCTGTCTGGTTGATGCAAATGGCATTCAGCCGACCAAAGTCGGTACGCTACCGTCGCATCTGGCCGCCCTGATGCAAACCAACATCAACGTACAGACGCTGCTGACGGAAGCCATTCTCACGGAAAATCGCGACCGTGTTTACCACGCCGCGATGATGGACCCGCATACTGCCGCCGTACTGGGCATTGACGAAATATATGCTCTTGTTGACGACCTGATTGCCGCCCACGGCGACTGGCTGCCTGGCTGGTTGCACCGTTAAAACGCGACTAAACGCTACTGCGCCGGGGGATTTATTCCGGCGCACACCTCTGACGATACCAATAACAGAAGGCGGGCGTTGGTAACAGCGACCCGATACCCTATGAGCATTTCAATGACTACAAAACTCAGTTATGGATTTGGAGCGTTCGGGAAGGATTTTGCGATCGGCATTGTGTATATGTACCTCATGTATTACTACACCGATGTCGTCGGGCTGTCTGTGGGTTTGGTCGGTACTTTGTTTCTGGTGGCGAGGATCTGGGATGCTATTAACGATCCGATTATGGGATGGATTGTAAATGCTACGCGATCGCGATGGGGTAAGTTCAAACCCTGGATCCTGATCGGTACGTTGGCAAACTCTGTAATCTTATTTCTCCTCTTTAGTGCGCATCTGTTTGAAGGTACTACTCAGATTGTCTTTGTTTGCGTGACCTACATCCTCTGGGGCATGACTTACACCATTATGGATATTCCCTTCTGGTCGCTGGTTCCAACCATAACGCTCGATAAACGTGAGCGCGAACAACTGGTTCCTTATCCGCGTTTTTTTGCCAGTCTGGCGGGCTTTGTTACGGCAGGTGTGACGCTACCATTTGTTAATTATGTCGGCGGTGGCGATCGGGGATTTGGCTTTCAGATGTTCACTCTGGTACTGATCGCCTTTTTTATTGTTTCAACCATCATCACTCTGCGCAATGTGCATGAAGTCTTTTCGTCAGACAATCAACCGTCTGCTGAAGGAAGCCATCTGACACTTAAAGCCATCGTTGCGCTTATTTATAAAAACGATCAGCTTTCATGCCTCTTGGGTATGGCTCTTGCTTATAATGTAGCCAGCAATATTATTACCGGCTTTGCTATCTATTATTTCTCATATGTTATCGGTGATGCGGATTTGTTCCCCTATTATCTGTCGTATGCGGGAGCTGCTAACCTGGTGACGTTAGTATTCTTCCCACGCTTAGTTAAATCATTATCCCGACGCATTTTATGGGCCGGAGCATCTATTCTTCCGGTGTTAAGCTGTGGTGTTCTCCTGTTAATGGCATTAATGAGCTATCACAACGTCGTCCTCATTGTGATTGCGGGTATTTTGCTGAATGTGGGAACGGCGCTTTTCTGGGTATTACAGGTCATCATGGTGGCAGATACCGTTGATTACGGTGAATATAAACTGCACGTACGCTGTGAAAGCATCGCTTACTCCGTGCAGACTATGGTGGTGAAGGGCGGTTCAGCCTTTGCGGCTTTTTTCATTGCGGTTGTGTTAGGGATGATTGGCTATGTACCGAATGTTGAACAGTCTACGCAAGCCCTATTAGGTATGCAGTTTATTATGATTGCTCTACCAACTCTGTTTTTCATGGTAACGCTGATTCTCTACTTCCGTTTCTATCGCCTCAATGGTGACACGCTGCGCAGGATCCAGATCCATCTGCTGGATAAATATCGCAAAGTACCGCCCGAGCCTGTTCATTCTGATATTCCGGTCGGTGCAGTGAGTGATGTGAAAGCCTGACGTGGACAATAGCTAACGAAAATGGCCTGATGCGATATGTTTATCAGGCCACGTCTTAATACAATGCTTTGGATTTGCAAATTTTGTAGACCGGATAAGGAATTCATGCCGCATCCGGCATCAACAAAGCGCACGTTGTTATCCGGTTATCAAGCCAAAGCGCCGTAGCTGGCGGCAATGAAAGCGGGCGAGGAATATCACCGTCGTTAATGCCCCCAGTAGTGCGCAGAACATATCGGATTGCGTGTCCCACTGATCCCCCTGGGTGCCGAGAAAATCATCCGCTCCCTGACCCATTGCCAGCGCCGCCCACCACTCGATTAATTCATACATCGCGCTTATCGCCAGCGCCACGCAACAGACCAGGAATGCCACCATTTTACGTCCGCGCACGTAAATCCCGCGAACGAGGATCTCTCGTGCCACCAGTGCAGGCACCAGCCCCTGGAAAAAATGCCCCAGCTTGTCATACGGATTACGGCTCAACCCCAGCCATTCCTGCACCTCAAAACCAACGGGGACTTTCGCGTAGGTGTATTGCCCGCCGACCATCAGGATGATGGCGTGAAAGAAAATAAGCGTATAGAGCAGCGGCGTTAACGGGTAACGTCTGGCGGTGGCAAGCAGCAGCGGCACCACAATAATCACCGGTGTCACTTCCATCAGCCAGGTGAGTTTGTCATTGGCCGAAATGCCGGTATAAATCAGGATTAACGTTAGCGCCAGTGCGCCGGTGTTAAGAATTAACGGCTTGAGTGTGCGGGTCATGGTGAGTTCGCAAGTCAGGGAAAATACTGACTATTCACCAGCAAGCGTGAAATTACAATCGCAAAAGAGGTGGCCCAGGGGGATCACCTGGCAGCATGCTGCCAGGCGCTGGGCCGAAGAGGTTACTTAGTGTAGTTCGCGCACTGTTTGTTGACGATTTGCTGGAAGAAGTCGTTGCCTTTGTCATCGACCAGGATAAACGCCGGGAAATCTTCCACTTCGATTTTCCAGATTGCTTCCATACCCAGCTCCGGATAGGCGACGCATTCCAGATGCTTAATGCTCTGCTGCGCCAGTACCGCCGCCGGGCCGCCGATGCTACCGAGGTAGAAGCCGCCGTGTTTATGACATGCGTCGGTGACCTGCTGACTGCGGTTACCTTTCGCCAGCATGATCATGCTACCGCTGTGGGATTGCAGCAGATCCACGTAGGAGTCCATACGACCTGCGGTGGTTGGGCCAAGTGAACCTGATGGATAACCGGCAGGTGTTTTCGCCGGACCCGCGTAGTAGATCGGGTGATCTTTGATGTACTGCGGCAATTCTTTACCAGCATCAATCAATTCTTTCAGCTTGGCGTGCGCAATATCGCGACCCACGATAATGGTGCCGGTGAGCGACAAACGAGTGGAAACCGGATATTGCGAAAGCTGGGCGAGGATCTCTTTCATCGGGCGGTTAAGGTCGACCTTCACCGCTTCGCCTTCACCGGCCTGACGCAGTTCTTGTGGAATGTACTGTCCTGGATTGTGTTCCAGTTTTTCGATCCAGATCCCTTCGCGGTTGATTTTCGCTTTAATGTTACGGTCAGCGGAGCAGGAGACGCCCATACCTACCGGGCAGGATGCGCCGTGACGTGGCAGACGGATCACGCGGATATCGTGCGCGAAGTATTTACCGCCAAATTGCGCACCAAGACCGAGTTTCTGGGCCTCTTCCAGCAGTTCCTGTTCCAGCTGGACATCGCGGAACGCCTGACCATGTTCGTTCCCTTCCGTCGGCAGTTCATCGTAATAGTGAGCGCTTGCCAACTTGACGGTTTTCAGGTTGGTTTCAGCAGACGTACCGCCAATCACAAACGCGATATGGTACGGCGGGCAGGCTGCAGTACCGAGGGTACGCATTTTCTCGACGAGGAAGTTTTTCAGTTTGCCGGGAGTCAGCAGGGCTTTGGTTTCCTGGTAGAGATACGTTTTGTTGGCAGAGCCACCGCCTTTGGCGACGCAGAGGAATTTGTACTCGTCGCCATCTACCGCGTACAGGTCGATTTGCGCAGGCAGGTTCGTGCCGGTGTTGACCTCTTTGTACATGTCCAGCGCTGCATTCTGTGAATAGCGCAGGTTATCTTCGATATAGGTGTTATAGACGCCTTTCGACAGCGCTTCTTCATCACCACCGCCGGTCCACACGCGCTGACCTTTTTTACCGACGATGATCGCGGTGCCGGTATCCTGGCAAGTCGGCAGCACGCCTTTGGCGGCGATTTCGGAGTTTCTTAAGAATTGCAGCGCCACGTACTTGTCGTTTTCGCTGGCTTCTGGATCGTGAAGAATAGCAGCAACCTGTTTCTGGTGTGCCGGGCGGAGCATGAAAGAAGCGTCGTGAAAGGCTTGCTGCGCCAGCAGGGTCAGGGCTTCTGGTTCCACTTTCAAGATGGTTTCGCCGTTGAAGTCGGCAACGCTAACGTAATCGGAAGTGAGTAGATAGTATTCGGTATTGTCTTTCCCCATCGGGAAAGGAGCCTGGTAGATAAAGGGTTTGTTTGACATAGCTTCCAGCCTGTAATTCTGTATTTGTTATTCGAAAATTGCGTGCCGCGTCGTCACGGGCGGCACGCAAAGTGCATTTATAAGAACCCGTACATCGCGGCGAAGATCCAGCCGAAGACGCACGATACGCTTACACCAATCAACCCCGGCAGAATAAAGCTGTGGTTGATGACGAAGCGACCGATGTGGGTGGTGCCGGAACGGTCAAACTGAATCGCTGCCAGATCGCTCGGATAAGTTGGCAGGATGTAATAACCGTAGCAAGCCGGTGCTGAAGCCACGATGTATGCCGGATCAACGCCGATCGCCAGCGCGACCGGAACAATCGCCGCCAGCGCCGCAGCCTGAGAGTTTACAAACTTGGAAACCAGCAGCAGAACAATGGCATAAGCCCATGGATACTCTTTCACCATTTCGCCCAGTACGCCCTGAATTTCAGACATATGCGCACCGAACATGGTTTCTGCCATCCATGCAATACCGTACACCGCCACGATAGCGATCATACCGGAACGGAAGACTTCGTTTTTTGAGATAGACGCGGGATTTGTTTTGGTCAGGATAATAATCAGCGCCCCGGTCAGCAGCATAAACATCTGAATAACCAGTACCATCGACAGTGGTTTGCCACCGAAGGATGGACGCAGGTCCGAATCAGCACCAAGAAGTGCGACTACAGCGATTGCCCCGAGGAAGATCCACATTGCCAGCCAGTTGCTTTTTGGCAGTTTTTTATCCAGCAGCGTCGCGGTATCACCGTAAACATACTCACGGTTTTCCGGTACGGAGATGAATTTCTGGAACTCTTCGTCTTTATCCAAATCTTTACCGCGGAACCAGCTGAAGATACCGATCGCCAGGATACCGATTAACGTCGATGGAATGGTGATTGCCAGCAGGTCGAGGAACTCAAGATGACGACCATCAAAGGTGACATTACCCAGCATCGCAACCAGAGACACGACCGCAACCGATACCGGGCTTGCGATAATCCCCATCTGTGCACCGATAGAACTTGCCGCCATCGGACGTTCCGGACGGATATTGTTCTTAATGGCGACGTCGTAGATGATCGGCAGAATGGTGTAAACCACGTGACCCGTACCGCAAAGAATGGTCAGCGTACAGGTTACAAACGGCGCGACAATTGAGACATATTTCGGGTTGCGGCGCAGCAGCTTCTCGGCAATTTGCAGCATGACATCAAGACCGCCCGAAGCTTGCAAGGTTGCCGATGCCGCCACCACCGCAATGATAACCAGCATGACATCAACCGGTGGTTTACCTGGCTGAAGGTGGAAGACGAAGACCAGAATGACCAGGCCGATACCGCCTAATAAACCCAGCGCGATACCGCCCTTTCTGGCACCATAAAACAGACATATCAGTATTATGATAAGTTGGATAGTAAATAACATGTATGAACCCTCGCGATAATCCTATTTAAATTTTTGCTGAATAGATCACAGTCACGTTCTGTTTTGTATGAACTGTTTCAGAGCCTGACTAAATATCCGTTTGGTCGTTACTGGCTTGAGCAAATACCTCACAGTGAATATTAGCTGATTAAAGCAGCGGCAAATTTATGCACTGTGATAAGCGGCTTTTTCAGAGAGAAATACCCTCTGGCGATGGGTTTATAGTTTGTACTACGCAGATGTTAATGTTTTGTTTGCTTTTATCTTATTGATATTTATCGGTCTGTTTTTTGTTCTAAGGGCAGATATCATTAGGCTTATAGATTATTCTGATCTACCCATTTGTGGGTAAAAATACACATAATGCGGGTGACATAATAGTTAATTAACTTTTGTTAGCGTTTTGAAATTAAAAACACCATTTATTTGAAGGGATATTAATTTTTAGCGATGCTGGAGGGATAATTATATTTGATCTGGCACAAGTTTTACTGATAAACGATGTAACTTGTGCCAGGGGTATTTTGCATTACTGTAATAATTATTACTTACAGATAACTAGTGCTCCGTTATTGGCAATATTGTTTCAGTAGTGAGTAGTGTTCTGCCTGAATACGGTAACGGTAAACCGGACGCCCCGTGACGCCATAATGGATACTGGTGAACAAGATATGACAGTTGACCAGCCAGATGAGGTATTTACGGCAGGAAACACGTGAGATGTTAACCTCGTTGGCCAGCTCGTCGGTTGAAAACTCATAGTCCTGATGCGCGTCAATCCACTGGCACAGCGTGCGTAACGTCTGCGGTGTTAAGCCTTTTGGCAAGCGACGAGGATCCTGCTCGTTGGAGCTGCTGCCGTGGATTAGCTGATCAAGTTCGGCCTGGTCATAATACTGATGTTTTTCCAGCGCCATTTTCTTTTGCCGCCAGCCGGTGAGCGCCTCTTCAAAGCGGGAAGCCTGGAAGGGTTTAATCAAGTAATCCACGACACCGTAATGCAGTGAGTCTTTAATGGTTGCCGCATCGGCAGCGGAGGAAATGACAATCACATCACTTTTGCAACGCGCATTATGCAGGACAGGCAGTAAATCGAGCCCGTTCTCTTTTTGCATATAAATATCGAGCAATATCAGGTCGATAGCCGTATCGCTATTGAAGATAATCTCTTTGGCCTTCTCCAGTGTCGAAGCCGTTCCACAGCATTGAAAGCCAGGGATTTGTGCCACGTATCGGCGATTCAGCTCCGCGACCATTGCGTCGTCATCGATAATTAATACATTGATCATCTGTTCGACCTCTCCCCATCCCAGGGTATCTGGACAAAAAATTGTGTGAAAATCCCGGGCTCCGATTCCACGGCGATGCTGCCGCCGAGATTTTCTACCTGTTGTTTGACAAGTGCTAAACCGACGCCTCGCTTGCTTCCTTTTGTCGAGACACCTTTGTCAAAAATGTGATCGATTTTGTCGGGTGCGATCCCCGGTCCATCATCGTTAACTTCACAGTGCAGCCAGCCGTGACGGCAGTGCAATGTTACGCTAATTTCGCCACCTGGCTCTGGTCCTAATGCCTCCAGCGCGTTTTCTATCAGATTTCCCAACGTGGTGATCAGCGTCGCGACCTGGTCCTCACTGCTGCTGTCTGGCAGCTGGCTTTCACTGTTTAAAATCAGTGTATGGCCTAAATCGGTCGCGCGGTTAATCTTGCTGATTAAAAAACCAGCGATAACCGGAGATTTGATCTTACCCAGCAGAGAGCCAATCTCTTCCTGATAGTTATTGGCTGTTTTGAGAATGTAGTCTTCCAACTGCTTATAACTCTTCAGATGCAATAATCCGAGAATCACGTGCAATTTATTCATAAATTCGTGGGAGCGTTCACGAAGTGCGTCAGCATAGTTGACCAGACCATCGAGTCGCTGCATCAGTTTACGTACTTCAGTTTTGTCCCTGAAGGTGGAAATGGCACCGATGATAATGCCATTACTGCGCACCGGAACGGTGTTGATCAGTAATAGCCGGTCTTTAATTGTAATCTCTTCGTCGCGGCGCGGGGTACCGTCGCGCAACACTTCCGAGACATCTACCACCTGTGACCACGAGTGGCTTAGGGTCGACAGTTTCTCATCGTCCTGCGACTTACGGTAATTCAGCAATTCTTGTGCAGCATCGTTGATCAACGTGATCTCGCCGCGATCGTCTACGGCAACGACGCCTTCTTTGATAGACTGCAACATGGCCTGGCGTTGCTCAAACAGTGTGGAGATTTCGTAGGGTTCCAGGCCGAAAAGGATTTTTTTCAGTACTTTAACCAGAATGCAGGTGCCGATCAGTCCGACCAGCATGCCAAATAATACCGACCAGATTATGCTCCAGCGACTGTCATTGATCTGTTGAGTCACACGGCTTAACTCAAGGCCGATCGCCACCACGCCAATTTGTTTATGATTTTCATCGTAGATGGGGGTAAATACGCGTAAAGCCTGGGCCAGAAAACCGCGATTGATTGCGACATTTTCTTCGCCATTCAGCGCTTTAAGAATGTCATCACCTTTAAATGGCTGACCAATACGCTGGGCTTCTGGGTGCGAGTAGCGAAGACTTTGCATATCGGTAACGACAATAAATAGCAGATCGTTGCGTTTGCGCACGGCTTCCGCGATGGTCTGGATGCCACTCTCCTGCGGTTTTTTCTGCAAGCCCTGACGGATTTCCGGCGAGTCGGCAAGGGTACGCGCCACAGCCAGCGCCTTGTTGGCCAGCCCGTCTCGCGTCATATTACTGATTTGCGAGAAGTAAATCAGATGCACCACCAATAGCACCGAGAACAGCACCGCGCTGACCATTAAGATCACTGTGGCACTCAATTTCATCGGACGTTTGCGTAACATGCGGTAGGGCGGTGAATGTCTCATCAGCTTCCTTGTGTGACAAATTTCTTAAGCATTATCTCTGATGAGGCGGGTAATTCAAAGGGAGTAAAAATGATTGGCTATATAGGGGAAGAGGCCCTGGCAACTGAAACTGCCAGTGCTGTATGAAGATTCCGGGGCTATGCTTATAGCGACAATCATACTGATGAGAGAGGGAAGGTCATGGATCAGGCGCTACTGGACGGGGGGTATCGCTGTTATACCGGCGAAAAGATCGATGTCTATTTCAACACTGCAATATGTCAGCATTCTGGCAATTGCGTACGTGGCAACGGCAAGTTATTTAATCTCAAACGTAAACCGTGGATCATGCCGGATGAAGTAGACGTCGCCACTGTGGTGAAAGTGATTGATACGTGCCCGAGCGGCGCACTGAAATACCGCCATAAATAAGCGAGGGTAAAATGGAAATACGTGAAGGCCACAATAAATTTACATCAATGACGAACAGGGCAAGCAAATTGCTGAAATTGTTTTTGTGCCGACCGGAGAGAATTTAGCGATTATCGAACATACCGATGTCGATGAAAGACTGAAAGGGCAAGGGATTGGAAAACTGCTGGTTGCTAAAGTCGTGGAAAAAATGCGCCGGGAAAAACGAAAAATTATCCCACTGTGCCCATTTGCGAAACACGAATTTGATAAAACGCGTGAGTATGATGATATTCGCAGTTGATGGGAAAGTACAGAGTAACGATATTTTTCATGTTCTGCATAATGTGATGCAGGAGAGCATCTGAAGGGTAAGGGGATGCACAAAGAATGGTCAGAGAGAGCGTTTTTTTGTCCCAAATCATCCCCTCTATTGAGCAAAGGAAAAAGAATATCTCCTATATGAGAATCATCAATCGGGGTTAATATACTCGTCATACTTCAAGTTGCATGTGCTGCAACTCAAATTATTTAGAGTATAAACTTTGCATCCCCAGGGCACTTGATATTGATAGGAGTCATATTATGGAAGGTAAAAACAAGTTCAATACTTATGTTGTTTCTTTTGATTATCCATCATCTTATTCCTCAGTTTTCTTAAGGTTAAGATCATTGATGTATGATATGAATTTCTCTTCTATCGTGGCTGATGAATATGGGATACCACGACAATTGAATGAGAATTCTTTCGCAATAACGACATCATTAGCGACAAGTGAAATCGAAGATTTAATCAGGCTCAAATGCTTAGACTTGCCAGATATCGATTTTGACCTCAACATTATGACAGTTGATGACTATTTCCGTCAGCTTTACAAATAGCCAGGAAGGATAAGAAGAACTTAAAAAAATGGCACTATTCTCTAAAATATTAATTTTTTATGTGATTGGTGTGAACATATCCTTTTTCATTATCTGGTTTATCTCACATGAGAAAATACATATTCGTTTACTTAGTGCATTCCTGGTAGGAATAACATGGCCAATGAGTTTGCCTGTGGCATTACTTTTTTCTCTTTTTTAGGTGTTGTGGTTGAGTGGACCCGCTGGTTATCTTGAAACGAAGCGTCTCTCCTCAAAACTGGATTTGCGGAACGACGAACGAAGCAGTCGCCTGGCTGCTTCGTTCACTAAAGTGATATTTATTTCTGTGGGCGCATAGCCGGGAAGAGAATAACGTCGCGAATAGTATGACTGTTAGTAAACAGCATAATCATTCGGTCGATACCAATACCCAGACCAGCGGTTGGTGGCAGACCATATTCCAGCGCCGTCACGTAATCTTCGTCGTAGAACATGGCTTCGTCGTCACCTGCAGCTTTAGCGTTAACCTGTTCCTGGAAACGTTCAGCCTGATCTTCTGCGTCGTTTAATTCGCTAAAACCATTACCGATTTCACGACCACCGATGAAGAATTCAAAACGGTCGGTGATTTCCGGGTTAACATCATTACGGCGCGCCAGCGGCGACACTTCTGCCGGATATTCCGTAATAAAGGTTGGCTGAATCAGATGTGCTTCTGCCACTTCATCAAAGATTTCGGTGACAATACGTCCCAGCCCCCAGCTTTTCTCTACCGTAATACCGATAGATTCAGCTAATGCTTTAGCAGCATCAAAATTATCCAGGTCGGCCATATCGGTTTCTGGACGATATTTTTTGATTGCTTCGCGCATGGTGAGTTTTTCAAACGGTTTGCCAAAATCAAACACATGCTCGCCATAAGTGACTTTCGTTGTACCCAGTACCTCTTGTGCCAGGGTGCGGAACAGTGACTCCGTCAGATCAATCAAATCGTGGTAATCCGCATACGCCATGTAGAGTTCCATCATTGTGAACTCAGGATTATGACGAACAGAAATACCTTCATTACGGAAGTTACGGTTGATTTCGAATACCCGTTCAAAACCGCCTACAACCAGACGTTTCAGATACAGCTCCGGCGCGATACGCAGATACATATCTAAATCCAGAGCATTATGATGGGTAATAAATGGGCGAGCGGATGCCCCACCTGGAATTACCTGCATCATCGGGGTTTCTACTTCCATAAAGCCGCGCGCGACCATGAACTGGCGGATAGCGGCCAGAATTTTTGAACGGACAACAAACGTTTGACGGGATTTATTGTTAGCGATGAGGTCCAGATAACGTTGACGATAACGGACTTCCTGATCCTGCAGACCATGGAATTTATCTGGTAAAGGACGTAGTGCTTTAGTCAGCAGGCGTAACTCAGTACAGTGAAGGGAAAGCTCACCAGTTTGCGTCTTAAACAGCGTACCGCGGGCACCGATAATGTCACCCAGGTCCCATTTTTTAAACTGATCGTTATAAACACCTTCTGGCAGGCTATCTCGTGCAACGTACAGTTGAATACGGCCACCTACATCCTGCAATGTTACAAAGGAGGCTTTCCCCATGATTCGACGGGTCATCATTCGGCCAGCAACCGAGACTTCAATGTTTAAGGATTCCAGTGCCTGGTTATCCTTCGCATCAAACTCTTCGTGCAACTGGTCAGAGGTATGGTCGCGGCGAAAATCATTGGGAAACGCCACACCTTGCTGACGCAGTGCCGCCAGTTTTTCGCGGCGATTTCTCAGTTCATCGTTAAAATCAATAGCCTCATTGGCTCCCCGTGTTTCTCGTTCAGACATTTTGGTTCCTCTAAATCCAGCTTTCAATTTAGCGTAGATAAAGAGACAGATCGGTACACTGTATTATCTGCCTCGACTATTAATAACTCAGTTTATCTTATCGAAACTAACGCTTACCTCAAGTTGATATCACTAACAAATAGCTATAAAAATGGTTTAAATGACTTATTAATCTGTATTTGTTGGTGTGATAAACCAAAAATTAACCCATTAATAACCAATTATTTTCACGGAAGTTAATCGTTACTCTCCTGTATCACATTAGTCGGCGTGCTAAACAGAAATCGGCAAGCAAAGGCCAATACTAGGATGATCGCGACACAAGCTAACGTCCACTCTCCCATTTGAGAAAAGAATCGCTGGTAAGCTGCAATTGCCATACCGCTAATTTGCGACTCTGTCGTCTGCTGTGCCACTACACCTGCCAGCCAGTTGGCGACCGCGCCTGTTGCCAACATATAAATCCCGGTTAAAACGCCAGACATTTTCAGACGCGTGATTTGCGCAATCGCCACCGGGTCAATAAAGAGTTCGGCAAAGCCCATTAGCGCCAGCCCGGATATCATCACGCCCATTGACGCTTGACCGCCAGCCGCTGCATGTCGGGCATCAAATGCCAGCAACATAAAGCCACAAGCCATCAGCAGTAAGCCAAAGGCAAACTTCAGCCAGACGCGCAATGTTGAGTTGCCGTGGTTTTCTGGCGATGCCAGCCAGGCCAGTACAACCCCAGCGAGCATCACCGCAATTGCATTCACCGACTGGAATAGGGCAGTCGGTACTTCAATATTGAATGCCTGACGATCCACAAAGCGATCGATAAACAAGCTGATGGTACTGCCGCCCTGTTGTGCCAGTACCCAGAACAACGTCCCGACAAACATCAACAATACAATTTGCCAAAGAGCACGACGGTGTTCGGGGAATTTGATCATCATGCGGGCAATGATTTGTGCGGCAATAAGGCAAACGATCGCCAGCAAATATCCGGCCCCGTCGTTCTCCAGTAGCAGGGTAAAAAATACTGGGGCTAAACAGAGCATCACCACCAACCAGCTCCATACCGGTAAGGCAAATTTCACGCGAGTGAGCGCTTTTTTATCCATGCTTCGCGTGGACCGGAAATGACGATGACCACTTAAGAAAATCAACAAACCGATAAACATGCCGCCACCCGCAAGGGCAAATCCAACATGCCATCCATACCACTGAGCAGCCAGACCGCAGGCGATGGGAGCTGCGATAGAACCGATATTGCCCGCGGCATACAGCAGCGAAAAACCGCCATCACGTCGATGATCGTCCTCGTCGTAGAGCTCGCCAAGCAAACAGCTGATGTTTGATTTGAATAAACCGTAGCCACAAATAATGATTGCCAGCGCCAGGTTCAGGCTAAAGGTTGAATTTGTATCAATGCCCAGCACCACATGGCCAAGAGTCATTAACAGCGCGCCGGCAATCACTGCAGTGCGGTTGCCGAGCAGGCGGTCGGCAAGCCAGCCGCCGAGAATAGGGGTAACGTAAACCAGAGAAGCATATGCGCTAAACAGACTGATGGCATGGTTATCATCAAAACCAAGCTGATGGGTGAGATAGAGAATGAGTAAGGCACGCATGCCGTAAAAACTGAAGTACTCCCAGATTTGGATCGCCACGATATAGTATATCGCGCGCGGCTGTGAGGGTGTTTTCATGTGTTCTCCTTATGAGCAAAAAAGGGAAGTGGCAAACCACTTCCCTTGTACGAGCTAATTATTTTTTGCTTTCTTCTTTCAATACCTTAACGGTATAACGGCCATCAGCCTGACGGTATGCGCCGTGAATATCGGTTTCAAAGCCCGGATAATGAGCGCCGATTTCACACAGCATTTGCAGGAACTCCAGAACCGGACGGCTTTCTTCGGTGATCATTTCACCCGGCATTACCAGAGGAACTCCCGGTGGATACGGAAGGATCATATTGGCGTTAATACGACCTACCATTTCATCGAGGTAAACCTCTTCGGTCATACCGTGCAGCTCTTTCTGGAACGCAGCATACGGCGTCATTACCATTGCCGGCAGCACTTCAAATGCGCGATACATCAGATCCGGCAGATTGTGGTGAACAATCAGTTTGTGGATATTCTGAGCCAGTTCCTGAATACGCATGTTTTCATAGAATTCAGGATCTTCACGATACAGAGACGGCAGCATGTTTTTCACACGCAGATTCAGGTCGAACGCACGTTTGAAATCAGTCAGAGCACGCAGCAGGCTTAGTGCTTTGGTCTTATCAATACCGATGCTGAACAGGAACAGCAGGTTATACGGACCGGTTTTCTCAACAACGATGCCATGTTCGTCGAGGTATTTCGCCACGATGCTGGCCGGAATACCAAAGTCGCTCATGGTGCCGTCTTTTTCCATCCCCGGAGTCAGCAAGGTGACTTTGATCGGGTCAAGATACATGTGCTCGTTATCGATGTTTTTGAAGCCGTGCCAGGTGCTGTCAGAACGTAGCGGCCAGCATTCAGTCGTATCGATATGATCCGGCTGCCATACATCAAAGAACCAGCCATCAGATTCTGTTCTCAGCCGTTTGATCTCTTTACGGAATTTGATCGCACGTTCAATGGAACCGTTGATCAGACGTTTACCTGCATTGCCTTTCATCATCGCCGCAGCGGTTTCAGTGGACGCCACGATACCGTAGTGCGGAGAGGTGGTGGTGTGCATCATGTAGGCTTCGTTAAAGGTTTCTTCGTTGACGTCACCTTTAACGTGGATCATGGAAGCCTGAGAGAACGCCGCCAGCAGTTTGTGAGTGGACTGGGTTTCGTAAATCACTTTCCCTTCTACACGGTCACCGCTCATACCGCATTTACCTTCGTAAATCGGTGAGAAGTTGGTGTAAGGCACCCACGCGGAGTCAAAGTGGATAGATTTCACATCCAGCGTTTTCTTGATGAAGTCGGTGTTGTACAGCAGACCATCATAGGTAGAGTTGGTAATTACGGCATGTACCGGCCAGGTTGCGTTTGGTGTTTCTTTCACGCGCTTAGCAATGGTTGCGTGCTGGAATTCACTCTGTGGGATACCCCCAAGAATCCCGTAAGCGTTACGGGTCGGGCGGAAATAGATTGGCGTAACATCGCTCATCATCATCAGATGGGTCAGCGATTTGTGACAGTTACGGTCAATCAGAATGGTACTGCCTGCCGGAGCAGAGTACATACCAACAATTTTGTTCGCAGTGGAAGTACCGTTGGTCACCATGTAGCTGCGGTCTGCGTTAAAGACGCGAGCGATATACTGTTCTGCTTCTTTGTGTGGACCGCTGTGATCCAGCAGGGAACCCAGTTCAGATACTGAAATGGAAATATCAGATTTCATGGTGTTCGGGCCAAAGAAATCATAGAACAGGCTACCTACCGGGCTTTTCTGGAATGCAGTACCGCCCATGTGGCCAGGAGTACAGAAAGTATATTTACCTTCACGGACATATTTAAACAGTGCTTTAGTCAGCGGAGGAAGAATAGTATTGATGTATTCATCAGTGCTCTGTTTGATCTTATTAGCAATATCATCAGCAGCCCCCAGCGCATATTCAAAGAAGCTAATCTGTAAACGCAGATCATTCAGGCTTACATCGAGTGTGGAATACGTATTAGCGAACGCGTACAACGGCAGATTCTCGTTCATTTTGCTAATTTCTTCGCACAACTCGAGATTATATTTATCCCAGTCAAAAATAACACCGCACAGACGCGCATTGTTTTCGATCAGTTTTAATAAGTCGTCACGGTCGTTCGGGTAAACAATCTGGAAGTTCAGACGTTCAAGCGCGCGATGAAGTTCACGGATGGGTTCTTCTTTAAAATAAACCCCCATGTGATTCAATATTGCAATAACGTTCATAGTCATATCTCCAGGTAAAAAAGGCCCCTCCCAACACATGGGACAAAATGAAAGGAGGAGCCTCGGAAAATACTTTTAATTAATGTGCGTTAGACGCTGTGTGGTTATCCATTGAGTGGCTCTGGCGCTCGTGCATTTTGCGAGCGTAGAACATCAGGATAATCAGGCTGACGATGAAGGTACCAGCCAGCTCGAAGGAGCTTGCGCCCATCAGCGCGATGAAGCAGAACACGCAACCCAGTACAGAGCAGATCAGGCTGACAAAGTTGCGGATGTTAACGCCTTCAAAACGAATCAGATCAACGCAAGAGTAGAAGTACGGCAGCATAGTCAACAGGACTGCGATACCGGTCAGTTCACCGAACAGGTCAGATGCTTTACCACCGGCAGAGTTCATCAGAGTGATGAGGATCATCAGGGCCGTCATTTTCACTGCAGCCAGCAGCAGACCTTTTTTCGGAATACCGTTGCTGTCGACTTCACCATAAACTTTCGGGAAGTTACCGTCGTTAGCAGCACGCACACCTGCCTGGCCTACCAGCATCATCCAGGAGCCCAGAGACGTCAGGCACGCAAAGGCGGTGAATGCAGAAACCAGCGGTGCAGCCCAGTTACCGAGGATAGTTGAAGCACTGATTGCAAACGGAGCACCGGAAGCTGCCATTACAGAAGACGGATACATACCGGAAAGCACCTGAGTCGCAGCGATGTAAACAATACCTGCTAAACCAGTACCCAGCATGGTTGCCAGCGGAACGGTACGTTTCGGGTTTTTAACCATACCAGTACTTACAGCTGCGGATTCAACACCCACGAAGGCCCACAGGCAGAGCAGAATACTTTTAATGATCGCATGACCATCAGTGGTATCCGCAGTATTCCAGTTAGCTGCATAAGTTGCAGCATCAAACCAATGCCAGCCAACAATAGCAGTCATAACTACAGGAATAAGAACCAGCACCAGACCAATCGTGGTTAAACGGCTTACCCAGGTACCGCCGAGCATATTTACAAAGGTAAATACCCAGACGATAGCAATACAGGCGATACCCGCCGGAACAGGATCATTTAATACTGGGAAGAAGGTGGAAAGATAAGATACAGCGGTAATACCAATCGCCAGGTTACCAATCCAGTTAGCATGGTAATAAAGAACACCTGTCTGAAAACCAAATGCAGGGGAAATTTCTCCGGCATAAGCAATTGGGCCACCTTGCTGCGGGTTTTTTGTTGCCAGTCGGGCGTATACATAAGCCAGCGACATTGCACCAATAATAGAGATAATCCAACCCCAGATAGCGATACCACCGATACTTGCAAGGTTCGCAGGTAATAATGCAATACCGCTCCCCATCATATTACCGGCAACAACACCGGTACAGGCAAATAGCCCGATCTTCTTTGCAGAACTCATGCTCTTCTCCTAATTTCATTTTAGAATTTGGAGTCCGGGTCATGATGTATAACTATTTACTGACCAGACCAAACTGGCGATAAGATTACTCATGAAAAAAGGATTAATCCTAAAGATTAGGTGAAATAACGCAAAAGTTTCTGTAAGTGAGAACTTGAGATTTTTTATTAACACATCAGGATCGAAGGTTGATATCATGAAAAGATAAACATTCAATATTTACAATGGATTGCGAGATATTTGTTGGTTAAATTTATGTGATAAAAATAATGCGGCAAATAAATTGCCGCAACATATTATACCAATAAAAACATACAAAAACTCAATACTCAATATTCCCGAGCATGAATCAACGCGAGAGTCGTTTATTCTGAAGCGAGAAATTTGTCCAGATAAGGTACAACATAAGGAACAGAAGTCTGGAATATACCATTTTCAATCCAGTAAAGGGTGTTTGCACCAGGGCGTAAATTAAAGGCGGTGAGATATGCATCAGCGGCTTCCCGATTCATCCCCTTCATTTCATAAACTTTGCCAAGCAACACATAATTTAGCCAGGACATTTCAAGATCAATGCCAGTATTTATCGCCTGATACGATTCGTTTGTTTTACCTTTTGCCAGCGCACTGACGGCTTTTATTTGATAGATAATGGCAAGATTATTCATTCCTGGCAGTGTCGCAATGTTATCAATTTCTGTATTCAGTGCTGCTAATTGTTTTTCATCTAAAGGATGCTGAGAATGACGTACGATATCAACTAATGCTTTCTCTGCTCTCGCGTAGGTAAATTCGGGGGAGGATTGAACAATCTCACCTAATAACTCACTGGCACGATTCAATGATTTGTCATCGCCATGCATTAAATAGTCATGTGCCTGATAAAAATTAGTTAATAACGCTCCACGATGAGGCAAAGTTTGTTGGAGCATCTCTTGCATTCGTTGTGGCCACGGTTGATTTAACGCTTTTGACAAACTCTCCAGTAAATCATTTTGAATCGCCAGCTGATTACCGTTAGTGATGACATAACGTTTATCCAGCATGGTGGAACCATCTGCATTATCTACCAATTTCACCGACATAAAGCACTGTTGAGCGCGGTATTGGCGCTGATTAACAAACGCAATAGATAATGTTTTACCGGAACTGCTTGGTTCATCAATGTTGTAGTTGATTTTGTCATGCACCATAAAGGTAGAGAAGGTGTTAAGTGACGTAGCGACCAAATCGCCCACGCCTATTGCGTAAGAGAGCTGATACGGGGAAGTCCAGCTGTTACAACTCTTATTCACCATATTAATGTCAATATCGCGTGGATTGAGCAAAATACGCGATTTACTCATAGGAAGACGTGTTTCAAGACTGGAGAACGCCACCAGTGCCACACAAATACCTAACGACAACAGGAAAAAAAACCATACCCAAAAGGTAGTGAATCGTTTGCATTTAATTGGGAATTGTTCAGGGGGTGTTGCGGTGTTTTGAATGTTAAGACTGTGGGAGGGGGAATCTGTGTCAGGAATCGCCTCTGGTATAGGGGGAGGCGAAGATAGCATTATTTCCTCCCCCTCTTCTTCGCTGTACCAGATAACCGGCACCATTAATTTATAACCGCGCTTTGGTACAGTAGCGATATAAACAGGACTATCTTCATCATTATCTTTTAATGACTTACGTAGTTCTGAGATACTCTGCGTCACAACGTGATTGGTGACAATACTTCTCTTCCAGACATTATCGATAAGTTCATCCCTGCTAAGTACTTCGCCACTGTGTTGGGCAAAGAAAACCAGAAGATCGATTAATCTCGGCTCAAGGGTAAGTTGACGCCCATTGCGACTCATTTGGTTTATGGACGGAGTAACAAGCCATTCGCCAACGCGAACTACAGGTTGTTGCATAATAGAAACTCATTCGAAAAGGGAATGGTGCAATGATAATTGCCACAACCTATTTTTACCATCTATAAATGTAGTTATTTACATATCATTGGTGAATATAAGACGTTGTTTTTACCAGACATAAACTTCTTGATTACATAGCATTACGAAAGGACTTTAATGAGAACCAGAAGTAATTTGCCTTACCATCATTATTTATCCTCTTTCCCAAAGAAAAACGTTCAGAAAATAATCCCCGAAAAATTGCCCAAAAGGCTTACTATTTTAATGGATTATTAGTCTTTGCATGAGCAAACGGGCTAAGACATTTCTCTTGTTCTCATTCAGAAAATCTCATCAGTCGGCGTTCTACCCGATGTTGTGGTTTATGAATGTCATCGGCAACGGCACCGTTAAGCTCTTGATGGCATCATTTGCTGTTCAACAGCAACGGGGTCTCACGACATTTCGCGCCAGTTAGTGCCATAGCTTGGGGATAAATTCACAGGAAGTGGGGCAAACCCGCAAATGTTAGTGATGTGGGGAGAATCTGGTTGAGTTCGGTAGAATTGATTCGCAGGCAGAACGCTTAAATCGTAGCGCCCTGAAACGAAAAACGGACCTCTGTGGAGGTCCGTTGATATGAATTTGGTGCCGGACTCGGGAGCATATCCACGATTAACACGCTGTTTGTTATTCTAAAGCGAGTTAATAAAAAATACCGATAATCGCAGAGTGAAAAACAAAACCAACTATCAGGGGTAAAGCAGTGCGTTTTACCACTTCGAAGGGAGTTATATTCGCCCCACTGGAAACCGCTATAACCACGCCAGATACGGGAGACATCGCACGCCCCATATGGGAAGCCTGTTGCATTGGCAGGATCATCGATATGGCATTCACGCCCATGCTGGCAGCTATTTGTGGTATCAGTTCAACAAAAGCCAGAAATGGCGCATTGCCCGATCCCATAATGACAGCCGCAGCCAGTGTAACCAGAGCAAAAACGATGCCCATCGCAAAAGGGGGTAACCCAACGTGCTCTGCCATCAAAATTAATTGATCTATCGCGCCAATGCTTTTAATCCCATGAGCAAACACTCCAGCGGCCACCAATAATCCCACCACGCCGGTAAATGCTGTTCCCATTCCTTTCAGGAAATGGGTAAAACCGTCACATACAGCTTTCAAATCACATTTACGGACCCATTCGATCAGCATGCAAATTGCCATTGAGATAAGAACAATCGTAATGATATTGAGATTAATTCCGGTGACAAAAATCTCCGATGAGCCAACGGCCATCAGGATTGGCAGCATAGGTAGCAGAGCATAATAAGCCGGCGTACTGCCTGATTCCATGACTGTTGTCGTACCAATTTCATGAGGTAATGTTCCTGCTTTACGATCACAGTGTTTCTGCCAGAAAAAGTGGCTGATACCGACAATCAGAACAGTCGCCAGAGCAGCAGGTCCCTGATGATAGACAACATACTCCACCACATCCATATTTACCGCTTCAGAGCCTCGTATGGCGTCAATGGCTGTCGGTGTGTACGCCACACCAAGAGAGGTGGCAATTACCCCTGCGGCGGACGCTGCTGATAGCCCGAGTCCGAGCATAATAGGAAACATGGTTCCCATCAGTAATACAGCAAGTCCGGTAGCCGAGGGGATAGCCAGTTGAAGAAGACTGGCGAAAAGATAAGAGAAAAAAAGCAGAATATAGGTAAGCGTGCAGCAAGAACCGTATTGACGGGGATGTGTTATTCAGTCGGCAGTGCTACGCG
>NZ_PTRE01000269.1 GCF_002965065.1 Escherichia sp. MOD1-EC7003
ATGGACATTAGTATCGGAAACAGGAAAGGGAGGCGAAAGACGGTTTAAATGATGCGCTTACCTCTGGGGTGAAGCCTTTTATTTCTTTCGCCATTAAGAAATACACGGTTCCATCAAAAGACAGGGGGAGTCCATGGTGGGGATGGCTTCGTGCAGGCTTCACTCCGGAATATTCTCTTGAATTGAAAAAAGCCCGGCCCGAAGGCCGGGAAATACTGGCTATGGGATGTTTACAAGGCGCTCCATAAAGCCGTGATGTTCGGCATTTGATACCAGTTCCAGGAGCAGGGATATCCTCGACTCAGGCTGGAGAGTATTTTCCATTCTGAGGAGATACTGATATTGTGCTTTTGTCAGCCATATGCTGGAAGCCGCATTCAGCTCTTCCCTGGCTCCCGGATTTAGCACAGGGTCCGGGTAAATCTTCATTAATCCATCAACAATATCTTTATTGACGGGTTTTATTTCACCGCCAAACTTCACGAAATCAATGAAGGCGCTATGGCGACGTAATGCCGATACTGGTTGAATGTCAAAATTAGCCAGAATAAAAAAGTACCCTGGAAAAATAGCGAATATTCTTTCACGGTAACAGCACCTGGAGTCTGCCCGTCTTATCTTTCTTGTTATTAATGGAGTCCATGGTACGACGTTTTGCTCATTCAGCCATGAGAATAAAGATTCTCTGTTTTTGCCGGCTGTATTATATTGCGCAAGATACCAGTTCCGGTTATTCAGGTGTTCTATATTCACGAAGTTCAACGCTCCGCGCAAAACCGATCCATGATGGACGATTTTGCGATGTCAGGCGAATATGCTAAATCATATGTCTGAAGCAGTGTCCAGCCCATATCTGGATAAACTGCAGTTCTGACAGGCATATAACCAGCAGACTCTAGTACGTTCTGTATCGGTGATTTGGCGAACTCACAGATAAAGAACGGCTAAGCACTAATATCAGCAATACAGTGGCACAGTATTGTGATACGCGAAATAAAACATCAGCACGTCAGTTCAGAGTAAGGTCGCCATATATCGGGCATGAGCCAGATACAAATAATTGGGACACCGTCTGAAGTGATTTGCTTTATTAAAGTAACTTGTGCTTGGTGTTTATGTTTATCAATTTGGGATCGCCTGTAAAGTGCAAAATGCAATTTCCATGAAAGTGTCCCCTTTAATGGGGACACCTGTTCACATTTTTTCGTTTTCTTTAGCTGTATTGCTAATCATGAAAACGAACGTTCGCATCAGCACAGCAGAGCGAAGTGCATCATATCCTTCCAGATTTAAGTTCTTCAGGCTTCGCTTCAGGTAGGTTCGTACCGTTTCGGGAGAAAGCCGACAGTTCTGAGCAATGGCGTCGTAAGGAACACCCATTGCGTAAAAAACGCAGACTTTAAGCTGGTTTGTTGATAGCTCGGGAAACATGCCTTCCAACAGAGTGATGGCCGGGAGTTTCTGTATCAGTTGAGGTGACATAGCAAAGGTCTCCGATGACAACTAAAAACGCTATCACTGAGTTCCTACGCTCATTGGTGATAGCCCAGACGGGGGTAGGAATACCGGCGTCATCGGAAACCGGCCAGGCTAATGCCTGCCCCGCCTGAGCTACCATAGATGACGACAAGAAATACAAGTTCCTGTCTTTATGGTATGGCAAAAAACGACGCCAAATGAAGAAATTAACTTCTGCGCCGACGATGACTACGCGGGTTCCTACGCCCGATCACAGTTTTGCCTGTGACCAGTAAAGGGTACTTAGTATAACGCACCGAGTCAACTAACAGCTTAAAAAACATACAAAAAAGCGTCAAAACTTAACGCTCCGCGCCGAAGCGATCCAGGCGTGATGCTTCTGCTTTGTGGCGTTCGAACATGCTGGTCCATATGCACGAAACGGTGTCTGACCCTCGTCCAGACAATCCGCAGTTCTGACGAACATATGAACAAATATGCTCTTGTAGAGGCTGTTGTTACACAATTGGCGGGTTGTGTAACAAATGGTTTTATCATCTAAGAATTATTCTATTTACGATCGAATGATCTACAAAATGATTTTTTAAAGGTTTTTTAGATCGTTTAATTGCATTAAAACAGAATATTATTCTGTTAGGTGGATCGGTTGTAAGATAAATGATCGTGAGTAGGACAAAAGTCGATCTTTTAATCCAAAAGAAGGATCTAAAGCAGAAAAATCTGCTTTTAAAAATAGATTTTATTTTTTTGACGCAGGTCAAGATTAACTTATTAGAGGTATTAGTGAGGAGGCACTGGAAGAGAAGAGATCGTTGTAATGCTTTTCAAATTAACGTAAAGCGGGTATATTTCGGCTGTTATTAGCTGTGCAGAGGGTGGCACTCTGTGGAGCAAAGCGGCGAAAGTCGGACGGCAGAATGCGCCATAAGGCATTCAGGAGAGATGGCATGTACGGGCAGTAAGTCAGAAGACTGAAGATGTTCCGGAAGCCATAAAAGGAAAACCCCCACTATCTTTCTTACGAACTTGGCGGAACGACGAAAGATAGTGGGGGCCTCACAGAATACGGGTAAAGTATAATGAAACCGTACCAGAGATTCAACCCTGTGCAGTGTATAAATACACGGCACAATCGCTCCGCCATAAGCGACAGCTTGTGGCAGGTCTGAAGAATACTCCATATAACGCAGTACACTGGTGTCAGTTAGCACCCGAAGAGCAGATCCGTTTCTGGGAAGACTATGAAGCGGGAAGGGCGACCACTTTCCTGGTTGAACCGGAAAGGAAGCGCACGAAGCGTCGTCGTGGTGAGCACTCCACCAAACCCAAATGCGAAAATCCGTCCTGGTATCGTCCTGAGCGCTATAAGGCGCTGAGCGGGCAGCTCGGGCACGCCTACAACCGTCTGGTGAAAAAGGACCCGGTGACCGGCGAGCAGAGCCTGCGCATGCACATGTCTCTGCATCCTTTTTACGTGCAGAAACGAACGTATGCCGGTCGCAAATATGCTTTCCGTCCGGAAAAACAACGCCTCCTCGATGCCGTCTGGCCGGTTCTGGTCAGCTTCAGTGATGCGGGCACACATACCGTAGGCATGAGTGTTTCCCGTCTGGCCAGAGAAATCAGCCCGAAAGACAGCAAGGGGAAGGTTATTCCGGAACTGGAAGTGACGGTCTCCCGCCTTTCCCGTTTGCTGGCCGAACAGGTACGTTTTGGTGTGCTGGGTGTTTCAGAGGAAACCCTGTGGGACCGTGAAACCCGCCAGCGTCTGCCACGTTACGTCTGGATAACACCGGCAGGCTGGCAGATGCTGGGCGTCGACATGGTGAAACTTCACGAACAGCAGCAGAAGCGGTTGCGTGAAAGTGAAATCCGCCAGCAACTCATCCGGGAAGGCGTACTGCGTGAGGATGAAGATATCTCCGTACATGCGGCCAGAAAACGCTGGTATCTGCAGCGCAGCCAGGATGCACTGAAACACCGTCGTGCAAAAGCGGCAGCCAGTAAGCGCGCCAGACGTCTGAAGAAACTGCCTGCCGACCAGCAGATTCATGAGATGGCAGAGTATCTCAGGAAGCGTCTGCCGCCGGATGAAGCCTATTTTTGTTCCGATGACCATCTGAAGCGACTGGCCATCAGGGAGTTGCGTCAGCTTGAACTGACGCTGGCTGCGCCACCGCCGCACTAGACAGCACCATTCCTTCAGCACTGAATCATCGCCAGCCCCTCCGGGGCTTTCGGCGCTGATTCCGCTCAGCCCAAAATCTGCAGTAATCACCTTAAATCCCCTCAGAGGGGCATATCTGCCCATAAAACCACGTATCAGTCATCAGAACATGGCCACGTTGTTTCAGTTATCCACATAAATCCGCAAACAAAGAACTTTAAAAAGCTGCAAACCTGAAACAGCAAACCTGCAATATAGTCCTAACCCCATTATTTAATCCCCTGCGTTGCTTCGCCGCAGGGAAAGTCTTTATCTCTGAAACCACTGTGAACAAATACAAAGAGGCCTTCGCTTGCAGCGGCCAAGGCCTCGCCGCTCAGAATCTAAAAGCACCTCCCACGCTAACGCGCGGGCCCCGAACCTCACCGTTCTGAAACCACCGCGAAAACATCAGGAATAAAAAACACCACACAAACGCAGCACCGTGCCCACCCCTCATAACTGAAAAGCGAAGCCGCCCCCGCCCGAAGGGCGGGAACAACATCGCTTTTAATTATGAATGTTGTAACTACATTGTCATCGCTGCCAGTCTTCTGGCTGGAAGTCCTCAGTACACGCTCGTAAGCGGCCCTGACGGCCCGCTAACGCGGAGATACGCCCCGACTGCGGGTAAACCCTTGTCGGGACCACTCCGACCGCGCACAGAAGCTATTTCATGGCTGAAAGCGGGTATGGCTTAGCAGGATGGGGATGGGTAAGGTGAAATCTATCAATCAGTACCGGCTGACGCCGGGCTTCGGCGGTTTTGTTTCTGTGCCATATGTAACAACGGAGTGCCGCCTTACATGCGCTGACGCGCATTATTTGCCTTGTTTCGTCTGAAAGTAATCACTATGATTAAATATGATTAACAGCTAATCGGATATGCAAATGAAAAACAATACCGCACAGGCAACAAAAGTAATTACCGCGCATGTGCCATTACCTATGGCTGATAAAGTCGACCAGATGGCCGCCAGACTGGAACGCTCCCGGGGCTGGATTATCAAACAGGCGCTTTCTGCATGGCTTGCCCAGGAGGAGGAGCGTAATCGCCTGACGCTGGAAGCCCTGGACGATGTGACATCCGGACAGGTTATCGACCATCAGGCTGTACAGGCCTGGGCGGACAGCCTCAGTACTGACAATCCGTTACCGGTGCCACGCTGATGGAACTGAAGTGGACCAGTAAGGCGCTTTCTGATTTGGCGCGGTTATATGATTTTCTGGTGCTGGCCAGTAAACCTGCGGCCGCCAGAACGGTGCAGTCCCTGACACAGGCTCCGGTCATTCTGTTAACTCATCCACGTATGGGGGAACAGTTATTTCAGTTTGAACCCAGGGAGGTCAGACGGATTTTTGCTGGCGAGTACGAAATCCGTTACGAACTTACTGGCCAGACTATTTATGTATTGCGCCTGTGGCACACACGAGAAAACAGGTAGATTGTGTGTGGGGACAACTTAACATAGCCTGCAGATATTAATTCTGGAACATTATTATCAGGCCAGATATTTTGCATTCCATTAAATAATCTTGTAGGAGATAAAATGAATTACGATGAAATAACGAAAATTACCGCTGAACGTATTAGCGACTACATGACTGAAGCAGTTAATACAGACTCTATAGCCGTTGCGGAAATGTTTCATAACGCTGCATGGGGAGTGCGAACATTGTGGTTTGAACTCGTCACAAAAATAGATATAGATATACATAAAAAGAACAGGTATGCGAGTTATGATCTTAGAAGGAAAATCGAAATGCAGCATGAAGAGTTTCAGAAAATGACAGAGCGCGAGCAAGTGCCTTTATTGAAATCGCCAGAATAATAGAAACAGAACAAGTACATTGCTGTATTGTTTTTTCCTTGAATATTGAATCGCGGTGCCCATGTACTACGATTCCTTTCGTGTCATTTATCATTGCACACTTTCCCTGACTGAGCGTAAAACACTGACTACTTTCCCCTCAAACTCCTGGACGGCGAATGCAAAATTGGTCTGTTCCAGCCTAGAATATGTTACTTTTTCATGACCGAACCCGAAATTTTGCGCGTCAACAAGAGACGTTGTGTAAACTCAGTCCTTTTATCTGGCAGGTTAACCCCTATCAATCTTAGGATGAAACCACGCCATCCTCTGTTTGCCTTGTTATTAATTTCATAAAGACGATTGTTTTCCTCTCGTAGTTTTGTCCACTCTAAACAAAGTGTTATATAAGGGGTCGTTTGCGGGAGGGGGCGGAATCCTACGCTAAGGCTTTGGCCGTAAGCGGCTCGTCAGAACCGTATTGATATTTACTGAGAGCTCAGATCAACTTTCCAGGGC
>NZ_PTRE01000270.1 GCF_002965065.1 Escherichia sp. MOD1-EC7003
AAAGCACCCCCCATCTGGCGGGAGGTGTATTGAGAGATATAACCCCCCGGGTCAAGCGGTTCACGCGTCGGCCCGGCGGTAATCATAATGTTAAAATCTTTCAGGTCGTTGACGGGCAAAAAATCCGCTACCGCCATATCCACAATGGTTAACGGATCGAGCATTCGCCCCGGGCCGATATCACCACAAGCCTGACTGCCGCTGTCTGGCCCCCAGATAAGCAGACCACGCGAGGCAAGCACCTCTAAATTATGCTGGGTGGCGGCGGCACGGTACATTTGCTGGTTCATGGCGGGGAGCACGGCAACAGGTGCAGGTGTCGCCAGGCAAATTGTCGATACCAGGTCATTCGCCATTCCGGCAGCAACACGGGCAATCAAATCCGCTGTGGCAGGGGCGAGAATCACTAAATCAGCCCATTTACCCAGCTCAATATGGCCCATTGCGGCTTCGGCAGCGGGGTCAAGCAGACTGTCGGAAACGGGATAACCAGAAACCGCCTGCAAGCTAAGTGGGGTGATAAAGGCTTTTGCCGCTTCGGTCATGGCGACACGGACGTCGGCTCCGCGATCGCGCAAACGACGCACCAGTTCAGGGGTTTTATAGGCCGCGATACCGCCGCTGACGCCGAGAACGATTTTTTTACCGGCCAGGCTCATGATGATTTTTCCTGTTGGGTGACACCAGAAGGTGGCGATTTTATCACAATACTTTTGTTGTCGTGCCTTCACCTGAGAATCACTTTGCGAGGCGCTTTCCAGGATTGAAAACTGACCGTCGATTTAATGGAACGGTTATGACAGGATGCGAGCACCACAAAGGAGGTGAAGGTGAAAAACAATGCACAGCTGTTGATGCCGCGCGAAAAAATGCTGAAGTTTGGCATTGGTGCGTTAACGGATGTCGAGCTACTGGCGCTATTTCTGCGTACCGGAACGCGCGGTAAAAATGTGTTAACTCTGGCAAAAGAGATACTGGAGAATTTCGGCTCTCTTTACGGCTTGTTAACCTCTGAATATGAACAATTTAGCGGCGTTCATGGAATTGGTGTGGCGAAGTTCGCTCAGTTAAAGGGGATTGCCGAACTGGCGCGGCGTTACTACAACGTGCGGATGCGTGAAGAAAGCCCGTTACTTAGCCCGGAGATGACGAGGGAATTTTTACAAAGCCAGCTCACGGGCGAGGAGCGTGAGATCTTTATGGTGATCTTTCTCGACTCACAACACAGGGTTATAACGCATAGCCGTCTTTTTTCCGGTACGCTAAACCATGTTGAAGTCCATCCTCGGGAAATTGTCCGTGAAGCAATAAAAATAAATGCCTCGGCGCTGATCCTTGCCCATAATCACCCTTCGGGTTGTGCTGAACCCAGTAAAGCGGATAAACTCATCACCGAACGGATAATAAAAAGTTGTCAGTTCATGGATTTACGCGTGCTCGACCATATCGTGATTGGGCGTGGAGAGTATGTTTCTTTTGCCGAACGCGGCTGGATTTAACCCGCTATGCGCGATCCTTCGGGATCTTTGTCTGTTCGGGACTTGAGCACATCGCTGAGTCAGCGTATACTACGCCACCTTTGAGAATCTCGGGTTTGGCATTTGGGCCTGGCAATCGAGAGTTCACATAGAACTGCGATGACCGGGCTGTAAAGCCTGACGAGGCGCCAATACCCCATACGAAGCTCGAGCTAATTTGATTTTTGGAGAATAGACATGTCCCGAGTCTGCCAAGTTACTGGCAAGCGTCCGGTGACCGGTAACAACCGTTCCCACGCACTGAACGCGACTAAACGCCGTTTCCTGCCTAACCTGCACTCTCACCGTTTCTGGGTTGAGAGCGAGAAGCGTTTTGTCACCCTGCGCGTATCTGCTAAAGGTATGCGTGTAATCGATAAAAAAGGCATCGATGCAGTTCTGGCTGAACTGCGTGCCCGTGGCGAAAAGTACTAAGTACTTAGAGGAAATAAATCATGGCTAAAGGTATTCGTGAGAAAATCAAGCTGGTTTCTTCTGCTGGTACTGGTCACTTCTATACCACTACGAAGAACAAACGTACTAAGCCGGAAAAACTGGAACTGAAAAAATTCGATCCAGTTGTTCGCCAGCACGTGATTTACAAAGAAGCGAAAATCAAATAATTTTCGCTTTAATGTAACGAAAAACCTCGCCCCCGGCGCTGAGGAATCCCCAGTAATGGGCGGGTAAAAAAAGACAGGCATAGAGTTTTGTGA
>NZ_PTRE01000271.1 GCF_002965065.1 Escherichia sp. MOD1-EC7003
GCGTAGCACTGCCGACTGAATAACACATCCCCGTCAATACGGTTCTTGCTGCACGCTTACTTTTTACCAAACCACGGCGACTCACCTCAGCAGCCAATACCACATCAGGGATTTTCGTTTTCATAATGGCTCACTCAAGCTTGCTCACGATTGATTCCAGTAACAAACCGTATTGTGTAATTATTTCTATAGCAGGTCGCTATATAGGCTTGTATATATTGAATAATTTGAAAATCAAAGAGATAGGTGGATTTTCACTCGAAAGTAGTATTACGGTAAGCGGCTCGTCAGAACCGTATTGATATTTACTGAGAGCTCAGATCAACTTTCCAGGG
>NZ_PTRE01000272.1 GCF_002965065.1 Escherichia sp. MOD1-EC7003
TAATGACCAATAGCGGACATTAAAAATGGCGAAAAACGGCCAATAATCTTGGCGTTGACAACTTCGGCTCTTACCTGAAAAAACCGCCGGTGCCGATGAGCCGTCTGGAGCACTATGCTGGTCAGGATGAAATTGGTCTGCGTTACAACAGTCACCGGACAAAACGGGAAGAATACTTGGTGATGAGTGGTGATGAGTTTATGGAAAGGTTCTCCTGGCATGTGGCGGATAAGGGGTTCCGTATGGTGAGGAACTACGGTTTCCTGAGTCCGGTGAAGCGCCGGTTACTGGAAGATGTTGTGTACGTCATAACGGAGACGGTGAGAAAGACGGCGATGCAAATCAGGTGGAGAGGGATGTATCAGCGGTTACTGAAGGTTGACCCGCTGAAGTGCATCCTGTGCGGAGGTCAGATGCGTTTTACGGGGCTGAAGCGGGGCTACCGTCTGACAGAGCTGGTCCTGATGCATGAGCCACTGGCGCAACAGCGGGTGTGCGGCTGAGAGCCGCATCGGAGAAGTTGCGTCCATTTTCAGGGGAATGGGGTAAAAAACCATCAGTGATATGCAGTATCAATCGATAAGATCCATTTAATTGACGGCGGTGCACTCATGGCACGCAGGCAGTGTTGAATAAACATCCGTTTTTGGGTGTTTTTTTAATCTTTTTGGGATTTAAATTCCTATCGATCAAGGTTAGCTTTGCTTGGTTTTTTGCCACGATTACCACTTAATATCCGCCAGACTCGTATTCCTGCTTTATTAGTCCAGTGCAGAACAATTTCTCCTTTGCTGTTAAAAGCAAGAGAAAAGCGTACAGCGCCTTGCCGCAATTCTCCACTGACAAAGGACACAAAATCATGTTTTGTCATAAAGCCTCCGGTTTATTTATCTGTTCTCTTTTGTGTCTTTTTTTCCAGTGCTTTTCTGAGTAATGCCATATACTCAGGAAAGACATGGAATGGCATCAAAGGGAAAACCGGACGCCCACCCTTTTCAACGTCATTTATTGCTGATAATATGCGTTCCGACATTTTATTCCTCGCAATAGAATCAGGTGTCACGGTATCAGGTTGCCCCACAACCTGATACCATCTTTATCTTTACTTTATTAACTTCTCAATTGCTTCTTTTTTTGCTTTCTCCTGTTCTGATGGTGGGTATGCAAGGTCATACCAGTTATCAATACAATGAATAACTCTTTCTTTAGATAATCCACATTGCTCAAACCAAAATTTTATATTTCGGTTTAATGATGCTTTTGCGCTAAACTCTCTTTCCATTTTCAGACCTTTACTAAAAGGGGGAATATCCCCCCTGATTAATTAGTAGTAAGAAGAAAATCGATGTTTTTCTTCCGGTAGAGTTTTATACGCAGTTTCAAAAACTTCGATTTTGATTGCCAGCTCATCACCAAAATCTTTTATCTGACGCTTAAAACATTCACCAGTAAAATCATTTAAAACGGGAGTTTTAAAGCCGACCATTGAATCGGTATATTCTGAATTGGCGCGAATCTCGCGAACGGTGACGGTTTTTTTACCGTGAACAGAAAGAACCTGGTAGAAGGTTACATTGGTTTGCTCATAGCCCCATGATGATACAAAGATATCACCAACAGAGACAGTATCATTTTTAAAAGTTAATACTTTCATTTTTAGCTCCCGCCCAGCTTGGGCTCTGGATGAAAGAGAACCTGTTTCCCTTTCCTGGGTTTTATTATACCTGCATTTGCAGGTATGGCAAGTTATTTTTTTACCAGCCTGTAAGACGGATGCATATTTGCTAATAACAATAAATACTGATATTCACCAATAGATAAAGAACGACTGGCCTTACCTGCACTTTCTTTCATCTGCCAGGAATTCAGTTGATAACCAAAAATATCAGCAGCTTCTTTAAGAGTAAGACCTGCCGCAACCCGCGCATTCTTTACTTCTTCAGGTGTAGGTTTATTCTGCATTTTCATCCCCTTTTGTCAGACAATCACACAAAACCCCATTATCCAGAAGCATCAATGATGCCAGGTTGAGTTTTTCGTCCATTATCAATTTTCTTACTGTTTTCCTGCTTTTAGTTTTATCAATCGTCTTAACATATTTTAAGACGTGAAAAACCGTATCCCCATCTTCATCCATCGTTCTGATTACATAGGAGTAATTACCTCTGTTTTTCTTAATTATCTTATCTTTATCCATATTATTCCTCATAACTAAAAAAGGGGCTTAATGCCCCTTTTTATCTATAACACGGTATGTAACCCTGTTTCCTGTGTAAATAAACGCGCTAACTGATCACAATAGATATTATCGAATCTTGAAATATCTTTAACTTCAACACCACGTACACGAGAAAATTTCACCTGGTACGTATCAGTAAAATCCAGTTTAATTTTTACTAAGTTGATGCCTTTCATTGCAAAATTTGACGGCAAACGGAAAGTTAACCCACACTCACCGTTTTCATCAAAGTAAGAAAAACTTTTAGCACCAGTCATAACAATAAAACGATTACCACCAAGTTGACGTAAAATCTCTGTGGCTACAGATTTAGCGTAGTTTTGCATTTTTAACCTCCCGCCCACTTTGGGCTCTGGATGAAAGAGAACCTGTTTCCCTTTCTTGTGTTTTATTATACCTGCATTTGCAGGTATTGCAAATTTTTAATGCTCTCGCTCTGACTGTAAACAGTCAATCATTTGATGATTAATCTTAGCGCAAATCTGCGATCTGATAGACTTCGCTGCTTTCCCTTCTTCCAACGGCAATAACGAGTAAAACGACTTTCTCATCAATGACTTGGTATACAAGTCTGTAGCCAGATGCACGAAGTTTGATTTTATAGCGATCAGCATGACCATGTAACCGGGCTGCGGGTACGCGTGGATTTTCCAGCCGTTCTGCCAGTTTCTTTTTGAATTGTTCACGGATGGTGTGGCCGAGTTTCTGCCATTCCTTCAGTGCTCTACGGTCAAAAGCCAGTTCATAGGTCATCCAGGTTAACCTTCACAATTTCCGGGTTTTTCATGCGCTCATCAGCAACAGCGTTTAACTCAGCATCTTCAGCGAGTTCCCGATAGTAGGCGTAAAGTTTTGGTGGAACGCAATAGAACGCCGGTTCGTTTCGGTTCAGGATCGCAACAGCGTCCCCTTCACCTTCAGCTACGGTTCCCATAGGATTTTTTTTCAGGTCAGTAATACTGGCCGCTGTGGTTGTCAGAATTTGATAGCTCATAAGCCCTCCGCTTGTCTCATTGGCATAATAGCATCTTTAAAAGCACTCTTAAAAGTGCTTATGTTGAGAAAAACATCAGAACAGGTGAGATATGGCTCTTTCCGACATCGCCTTAAAACGCTCTGTAACGCGTTCTGAGCGTTTTTTCCCGTTTCGTTGTAGTCAGCTACGGTTTAACGGTTTTTAACGCCGCTCAACGCTTTTTAGCGGCCTTGTTGCTGTGATCTGTTGCCATGATCCGGATAGGAGTTCAATCTTGATCAAAATTTCCTCAAGGCAACGACTGTTTTGTAAATACCCTCTAAAACGCGCTGTATCGCATTCTGAGCGATTTTTTCGATTTCGCATGGTTTCACCATGGTTGTATCGAACGAAGCGGCAGAAAACGATTCAGGGCTTCTCAGTGAAAGATCCAAAAAGGATCAATCAACGGATCGTATGAGCTGAACTCTTCTGGTTTTGAGAAAGGAGACACCGCTCGCCGCAGCCGAACGACCGAGTGTAGCGAGTTAGTGAGCGAGGAAGCGGAATAGCACAGGGATTACATTAGGCACTTACGCACAGTGGTCAAAATATGAGCATATTGTTTTTATGTGTGGTTGTCTTGGTTCAGAGTGATCTGTCCTCCGGGTTTACGCAAAGTTATCCACAGGCGCTGTGAATTTTTTGTTTTGAGCAGAGTTATCCACAGATTTTTTGTGTTTTTTTGCTTATTAAACTTCTTGTTTTTAAGATCTTAAATGTAGATCGGTAGATCTACTTTAAGATCTTTAACTTATTATGCAAACATTGTGCCAGCTTTTTTATCAATAATTTCATTAAGATAGGTGTTGTTTTTTGTCACCTCAAAATGAAAGGTGGATGGGTACGCATTTTTCTGTTTTTATTCAGATATTCGTATCTTTGTATCTTCATTTCTTTAGTTCTTTATAGTGCTCTAATTTAACGTATGACGTTAAAAGGTGGATACCTGCGCATTTCTATCATATTGAATATAAATGATAAAAATTCTTTCATGTGATCCGTGTTTTGGTGGAAATACATAAGGTGGATAAACCACTTTACATATTTCCGCCTTTGTGGTTATGATTTCACCATCAGAACTTAAAAACCACAGGTAATGTATGAACTTACTGAGCGTTACAAAGAAAACAAAAATTCGCCACAGAAATGAAATTAACAGCACATTCTCATCGTTGCCTTTGTCTGCCAGAAGAATTTTGTTTATGGCTATGGCGCAGATTGATTCACGTGAAGAGTTATCTGAGGGGGCAACCTTTCGTATTACGGCTCGGGAATATGCATTTATCGCTGATATTGATGTAACAGGTGCTTACCGGCAGTTGAAAGAGGGGGCAGAAGAACTTCAGGCCAGTGTTATTCGCATTCCTCGAAATCAACTTCTCACACCTCAGGGCAATCAAAGCTCTGGACATACGAAGAAGAGAGGTAAATTACCTTCTGATGCAGTCAGGCTTATGAACCTGACTGCGTTTTGTGATTATGTTGAAAGTGAAGGATATATTGATATTGCTTTTTCACATGTCATTGAGCCATATATCACGATGTTAAAGGATTCTTACACTACTCAGGTTTTGATATCGTCTGTAAGACTCGCTGATCAAAATTCAAATATGCTTTATCAGTTTATCAGGAAACAATACAGCAGTGGTAAAAAGACATTTTTCGACATTGAAGTAGATGTATTAAAGGATGAACTTGAATTATTCAGAATAGATAATGGCGAAAAAGTTTACCTTTATCAGAATTTTAAGGATTTTAATAAGGTTTTTCTGCAAAAAAATATTGAAAAAATAAATCAATATACAGAGATTAATCATCTCGAAGTTAAAATCGTTGAGAGAGTCGCAAGAAGAGCATCAAAGCTAAGGTTTTCTTATAAAATAGATAAAGAAAGTGAGGGCTTAGATATCAGAATACCATACGGTTTCAGAGGATAATTGCATAAACTTCGTTTTGAGATCGAAATGAGGTAGCTCATGGCTAAAATCTATCAATTCCCTCAGGGGGAAGAACGTGCTAAATTCAGGAAAGAAATTGCCAGGGAGCGTAAAAAACGTTTTGCAGTGAAAACAGGGAGCACTTTTGTTAAGTGGCTTGGCTGGGGATTGAACCGCCCCGGTTTTCCTGGAGAGTATTTTACCTGTGAACTCAGGCTGCCAGCTCATCATT
>NZ_PTRE01000273.1 GCF_002965065.1 Escherichia sp. MOD1-EC7003
GTGGACAAACATTGTGCGGATAAATGGGTAAGACTGTTTATTCGCCGGTGGCTGACAGCGCCGGTACAGATGCCGGATGGAACACAGAGGGAACGAAATAAAGGTACGCCACAGGGTGGAGTAATAAGCCCGGTACTGGCGAATTTATTTCTGCATTATGTGTTCGACAAATGGCTGACGTTACATTATCCGGGCGTTCCCTGGTGCCGTTATGCAGATGACGGGCTGGTCCATTGTGTGAATAAACAGCAGGCAGAGGAATTGCGGGATAAGCTGGCAGTGCGTTTTCAGGAATGCGGACTGGAATTACATCCGGAGAAAACGAAGATCGTCTACTGCAAAGACAGCGAACGAAAAGGAAACCACGAAATAAGGCAATTTGATTTTCTGGGTTATACGTTCAGGGCAAGA
>NZ_PTRE01000274.1 GCF_002965065.1 Escherichia sp. MOD1-EC7003
TTAGCCAAATCATATGCAGCCTTGACAGCTTTCGGTGTGGCGGCCAGCACTTCAGACGTGCTGTTAGTGGCACTACTGAGCTGAGTGATGCCTTTCGCTGTCAATGAAGCTGTTGGCACACCAGTGATCTGATTCCAGGGATGTGTATGACTGGATGGTGCCTTTCCGGCTGCTAGATCGTATGCAGCTTTAACCGCTTTTGGAGTTGCAGCTAATGTTTCAGAAGTGCTGTTGGTGTCGCTACTGAGCTGAACTATCCCTTTTTGTGTCGTGGTTGCATCCTGGGCTGTATACTTCCCGTTAGCCAAATCATATGCAGCCTTGACAGCTTTCGGTGTGGCGGCCAGCACTTCGGACGTACTGTTAGTGGCACTACTGAGCTGAACTAATCCCTTTTGCGTTGTGCTTGCATCCTGCGCCGTATACTTGCTTTTCGCCAGATCGTAGGCTTTTTTAACTGCCAGCGAACTCGCAGCAACATCACTTCTGGTACTGGTTACAGAGTCTGAAATATCAATGCCGATCGTGCGGTTGATACGCTCGGATGTATCAATCATCTCTTGAGTAATGGTAGATACGCCAGCAGGGATATTCACCGTACAAACCAGCAGTTCCCCATCACCTAACTGATATGAATCGGTATAGGTTCTGGCAACAAATTCAGCTGCATGAATATGTGACGCGGTATTAACCTGATAGGTATCTTCTCCAAGAAGGTATCTTCCCTTCAGCACAATTGCATATTTCTTGCCTGCGTTAAGTGCAAGAGAGATATCCTTACGATGCTGAATAGTTACCTGGTAGAATTCACCAATATCCACTGACGCCGCGCCAGCGGTTTTATCTCCATCCACTGAGGTGATTAACAGGTTCATCCCACCGCCAGGCTTAGGCAAGAAACCAGCATAAAATCCCGGGTCAACAATTCCCCTGAATTTTCGGTTTAGAGCGGCTGACAGATATGGTTCGTGGTATTGCACATCAGCCACCAGAGCCAACGACTCGGGTGATGGGTAAGTAACCGATGTAACAACTGTAACGTCATTCATCAAGCATATCCTTATGCTGTAGTCGAGTTTATGGCCATAACTGCGTGAACCGCCCCGGGAATCCTGGAGACTAAACTCCCTGAGAAAGAGGTAAACAGGATGACT
>NZ_PTRE01000275.1 GCF_002965065.1 Escherichia sp. MOD1-EC7003
CCCTGGAAAGTTGATCTGAGCTCTCAGTAAATATCAATACGGTTCTGACGAGCCGCTTACTTACAATCGACAGCCTGTCGCAGAAGATCCTATGCAGATATGGGGCGCTGTTGGTGTCCTTCTTATCCTGCTGCTATTCGTCATATGGTTATTCTTGCCGGAAGTGGTTTACACCAGCTGCCTGATTCTTCATACCTTATGGGGACTGGTCGACTGGGGACCATTTCATAACTATGCAGCACCACGATACAACCTGCTTGCCATGACCGGTAACAACGCCGCCAACATAAGCTATAGCCAGTGGGTTAACGTCATGGAACAGACCATAGGTATTCTGTGGATGTACCTCTTACCTGTGACACTCTGGTGTTTGTGGGAATGGTATCAACATCCGGGACAAAGCCGTTTCACCCGCAGACCAGTAGATATTACCCGACTGCCACACATCTTTGCTTCGTTATCCCCTGCTATCGCCCCTGTACTGGCAGATGGTGATCCGAAAAAACTCTTTCATGGTGGTAAACGACCTGAACGGCGGGTTGCTCTCACCCCGGAAGCATTTGTCGAACAGCATACTCTCATCACCAATATGCAGCTCGATGTTGCAGCTGCAAGACGATGTTTCATGGCCCAGTTGGGTAAACCTTTAACGTCCTGGAAAGACATGGCACCACATGAAAAAGCGCTCTTTGCCATATTTGGCCTTCAGTATTTCCTGGATGATCGGAAGGCAGCATTAAAGCTCATGGATACACTGAACCTCTCATGCAGAATTAAAAGCAAACGGGACAGCGGGAAATTCTGTACCCCTGTTTATTCACTGGCCAAATCAGCTTTCCAGAGAGTGATTAAAAGCAACGGAGCACAGCAATGGCTGAAACAACATCGCTACGTCCGCAGTGGGCTGGTCTGGCTGTATGCACATGACCTGCGGCTTACGCCACCCAACTGGATTTGGCTGAAAGGCGTGGACAGAACGCTGTTTTATGCATTACACCGCGCCAATACCACGAAAGGATTTATTGAAGGCGCTGGCGTGGTGGCCGTTGCACGTGCAGAGGCCGAAGCCATGCGTTTTGGTCTTCCCTGCCCTGAACCCTGTGTTGATGAAGCGGTGGAAGGCTTACGGCGGGATATGCTCAGTCTCGGTCTTATCTGGGATGAACCACAACCAGATCGCGACCGGAAACGCCGCATCCTGACCAACTGGTCCCTCACCGACGACATCCTGCCCCGCACACCTGCTACAGACAACGAATTCTGATTATCCGGAGAACTGAAAATGACAATCGAGTACTTTGCAACACGCATTGCAAAACATATTTCCGTGCAGGCAATCTGGCCGGATGGCAGGACAGAAATTATTGCTGTCCTTCCACGGGATGCCCTGTCAGGGCTGGTAACACGAAATAATCAACTGATTCATATAGCCTTTGACGCCATGGGCACCCGTAACAGAGAAACCGTCCTGATTGATAAACAGGAGCATAACGCTGACCAGATACTTACAGCTATTGATTCCTGCCTGCGCCTTGAATATCTGATGGAACGCCGCTTCAGCAGAACACCTTTGTTCCGTGGCATAATCGCCAGCGTTGTGCTGTTCGTAATGGCAACGATTGGCTTCTCTCTGTTCCGCTATGTTGATCGTGTATTCTGGGATGATACAACGCCTGAAGCAGTACAGACAGCAGGTGAGCCACGACTGCTACCCCCTCACCTGAATCACACTGTGCCATTAAATGAAGGCATTCAACTCCCGGTTCCCCCGAAAAAAGACGTCCAGGTCCCGGAGAAAACAATCACAAGCAAAAATCCGGAAGCCGCAGCTGCGCGACATAATCTGGCTACTGTTCTGAAGCGGAACGCCGATCGGGGCATGTTTACCATCAACCTGTCATCCGGTCATGAACGAACCCTGTTCGCATTTCTCGATCCTGCCTGTCCTAACTGCAGACTTCTGGAGCCGGCCTTAAAACGCCTGGCCAGCGACTTCAATGTCGTTATCTACCCGGTTTCAGTTATTGGTGGAGAGGAATCCACCGACCGTGTGGCACCACTGCTGTGTGAAAAAGATGCTCAGAAACGTGCTGCCGGCTGGCACCGACTGTATTCCGCAGATAACGGAATGATGACGCCATCAGAAGAAACAACGCCTGCAGATGAAACATGCCTGAAAGCAGCCAGAGCTGCGATTGATGTTAACAATGTCGCCTTCCGTAAGTTCGGATTTGCCGGTACCCCATGGGTGCTGTCCGACACCGGCTGGCATCTGCCTACAGGAATTCTGCAGGAAACTGGCACGCTTAATTTATTCCTGAAAACCACCGACAGCGAGTCTGGCCATGAGTGAACATCGCGTTAACCCCGAGCTTTTACACCGTACAGCCTGGGGAAATCCTGTCTGGAATGCACTCCAGAGTCTCAATATCTATGGCTTTTGCCTGGTGGCAAGTCTTGTGGCCAGTTTTATCTGGCCACTTGCATTACCGGCATGTCTGTTGTTCACACTGATAACAATGCTGGTATTTAGTCTGCAGCGATGGCGCTGCCCTCTTCGTATGCCCATGACGCTGGAATGTGCTGACCCGTCACAGGACAGAATGATTAAAAGAAGTCTTTTCAGCTTCTGGCCAACCCTGTTCCAGTATGAGGTCATTCTGGAATCACCGGCCAGCGGCATATTCTATGTTGGTTATCAACGCGTCAGGGATATTGGCAGGGAGTTATGGCTGAGTATGGACGATCTGACCCGCCATATAATGTTTTTCGCCACCACCGGTGGCGGTAAAACGGAAACCATCTTTGCCTGGGCGATTAACCCACTTTGCTGGGCAAGAGGATTCACCCTTGTCGATGGCAAGGCACAGAATGATACGGCAAGAACGATCTGGTATCTGGCCAGACGCTTTGGACGTGAAGACGATGTGGAAGTCATTAACTTCATGAACGGAGGAAAATCCCGCAGTGAAATCATTCTGAGTGGTGAAAAAACGCGTCCTCAGTCAAATACCTGGAATCCCTTCTGTTACAGCACTGAGGCATTCACAGCGGAGACAATGCAGTCAATGCTGCCCCAGAACGTCCAGGGGGGCGAGTGGCAGTCCCGGGCCATTGCCATGAATAAGGCACTGGTATTTGGTACTAAATTCTGGTGTGTGCGCGAAGGCAAAACAATGTCGCTGCAGATGCTCCGTGAACATATGACTCTCGAAGGGATGGCCAAACTTTACTGTCGTGGCCTCGATGATCAGTGGCCGGAAGAAGCTATCGCACCGTTACGTAACTACCTTCAGGACGTTCCCGGTTTCGACCTGTCGCTGGTCAGGACACCATCAGCCTGGACGGAAGAACCCAGAAAACAACATGCTTATCTCTCCGGGCAGTTTTCTGAAACTTTCAGCACATTCACGGAAGCATTCGGGGATATTTTTGCTGAAGATTCCGGTGATATCGATATCCGTGACAGCATTCACAGCGACAGGATTCTGATGGTAATGATCCCCGCTCTGGATACATCAGCGCATACAACGTCTGCTCTTGGACGAATGTTTATCACCCAGAAAAGTATGATTCTCGCCCGTGATTTGGGCTACCGCCTCGAAGGAACTGATTCCGATGCACTGGAAGTCAAAAAATATAAGGGGCGTTTCCCTTATCTGTGTTTCCTTGATGAAGTGGGGGCATACTATACGGACCGTATTGCTGTGGAAGCCACTCAGGTGCGTTCACTGGATTTTGCTCTGATTTTGATGGCACAGGACCAGGAACGTATAGAAGGACAGACAACAGCCACGAATACTGCAACACTGATGCAGAACACGGGGACAAAATTTGCCGGCAGGATTGTCAGCGAGGGTAGTACGGCCAGAACGCTGAAAAGCGCCGCCGGTGAAGAAGCCAGGGCGAGGATGAACAACCTGCAGCGTCAGGACGGCATATTTGGTGAATCATGGATTGACAGCCCACAAATCAGCATCCTGATGGAAAGCAAGATAAATGTTCAGGAGTTGATTGAACTTCATCCTGGCGAGTTCTTTTCTATTTTCCGGGGAGAAACCGTACCATCAGCATCATTCTTCATCCCTGACGATGAGAAAAGCTGCAGCAGCGATCCCGTTGTTATAAACAGGTATATCAGCGTGGATGCGCCACGCCTGGACCGTCTCCGCCGTCTTGTTCCCCGTACTACTCAACGTCGAATACCGTCACCGGAAAATGTCAGTGCCATCATTGGCGTCCTGACTGCAAAACCCTCCAGAAAAAGACGAAAAATTCGCACAGAGCCGCACACGATCGTGGATACATTCCAGCAACGCATTGCAGGACGTCAGGCGGCTATGGCAATGCTGGAAGAGTACGACACAGATATCAACGCACGTGAAAGTGCCTTGTGGGAAACAGCGGTGAATACGCTTAAAACGACCACACGGGAAGAGCGACGAATTCGCTATATCACGCTGAACAGACCAGAACTACCTGAAACAAAAGAGGAAAATCAGATATCAGTGAGAGCAGAAAGAGCAGGTATAAACCTGTTAACGCTTCCACATGTCAGCGCCAATGATATAAGACAGTAATTCACCATTTGGATTGTCCGCTCCACCCAACATG
>NZ_PTRE01000276.1 GCF_002965065.1 Escherichia sp. MOD1-EC7003
TTACGATCGCGCGGAGTCGCCAGTTCGAAGCTGCCGGTCGGGGTTTTAATGGTCTTTTTGCTGTAGCCGTTTTTGCGGTTGGCTTCAATGTCCTGAGCCAGATGTGAGTCAAGTTCAGCAGCCAGAGCGGCCTCAGTTAACTGTTTGATTAATGGGGTCAAAATACCATCTTTGCCCGTTAATGCCTGACCGGACTGGAGTGCTTTAAGCGCTTTATCGAAATCGAAGGGTTGGGACATGTGTCATTCCTTTTTGATTGTATATTACTGGAATGACACAGAATTTCTAACACTCCC
>NZ_PTRE01000277.1 GCF_002965065.1 Escherichia sp. MOD1-EC7003
ATGGACTGTACAAAGCGGAGGTAATACACCGTAAGAGCTGGAAAAACCGTGCAGAAGTGGAACAGGCCACACTAACGTGGGTGGACTGGTATAACAATCGACGATTGCTGGAAAGGCTGGGCCATATTCCTCCGGCAGAAGCAGAAAAAGCGTATTATGCTTCCATCGGAAATGATGAGCTGGCAGCCTGAGTTCACAGGTAAAATACTCTCCAGGAAAACCGGGGCGGTTCAGTCGTCTGGCGGCCTTTCTTTTTCTCAATGTATGAGAGGCGCATTGGGGTTCTGCTGTTGATCTCATCAACACAGACCTGCCGGAAGCGGCGGCAGAAGTCCGGCATACGCTGGTAACTTTGAGGCAGCAGGCAACGCTCCATGATCCAGTCGATTTTCAGAGAGACGATGCCTGAGCCATCCGGCTTACGATACTGACACAGGGATTCGTATAAATGTAAGGACAAAACATCAAAAGACTCCCCGATAACACCGAAACAAACGTGGCCATATATTGTTGAGCACTACACTTTTTCATGCTTTCGTATTGTTTTTTGTATTGGGATGAGGCAAATTATTATTTTAATAAATCTTTGAAGGGGAATTTACCGTAAGGAACTGGCGACCTTTTTCTATACTCACTAATTTTTGCGGGATTTATCTAAATATAGATAGTCAAGATATTGATAGTAAACAATTAGGTATATAATCATGAAAAAACGCATTGACTTAGAGCAAATAATTGAGACTTTTTTATATTACACAAAAATAAATACGACATCGGTTGATGGCAGCAAGGAACTTCCAAGCTGTGAAAATCAATATAAACTAGCAGAATATGTTGTAAGTCAATTTTCTGATGTTCCAGGGGTACAAACAAACATAAAAGAAAATGCTATTGCCACAATTCACTTACCCGCTAATATTCCTGACGCACCTTCTATCGTATTCTTTGCACACCTTGATACAGCACCGGACCACAGTACAGATACACATGCTTTCCGAGTGAAACAATATAACGGAGGTGTTATACCGTTTGCAGGTAGCGAGGAAAAACTATCCCCACAGGATAATCCAGAATTACTCAACTATATCGGTCAGGATATTATTGTAACTGATGGCACCAGCTTGCTGGGAGCTGACGACAAAGCTGCCATTGCAGCAGGTGTTGAAGCTCTCAAATATATGATTAATACCCCCACCTTTTCTCATGGTGATATTCGTCTTGTTCTTTTGCCTGATGAGGAGACCGGTATCAGAGGGGCAAAAGCGCTTGATGTTGGTGAATTAAATTCTGATTTTGGTATCTGTCTCGATTGTTGTGAGATTGGAGAATATGTTGTTGAAAACTGGTATGCAGGTAGTGCGCGAATTACAGTTCGTGGTGCTACAGCACATCCAATGAGTGCTAAAGGTAAGCTTGTTAATGCGTTATGTATAGCAACGGAAATTATCGCCGCATTACCTGAAAAAGAAAGGCCTGAGCATACTGAAAAACGGGAAGGATATTATTGGGTCCATAATCTCCATGGTGATACAGCCAGCGCCACGCTTGATATTGCTATTCGGGACTTTGAGTTAACAGGATATAAACAACGTAAAGCAGTACTCGAGAATATTGTTAAGAGTATTAATCAGCGTTGGAATAGTGAAAGAATAACATTAGTGTTAACCGATATATATGAAAATGTCAAACCAGCGCTTGATAAAACACCTGCAATTTTAGATAACGTTAGACAGGCAATGCATAACCTCGGCATTACTCCAAAACCACTGATTATGCGCGGCGGTTATGATGGTAGCGTCATCACCCCAAAAGGGCTGCCTACTATTAATATATTTACAGGGGCGCACAATTTTCACTCAATCAGAGAGTTTTTGCCAGTGGAATCCCTGCGTCTTGCCAGTGAAATGCTGCTGGAAATGGTTGAGCTAAGTGTCCCAGAGGTACAAAAATGAAAAAGTGGGTCATTGAACTCATTCTTTACACCGTTTATATGGTATTTGGTGCCGCCTGGGCTACGACAGGGTCCGTAATGCCACAAATTATGAGTGATTTTAATGTTGATGTATCACATGCAGCATTGATGTCGAATGTAATTTTATGGGCTAAAATTGTAGGAGCCGTTTGTACTGCAGTCCTGGTTTCCCGACTTGGCACTCGAAAATCCTATTTTCTTGGATGCATGATGATTGGAACCTCGTTGCTCATTCCATTCATTAATGACTTTACTTTGTTATTGATTATTCGTTTTCTTGGTGGGCTGGGTGGTGCTATTTGCCTTGTATCACTGGTGCCTACGGTTTCTCGTTTTTTCGATAACAAAATGGCGTCAACATTAAACAGTATAAATTGCACATCAAATATTATCGGTACAATTATTGCGTTAACATTGGCAGGTTATTTGTCGCTACTGTTCAACGGGTGGCGTAATCTGTTAGCTATCTATGGAATAATTACGTTAATATTGGGGGTTGTCTGGATAATATGTTTCACCGATGAAGAGCAACAACAGAATAGTCATATATCTATAAGTTATGAACAGCGAATAGCCGTATTAAAGGATGTATTGTTTAATCGTATTGTCTGGGGAATGATTATTCAGTATGCGGGGGCAATGATCATGATGATTTTTATGTTCACATTTTTGCCTCTGTACTATGCAAAATATGCTAATCTCCCCCCTGACTCCAATGCTCATTTGAGTGGCACAGTCAATCAGGTGGGGATTTTATTGGCGCATTGATGGGGCCGTACTTTAAAAACCGTGGGTATAATTATAAATCATGGCTATTTATTTCCAGTATCTTTATGGCTATTACAACCTTTGCAATGCTATTTGCCACTAATGATATCGTTATATTGGTTTGTTCGTTTTTGACGGGTTCTATTTTTGCCACCTGGTTTGCATTCATCTTCTCCATTCCAAAAGAAGAGCAAAAAAATGCGAATACACAAACTGTTACTTATTCAATGTCTACCTTCTGGGTTTGTACATTTATTTTGGCAACGATAAACAGTCAGTTAATTGGCTGGTCGGTTGATCTAACAGGTGGATTCACTCTTGGATTTACCTATGTTTTTGTTCTGATGGTGATATCTCCCGTTATTGCACTATTTGTATTTCCCGGAAGGAAACGTTAATTGCATATAATGCAGGCATACTTATGTACCTGCATCTGATTTATCTAATCAAAGCAGGTAATTAAAGGTACGTGGCTCGCCAGAGCTGTATTCTTGACCACCTCCAGGGAAGGAGGTGATTTTTCCTGTAAGGCTATAGCCTGTATAGAACAACTCAATAGCTTCCGTTTCCCAGACAGCCTAAGTTACAGCGAAACTGTTACAGATAAGGTAACAACAGTCTATTTCCGTTGCTATCTCATTCTCTCACTGGTGAGATTATAAACATTGCCACATTGACGTTTACCAACCGCGACAACAGCAATAATTAACATATCGTCAACAACCTCTCGCTCAGGACGATGTCCACATCACGTGGGTGAATTCCAGAATCGTTTGATTTTCAGTCTTTTACGTGACCGGAGAGAGTGTGATAATTTTGTACATGATATATTTTTCTGTTAATTTTATAGCAAACACCAATGCAAAAACAAAAACAACAAATTAGCAAACACTTAATTACAAAAAACATTTATTTATAATACACAAAAAAACAACCAGCACTTGCCAAAACCACTTTAGCTCATTGCGATATATTATGGTTATATAAAATAAAAGCCACTAAAGTTATTATTAATTAATAACATGCAATACCAATAACATTAGTATCTAACAGACAATAATAATCTATTATCAATAAATGACTAGAGGTCCCTAAATATCCTGGTATCGGTTATCACTTAACTCATTATAATAATTCAGAGTATAATACGGATGCTATTCTTTATGTTGTTCAGACACCTCTGCAAGACTTTTTACTGCTGTAAACCCCTCTGGTTTAGGTAATGAGCTCAATGGGGCGATGCAGCACTATGTCGTAAATATGTGGGTGATACCCGGAATAACAGGGGCCAGTCTGGCGCCGAAAATGGTAAGCCGGAAACGGCAGAGATGCTGACACAACGATTGGCTGAAGAGGCCATCCATCGTGAAATATAACGCCGTGCGGATGAGATTTTAGTAATTGCATGTACAGATATAAAGGAGGTTGCTGATATGGAAACTGTCTCTGGCGCTGATGACATTCGGGAAAAAATGGCAGACATACTGGAGGCATTATCCGTTGACAATATCCCTGAACGTTATGGTTTTACGGAGGCTATGGAACAACTGAAAAATAGCATAAATGATGATGAGTATTGCTGCATGGACTTTCACGTGACAGGTTATGCCTTTCTCAAAGCGTTACTGAGAACCAGATATAGACTTAAAAGGGCTGATCCGGATCATCCGTTGTTGCACCTCATATCCTCATCGGCAGAAATGCTCAGAATACAGTTGAAGATGAATGAAGTTTATTTCTGTCATTTAATCAGAATGGATGCAACTTCAGCACGTGCCGGTATTGCTAATGTGATTCTCCTTGGCCTTACTGCAATAATGATATTGGCTCTCGGGGGAGCAGTGCTGGCGCATGCATGACTTTAAAGCTTTTGCAAACGTGATGATATGTAAAGTATGAGCAATATTGCTGAATCACATAGAGTGCCCTGCTCACCAGATAAGGGATATGCGCTTCCCTTACTCACGGGAATAGGAAAGTAGCGAAAAAACAGATCACCGATTAATAAATGAGGGAAAATTTTGAAATAAGCTCCACACTTAGCCAGTGTCTATATTACATAAACAGGGACTGTAGTGATGCGTCACTACGGTAAATTGAATATGCCACCTTACTCTTCTCATCACGACCATCTTTATATAAAGAATTAACTGAGAATGTTATCAAAACCAATTATATACTCTCTGATATATGTTGCTCTGTAATGATTGATATTATGAGCCCGTCAGGGCTCATTTTTAAAAGAAATTAGCTAAAATATAATTCACATTAAAAATTGTTAAAATTAATTTTAGCATAAACATATCTCAATCCAGATCGAATAACTTCTACATCCATTGAGATAATCAATCCACATCTCGTCAGCATACTACACTTGCAGCAACCTCATAACGCATTGTCCCTTTGTACCCAAAATCAACAACGGAATTATGGTGATATGCTGCGATGGGATAGTGCTGTTCTCGTCTGCCTTCGTCGATTGCCAGCAATCTGACATCTGCGCTTTCGAGCCCATTTTTCACCAGTCCTGAATACAGGAAAGAGTTTACCGTTTTTATTTTTATCCCCATATCACTCGCCAGACGACATGGACGTAACTGATGGTAAATATACCCAAACATGACCATCATCTCCGACATCGTCAGTGTCCGCGCTGCTGTGTTCCAGCTCCATAAACCGTTATGCACTGCATTATGAATATCCTGTATCCCTTTCAGTGTTTCCACATTCAGTTGCATAAAATGACGCCCAAGAAACATACTGCTCATTAAACGACCCAACTGGCGGTCACAAATTATTAGCCAAGATTCATCATGCTTCAGAACATTCCTGCGGTTTTCCGGCCTGAAAAGATCTGCAGCCAGAATCACGCGATACTCTTTCAGCAGCAAACGTAAGCCATATTCCAGATAATAATTATGCGTAGCAAGAATAACCTTCATCGCCGTACTTCTCAGAGTTGTAGTCGTGTTTCATGTCACAGTCACAATCAGGGTTCCATGTTCCCACCCCAGAGAGCTGACCGGACATAATCCCTGCGTTTAAAGGCATCGTCCCCTCCATTTTATTTCACGTCAACTTGCATACCTTTAACAAACATTGCCGATACATTTCAATAACGATCGGCATTAAGTCTCTGCCGCTCTTCCGTGGGGCCCTTCACACATTGTTGCTCTGGTATTACCAGACAGGTGATATTCAACACAGGTGATATATTCATACAACTGAACTTTAGCGCCACCGTGAATTTAGTGGTTCAGGTGGCACCAACACCATGGATGTAATTAAGACAGACCACAAGTGGGCTTAATTACCCGAGTGAGTATGGTTATTTCACAAGACGGAAATGCCGATAACAGGGAGATCTACTCTCTGGCATTATGATCCAGATTCCCTTGTAGAAATATTACAAAAACGCCATATCCTCAGAAAAATATATCTCCACCTCTGGTAAAGACTGATGATGATGAATATATAGTATATGCAGAGCGACTGGTAATACGTTTAATAGATAGTCTTATCCCTACCTTTCGGGAGGCACAGGGAAAAAGCCCCTCAGCCGTGGTTACCGTTACTTCAACCAGTTCACTTTTGGTAAGGGATATAGTTAATTTTGAACCATCAAACAGAGCTGCATTAAATTTTCCTGATTCTGAATATCCCGGACACATCGACTTTAATAAGCTCAATATATTCAATGAAATACTGTGTAACTAACCATTTTGTCTGACGACTTCAGGAATCTCCTCTGATGCACCTGAAGTCGTGTTTCATCGCCCTACAACTGCGGAAGAATTCAATAAAAAATAATTTGTTGCGAAACAATTACGCTGCGTTAATTATTATTTTGTTTTGTCGTTATATTAATGTAAGCGGCTCGTCAGAACCGTATTGATATTTACTGAGAGCTCAGATCAACTTTCCAGGGC
>NZ_PTRE01000278.1 GCF_002965065.1 Escherichia sp. MOD1-EC7003
TAGTAGTGAGGAAGCGTTTGTAATGAACGTGGAGCGAAGGGGCAGCGTCGGGCAGTCTGCACCCCGGCCCAACTGTACGCAGGAGGAGGCTGGAGGTGAACAGACAAAACCGTTTCAGGTCAGTAAATTGCAGGTGGTGGAAGCGTACCGGCGGATAAAGGCGAATGCCGGGTCTGCCGGGGTGGATAACCAGACGCTGAAGGATTTTGACCGGGATCTGAAAGGAAATCTGTACAAAATCTGGAACCGGTTATCATCGGGAAGCTGGATGCCACCGCCGGTGCGTGCGGTGGAAATTCCGAAGAAGGATGGAAGCAGCAGACTTCTGGGAATACCGACAGTAAGCGATCGAATCGCGCAGATGACGGTGCTGATAACGTTTGAGCCATTAGTGGAGCGTGACTTTCTGAATGACTCATACGGATACCGGCCCGGAAAATCAGCGCTGGATGCCATAGCCGTAACAAGAAAACGCTGCTGGCAGTATGACTGGTGCCTTGAATTTGATATCAGGGGGTTATTCGATAATATTCCCCACGATTTATTACTCAGGGCAGTG
>NZ_PTRE01000027.1 GCF_002965065.1 Escherichia sp. MOD1-EC7003
GATATGCTGTGCCATGATACGTCCTAAAGAAACAGGACAGGATGTGCAATTGTAATACCGTCGCCCGCAACGTCTTACAATTACCACCTGCTCAGGGTCCCCCCGACACCCGGAACTGACGGAGAACAACGGAAGGTGAACAAACAACAACAAACTGCGCTGAATATGGCGCAATTTATCAAAAGCCAGAGCCTGACACTGCTTGAAAAACTGGATGCTCTGGATGCCGACGAACAGGCGGCCATGTGCGAACGACTGCACGAACTCGCAGAAGAACTCCAGAACAGCATCCAGATTCGCTTTGAGGCCGAAAGTGAAACAGGAACATAACGAAGCTGACGGAGGCGGTCACGGCTTTCCCGTGGGCGTTTTCGTCAGCAGACAAGCCCGTCAGGGCGCGTCAGGGGGTTTTAGCGGGTGTCGGGGCGCAGCCATGACCCAGTCACGTAGCGATAGCGGAGTGTATACTGGCTTAACTATGCGGCATCAGTGCAGATTGTATGAAAAGTACACCATAACCGATGTGAAATGCCGCACAGATGCGTAAGGAGAAAATGCAACTTCCGACGCTCTTCCGCTTCCTCGCTCACTGACTCGCTACGCTCGGTCGTTCGGCTGCGGCGAGCGGTGCCTGCTCACTCAAAGGCGGAGATACGGTTATCCACAGAATCAGGGGATAACGCCGGAAAGAACATGTGAGCAAAAAGCGAAACACAGGAGAAAGGCCGCGCCAGTGGCGTTTTTCCATAGGCTCCGCCCCCCTGACGAGCATCACAAAAAATCGACGCTCAAGTCAGAGGTGGCGAAACCCGACAGGACTATAAAGATACCAGGCGTTTCCCCCTGGAAGCTCCCTCGTGCGCTCTCCTGTTCCGACCCTGCCGCTTACCGGATACCTCTCCGCCTTTCTCCCTTCGGGAAGCGTGGCGCTTTCTCATAGCTCACGCTGTTGGTATCTCAGTTCGGTGTAGGTCGTTCGCTCCAAGCTGGGCTGTGTGCACGAACCCCCCGTTCAGCCCGACCGCTGCGCCTTTTCCGGTAACTGTCATCTTGAGTCCAACCCGGAAAGACACGTAAAAACGCCACTGACAGCAGCCATTGGTAACCGTTTAGAGGAGTTAGTCTTGAAGTTATGCGCCGGTTAAGGCTAAACTGAAAGGACAGATTTGGTGGCTGTGCTCCTCCAAGCCAGTTACCTTGGTTCAAAGAGTTGCTGCTCTGAGAACCTTCGAAAAGCCGCCTTGCTGGGCGGTTTTTTCGTTTACGGACAAGACTACCTTCAGGATCGTTAGATCTCAAGACAATCATGCATAGTGAGCATACACAGGAGCCGAACTTGCTTACACTGATCATCTTTTTTGTTTTATTAATTGCTGCATGTTTCTTTTGTTTTGCTCCACCACGAAGAGGATATGACAGAAATGAGATCATTCCATACAAAATAAAACTATCAATAAATAAATATCGCCTTTACATATACTCATCGGGAAAGGTAAGACAATACCTTTTATTTTTAGTTATTTTATCACTGTACTACTCCATAGCGGAACCATTTAAGTCTGAGTTAATAAAAAACATATCATACTCACTGATGGCTGCATTTATTTTTGATACAGGGCTTAATTTTAGCAAGGAGAATATAACTAAAGGGGTGATTTCAACAAGGTGGCATAATGACCTATATTCATCATTTGAGAGAATGAAAGCAATTAATAAAATTTACTATCCATCCAACAAAGAGATAAACACAGAAGGTCTATCCAAAGCCATCACATCATCTCTTTTCAATGATGACGCGAACTCGTTCGCAAAGAGAGATTTTTGCTTGATGTGGGACTTATCTTCTGAAAAATATCTTTCCTACAAAGAAATAATAATAAGAAAAGGCGATAAGCTTGACGCTGTATGCTTGAGATTTATAAATGATGACTACAAGTTTTTAGTTAATTTCAACAGAGATGAAGAGGTTTTCAAATACTTTCCTTCTATAATGCAACCTTCACTCAAAACTTATAGAGCGTTATCAAGACTAGTAAACTCAATCAAAGATCCTTCTAGATTTAAGTTCACGACAGAGTCATTAGAAATGGAGTTACTAGAATACTTAGAGTTAAGAAATGAATTATTCAATGATATAGAAGAAGTAATGGGTAGCTATGCTCAGAGGGCACCATAGATCATGATAGCCCTCGATAGTACTTACTTATATTTTTAGAGAGGTTTAAGTGTAAGTAGAGGGAGTAACACCTGGTTTTTCAGCATCCACTCCAATGAATGCTGACACCGATACGCGATAATTCTCTTTATCGTAGCAAAATCATCTTCCAGATTGCGGTTGAGAATAGGTTCATGATGCGCAATACGATTGCGCAGTTTTCTCACCGTTTCCAGATCGTTGTAGAGATTCTGCCGTAACTGTGCTGCATTCAATCCCTGTGCAGCCGCATGAGGAAAAGCCGTCAGTATATGATTGTTCCAGAGGCGGTTATCGAATCTCCCGGTCAGCATTTTCTGCCAGAAAACAAACTTAAGTTCAGGAATAACTTTCCCTGTCGTGGGTTGGTTTCGTCGTCCATTGATGAGGTCATCTTTGGGTTTATAACCATGAACAGGGATAGGAAGACTTCGTTCAAAACCAATGGACCAGGGCCATCTAGCTCCGTATACCGTTTCGAGAACCTCTGAAACAGCATTTCGCGTGATAACCTCGCATACATGCAAGGGCATAAAGAAAGCAGCGGATATCTGCGCGTTCCACATGTAAAGCCTCAGAGCTTTTTCCGTCCGGTGAACGCCTGCCGGTCCACCTAAAATGCTTTCATAGGTTCCTATTCTGGCAGCAGACAAGCTAGCCTTTATGCTGTTTGACGGCATCGTCAACGATCCTTATAATGAAGTTACTAGCCACGGGACTTGTTAGCAGTAATGCTTCCCCCCGAGGACAAACGACAGAGATATACAACAAAGGCCCGCTGTATAGAGTACAGCGGGCCTTTGTTGTTTTAATTCCCGCAATTTAAAATACTCCGTATTTACCATAACGTCTCCTTGCGCGCACCGCTAAAACGCGCTGAACGCGATTCTGCCGCAAACACCGCAAAAAGAGATGTTTTCCCCGGGGTAAACCGGAAAAATGCGTCAGGATCGCTTTCAGCTCACTGCATAGCTATGCATGAAAGTGAATGACGATCGGTTTGGGCGCATACAGTACCCATGAGACACATTTTCGGACATTTTCAGTTCGTGAATCCCTGACTCATTGCTACATATCTGAACAGACACCCCTAGCAGCGCCCCCAGGGGCGTCCTGTAAAAAAACACACCGCGCCGCTAGCAGCACCCCTAATATAAGATGATGTTTTTTATGAAAATAGTCAGTACCCCCCCCCTAAAAAGCGGTGTCGGCGCGGTGTTGTAGCTGCTCCAACACCGCTTTTTTAAATATCACAAAGAGAGCAAGAAGAACTAATTTGTCATAACTCTCTATTTATAAAGAAAAATCAGCAAAAACAAGTTTTTGCGTGGGGTGTGGGCATTTCAGGCATGAGAACAGACTCGCGTTTTTCCGGAGTATCAGAGGAATTATTGATTAAGAAACACTCGACGCAGAGCGAAATTTTATGCAACAGCGGCTGCACTGCACAGGGATTATTTATCAGT
>NZ_PTRE01000279.1 GCF_002965065.1 Escherichia sp. MOD1-EC7003
TAGTAGTGAGGAAGCGTTTGTAATGAACGTGGAGCGAAGGGGCAGCGTCGGGCAGTCTGCACCACGGCCCAACTGTACGCAGGAGGAGGCTGGAGGTGAACAGACAAAACCGTTTCAGGTCAGTAAATTGCAGGTGGTGGAAGCGTACCGGCGGATAAAGGCGAATGCCGGGTCTGCCGGGGTGGATAACCAGACGCTGAAGGATTTTGACCGGGATCTGAAAGGAAATCTGTACAAAATCTGGAACCGGTTATCATCGGGAAGCTGGATGCCGCCGCCAGTGCGTGCGGTGGAAATTCCGAAGAAGGATGGAAGCAGCAGACTTCTGGGGATACCAACAGTAAGCGATCGAATCGCGCAGATGACGGTGCTGATAACGTTTGAGCCATTAGTGGAGCGTGACTTTCTGAATGACTCATACGGATACCGGCCCGGAAAATCAGCGCTGGATGCCATAGCCGTAACAAGAAAACGCTGCTGGCAGTATGACTGGTGTCTTGAATTTGATATCAGGGGGTTATTCGATAATATTCCCCACGATTTATTACTCAGGGCAGTG
>NZ_PTRE01000280.1 GCF_002965065.1 Escherichia sp. MOD1-EC7003
GTGAGATGAGTAAACCCGAACCTGTGTTGAAGCGTCGTTAGTCCTAAGTGACATCAGAACCGGGGGTTTCGTGATACCGCCGGGATGAATTTACGGGTGAATTCCGAATGCTGCGTAAGTGGTGTCCGGCGCATAGCAGGCATGACGCTGTATCAGGCTCTTTGCAGGAACTACGGGAACCGGTCGTCGCAATGTCAAGAGAGAAATACAAATAACTGAAATTATGAGTATGAGAGTATCGATGTGCGAAACCGGGGCAGAGCTGCCTGTAGTAGTGAGGAAGCGTTTGTAATGAACGTGGAGCGAAGGGGCAGCGTCGGGCAG
>NZ_PTRE01000281.1 GCF_002965065.1 Escherichia sp. MOD1-EC7003
GTGTGCCGTAGGCACAAAGATGCAAAACGGGACGTTTTGCATGTAATAAGCATAAGCTTGTGAAGAGATGGTGGCAGGCCCACCGGGAGCTGCGGTCGGAAGCCGCTCCCAAACAACCCCGGCTGCTGTGGTAAAGAGCCATGGTGGTGAGCGCAGGGGGAACGATCAGACGAGATCTGATCTTATGTGAGATACAGTGAGATGAGTAAACCCGAACCTGTGTTGAAGCGTCGTTAGTCCTAAGTGACATCAGAACCGG
>NZ_PTRE01000282.1 GCF_002965065.1 Escherichia sp. MOD1-EC7003
CGTCATATAACCGCCGGATGCGGCGTAAACGCCTTATCCGGCCTACCAAATCGAGCTAATTCAATATATTGCAGGTGCCATGTCGGCATGATAAGACGCGTCAGCGTCGCATCAGGCATCGTCATATAGCCGCCGGATGCGGCGTAAACGCCTTATCCGGCCTACCAAATCGAGCTAATTCAATATATTGCAGGTGCCATGTCGGCATGATAAGACGCATCAGCGTCGCATCAGGCATGCGTCATATAACCGCCGGATGCGGCGTAAACGCCTTATCCGGCCTACCAAATCGAGCTAAT
>NZ_PTRE01000283.1 GCF_002965065.1 Escherichia sp. MOD1-EC7003
TGGACATTATTTTTGTAGAGCCGGAGGAAACAGACCAGACGGTTTAAATGAGCCGGTTACAGTACAGGGATTAGTTTTCTTGATCCTTTCGAAGTCATGCGCAATTTATTCAGTACCCGTGCGGCTGATCTCGGTCTGATGATTATGACCCTGATGGGATTTGCGCATTACATGGACCATATCGGTGCGAATGAAGCGGTTGTCCGTGTGGTAACTCGGCCACTACGAACATTACGTTCCCCCTATATTCGTAAGCGTACAGCCTGAACCGTCTGGTCAGAATCTGACGAATTAGACAAAGTGGTGTCCAC
>NZ_PTRE01000284.1 GCF_002965065.1 Escherichia sp. MOD1-EC7003
ATTAATGACCAATAGCGGACATTAAAAATGGCGAAAAACGGCCAATAATCTTGGCGTTGACACACCGGACTGGCGCAGTGTTTAAAATCACGATTCTGGTTCAGGTTTACGGTCACGCGTCAGCAAATGCCTGTCGGCAAATGCAGGCCGCAGCCCGTCAGGTAAAGGGCACTGATTATCAGCAGATGCTGAGTGGCCGGACTATTCCGGCGTGGAATAACGTTCACCAGCAGGCTGGTGCAGTTAAAAGGATAGGTATGAAATTTGACCTCAGTCGCAGTCAACTGCGAGCCGGCGTTTGCAGAGGTATTCACCGGTAGGGGCTGCCATCCTGAGTTCCTCAGGCGCTTCTTTCAGGCCATGAAGCATTTTGTGCAGGAGCGAGCTTAATTCAGGGGCTACGGAGCGGGAAGAAGAAACTGTTTTTATCTGTAAAAAGATTTTCAATCAATTGTCGATATAAAAAAGAGAACGCCGTATGTGACAGCGCCCTCGTTCAGGTTACATAAAAAGCGTCAGCTAAGAATGGCATCTGAACCGCCCCGGGAATCCTGGAGACTAAACTCCCTGAGAAAGAGGTAAACAGG
>NZ_PTRE01000285.1 GCF_002965065.1 Escherichia sp. MOD1-EC7003
GTAGCGCCGATGGTAGTGTGGGGTTTCCCCATGCGAGAGTAGGGAACTGCCAGGCATCAAATTTAGCGTGCTGATATGGCTCAGTTGGTAGAGCGCACCCTTGGTAAGGGTGAGGTCCCCAGTTCGACTCTGGGTATCAGCACCACTTTTAGGTTAAGTTCGGCAGATTAGAAAAGAATTTGTCTGGCGGCAGTAGCGCGGTGGTCCCACCTGACCCCATGCCGAACTCAGAAGTGAAACGCCGTAGCGCCGATGG
>NZ_PTRE01000286.1 GCF_002965065.1 Escherichia sp. MOD1-EC7003
GATCACAAAACTCTATGCCTGTCTTTTTTTACCCGCCCATTACTGGGGATTCCTCAGCGCACCCAGCGGGCTTTTTTGTTATCATGGGCTATCATAAAGACGCAGCAAAGCGCATGATTATGGTGTACACAAAGGTGTACCCAATGAGGTTTGGGTACATTGCTTTGGGTACACCCCCTATTCAAAGTTTGGATATTCGCAAAATGCCAAAACTAACAGACATGCAGATCCGCGCATGGATTAAGAGCGGAGAGCGATTCGAGGGGCGGGCAGACGGTAACGGTTTATACCTACGTTACCGTGAAGCCGACAAAACCCCCACATGGAGATTCCGCTATAAACTCGCAGGGAAGTCCCGCGCCATGCTAATTGGTTCGTATAGCGAGCTATCACTATCAAAGGCCAGAGAGACAGCCAAAGAGCTATCGGCTCGCGTTGCGCTGGGCTATGACGTTGCAGGAGAGAAGCAGGAACGGAAAGCAGAAGCACTGGCGAAGATGGAAGCAGAGAAGAACGCTATGCGCGTTTCAGAGCTTGCCGCTGAATACTTTGAGCGTCAGATCCTCCCGCGCTGGAAGCACCCCGATATACTCCGCCGCCGTATCGACAAAGATATAAACCCCTGCATTGGCAGCATGAAGGTGGAGGACGTGAAGCCGCGCCATATCGATGACATGCTGAAAGGTATTGTTGACCGTGGAGCGCCGACCATAGCAACGGACGTGCTGAGATGGACGCGCCGCATATTCGACTACGGAATCAAACGGCACGCGCTGGAGATTAACCCATGTTCAGCCTTTGAGGTGGCAGACGCCGGAGGGAAAGAAGTTTCCCGCGACCGCTGGTTAACCCGCGATGAGTTAATCCAGCTATTCAAAGCCATGCGCACGGCTAAGGGATTCAGTCGCCAGAACGAAATCACGTTCAAATTACTGTTAGCGTTATGCGTCCGCAAAATGGAGTTATGCGCCGCCCGCTGGGAGGAGTTCGATTTTGATAAAGCCGTATGGCATTTACCAGAGGAACGCAGCAAAAACGGCGACGCTATAGACATTCCATTAGCACCGCCAGCCGTCGAATGGCTGAGAGAGCTTAAAACGTTCTCATGCAACAGCGCATGGGTGCTTCCAGCCAGGAAGATGCAAAACAGAATGATCCCACATATTCAGGAAAGCACTTTACCCGTAGCACTGGCTAAGGTTCGCGCTGAAATGCCGGACGTGCCGAATTTCACTATTCACGACTTCCGGCGCACAGCCCGCACCCATTTAGCCGCGCTGGGCGTTGATCCCGTAGTGGCTGAAAGATGCCTCAACCACAAAATTAAAGGCGTGGAGGGTATCTATAACCGCCACCAATACTTTGATGAACGCCGGGCCGCGTTAACACAGTGGGCGGGATTGCTGGTGGCACTGGAACGTAAGCGGCTCGTCAGAACCGTATTGATATTTACTGAGAGCTCAGATCAACTTTCCAGG
>NZ_PTRE01000287.1 GCF_002965065.1 Escherichia sp. MOD1-EC7003
TTACGATCGCGCGGAGTCGCCAGTTCGAAGCTGCCGGTCGGGGTTTTAATGGTCTTTTTGCTGGAGCCGTTTTTGCGGTTGGCTTCAATGTCCTGAGCCAGATGTGAGTCAAGTTCAGCAGCCAGAGCGGCCTCAGTTAACTGTTTGATTAATGGGGTCAAAATACCATCTTTGCCCGTTAATGCCTGACCGGACTGGAGTGCTTTAAGCGCTTTATCGAAATCGAAGGGTTGGGACATGTGTCATTCCTTTTTGATTGTATATTACTGGAATGACACAGAATTTCTAACACTCCC
>NZ_PTRE01000288.1 GCF_002965065.1 Escherichia sp. MOD1-EC7003
TCCTTGCCTGCATAGCCATCAGTCGGCACCCATTCTGTTTTCAGACTGCGGAAGAAGCGTTCCATGGGACTGTTATCCCAGCAGTTTCCCCGTCGACTGACGCTCTGCTTTATTCTGTAACGCCAGAGAACTTGTTGATATTTCAGGCCGGTATACTGGCTTCCCTGGTCGCTATGGAACATGACGTCTCGCGGCTGACCACGCGTCTCATAAGCCATCCGCAGGGCACTGCTTATCAGCGCTGTATCGGCATTCGCTGACAGACTCCAGCCGATAACCCTGCGGGCAAAAAGATCCATAACAAC
>NZ_PTRE01000028.1 GCF_002965065.1 Escherichia sp. MOD1-EC7003
TGATGAGCTGGCAGCCTGAGTTCACAGGTAAAATACTCTCCAGGAAAACCGGGGCGGTTCAGAAAGGAAGGTGCGACCACAATTAATAACAAAATCTTAAAAATTGCACATGGCACTATTAGTTTTCTAAATATTGTGTATTTTTTGTATTGCAGGATGACCCTGTAACGAAGTTTGCGTAACAGCATTTTGCTCTACGAGTTTGCCAGCCTCCCCCAGTGGCTGGCTTTTTTATGTCTGTAGCGTCAAAGCAGCAATGTCGCTGGGGCGTCGTGCAATTGGCGTTGAGCTGGAGACTGAACGTTTTGAGCAGACGGTCAGGGAAGTTCAGGATTTAGTCAGTCAGAACGGATGATATTGCAGGATTAGTTACGTACCGTTATTATCCTGCGCCCGGCCCTTTAGCTCAGTGGTGAGAGCGAGCGACTCATAATCGCCAGGTCGCTGGTTCAAATCCAGCAAGGGCCACCATATCACATACCGCCATTAGCTCATCGGGATAGAGCGTCAGCCTTCGAAGCTGGCTGTGCGGGGTTCAAGTCCCCGATGGCGGTCCATTATCAGCATCATGCGTTGTTAGCTCAGCCGGACAGAGCAATTGCCTTCTAAGCAATCGGTCACTGGTTCGAATCCAGTACAACGCGCCACACCACACTTATCTGCCCTGACTCTCTTTTGCGGGCTTTTTATTACAGGAAAGACACCGGACAGTGAAATGTTAAATGCCTCACAATTCAGGTAGTCGACTGTTGCCTGACATGCTGAGCGTTTGTTAAAAAAATCCTGCATGATGAATCCCCCTGGGCGGCGGGGCATAATGACAGATGTTTGGTTGCGTATTGTATAGGCAAGTTGCGGATTCTGTCTGGTCATTGCAGAATTCACCGGGAGGCACCCGGCATCATGCTGTATACAGAGATTAGGCATATATCCAGGCTCCTCATCGCAGGAGCCTTTTTACATGCAAAAAAAGCCCGAGTAGGTTCGGGCAACAGCATGAGATACTTGCATTGTCATTTTTATCGTGTGGATTTTAACCAGGGTTTATCAGGCTGCGCAACTGCGTGGCCTTTTTTCATTTCTTGGGCTGTAGTCCCCGTGTGTCATTCAGGCTTCCGGACTACAGCCCACTCCATATCTGATTTAATACACTATCCCGGCCGGGAGGAATAATGACATTTAAACATTATGATGTTGTCAGGGCGGCGTCGCCGTCAGACCTTGCGGAAAAGCTGACACACAAACTGAAAGAGGGCTGGCAGCCGTTTGGTAGTCCGGTGGCCATAACCCCTTATACCCTGATGCAGGCGATTACAGCAGAAGGTGATGTGATGGTCAGTGGTGCAACTGAGCCGGATTGGTACTACGTCATCGTACTGGCCGGGCAGTCCAATGCCATGGCTTACGGTGAAGGGCTTCCGCTTCCGGATTCATACGATGCGCCCCATCCGCGCATTAAGCAACTGGCCCGTCGTAACACAGTGACTCCCGGTGGTGAAGTATGCGTATTTAACGACATCATTCCTGCTGACCATTGTCTGCATGATGTTCAGGATATGAGTACGATTAACCATCCCCGGGCTGACCTGAGCAAAGGGCAGTACGGCTGTGTCGGACAGGGCTTACATATTGCCAAAAAACTGCTTCCGTATATCCCTAATAATGCGGGGATCCTGCTGGTACCATGCTGTCGTGGTGGTTCGGCATTCACCCAGGGCACGGAGGGGACATTCAGCGAGTCCACGGGGGCCAGTCAGGATTCGGCTCGCTGGGGAGTGGGTAAGCCGTTATATCAGGATCTGCTTTTCCGCACGAAGGCAGCATTGCAGAAAAACCCGAAAAACGTTTTGCTGGCGATATGCTGGATGCAGGGGGAATTCGATATGACGAATGCCAGTTACGCCCAGCAGCCAGCAGCATTTCTTGCAATGGTACAGCAGTTCCGTGCTGACCTTGCCGGGCTGGCGGCGCAGTGTCACGGTGGAAGTCCGGCATCAGTCCCCTGGATTTGTGGCGACACGACATACGCGTGGAAACAAGAACACGGTACGCAATATGAAGTGGTATATGGTGCATATAAAGGTAAAGAATCCCAGCAGATTTATTTTGTTCCCTTTATGACCGATGGTAGCGGAGTTAATACACCGACAAACAACCCGTCAGAAGATCCTGATATTGTCGGGTCTGGTTATTACGGTTCGGCATCCCGAACGAACAAAAACTGGGTATCATCAAATCGCCCGACGCATTTCAGCTCATGGGCGCGTCGTGGCATTATTCCCGATCGTATGGCAACCGCTATTCTGAACGCAGCCGGGCGCACCTCAGCCTTCATCAGTGGTAAGGCACCGGAAATCAAACCCTCGCCCGGCGGCGACACGCCATCGGGTCCGTCTACAGATACGTCCGTTCGCACAATCTCCCTGCTGCCGACAGCCGGAGAGGCTGCTGCGCAGGGCTGGACCATTAAGGACGGCGGAATTCAGTTGTCGGGTGGTGTATTTAAGATCGCCAAGCAGAGCAATAAAACCTGGTCCCTGACGCGCCCGGTGGATGACGCAGTCTCCCTGCTGACACGGGGTGGCAGACTGAGCTGTAAGTTTCGACTGTCAGGCGCACTGACCAACAATCAGTTCGGTCTGGGAATTTATCTGTATACCGATGTAGCGTTACCTGACGTCGTGGCGATGACGGGTACCGGTAACCCGTTCCTGATGTCGTTCTTCACCCAGACCACAGACGGCAAACTGAATCTGATGCATCACAAGAAAGCAGGAAACACAAAGTTGGGCGAGTTCGGGAATTACAGTAACGACTGGCAGACGCTGGAGCTGGTGTTCACCGCCGGCAGTGCCACGGTTACTCCGAAACTGAATGGAGTGGCTGGCCCGGCATTCCAGGTCATAAAAGACAGTCTGACACTGGGGCTGAATGCGCTGACGCTGACGGATATTACCAAAAATGCAGCGTATGGCGTTGAGATAGAAAGTCTGGTGCTGGAGATAAATGCACCGGCATCATCATAAAAAGTGAGCCAGTCAAATGGAAGGTATCGTTAAACTCACCGGTAGTGTCAGTGGGTCGTCTGAGATGCCTGCATGAGTTATCAGAGCCATCAGTACTTAACTGGTGGCTTTTTTTATTGTTGTCAGCTTCCGGATAACGGGAGACGGGGTATGTACCAGATGGAAAAAATCACAACAGGTGTGTCATACACCACGTCAGCGGTGGGAACGGGCTACTGGTTCCTGCAGTTGCTGGACAGGGTTTCCCCGTCTCAGTGGGCGGCAATAGGCGTGCTGGGAAGTCTGCTGTTTGGGCTGCTGACATATCTGACTAACCTGTATTTCAAAATCAGAGAGGACCGGCGTAAGGCCGCCCGGGGAGAGTGAATAATGAACCATGAAGAAATGAATCAGCGCTTCAGTCGCCTGGAAAATGAAATTGCTGAACTGAATAAAAAACTGTCGACGCTGATGCATTCTGAAGATGAAAAAAAACGCCGCGATGAGCAGTTTGCTGCGTTTGACGATTATTGTCGGAAAGTGATGAGCAAAAATCTCGCAGAGTGTTTCAGTATTCATAATGATAATTTCAGTGAGCTGGAATGGGAGTGTAACCGGCCATCCTTTGTTGTATCCGGTGATGCCGGGAAAATAACCATCTCAGAAAATGGGAAAGTAACACCTCCATCGCACCAGCACAGTGAGGAGCTCATTGAATTTGCCATTGATTACCTGAAGAACAATAAAAAGCAGGGGCTGATGAAGCGCGTTGGCCGTTGCATGGGATATCTTCAGGTAGCCGCTGAGATTGAAGCGCTGGCCAGTGGTGCTGATAAGGATGCAATTGTGCGGGAGGCTCTTCTTCGTGATTTTAATACTCCACCCTTTAAAAAAGTGCCGGCTTACTGGCTTCATCCGGGGCTGACTTATCTTAAAGTGCGTATTTAGTGGGCCAGGGACAGCGGCTGAATATTTAATATATCCATGAACACCAAAATCAAATACGGCCTGTCGGCTGCCGTTCTGGCGCTGATTGCCGCTGGTGCGTCTGCGCCTGACATTCTCGACCAGTTTCTGGATGAAAAGGAAGGCAATCACACCACGGCATACCGTGATGGTGCAGGTATCTGGACCATCTGCCGTGGTGCCATCATGGTGGATGGCAAACCTGTCGTTCCGGGCATGAAGTTGTCGAAGGAAAAATGCGACCAGGTTAACGCCATTGAGCGTGATAAAGCGCTGGCGTGGGTGGAGAAAAACATCAAAGTGCCATTGAGCGAACCCCAGAAAGCGGGGATCGCGTCATTCTGTCCGTACAACATTGGTCCCGGTAAGTGTTTCCCGTCGACGTTTTATAAACGAATTAATGCAGGTGATCGCAGGGGAGCGTGTGAGGCGATTCGCTGGTGGATTAAGGACGGTGGCAGAGACTGCCGTATTCGTTCAAACAACTGCTACGGTCAGGTATCCCGTCGTGACCAGGAGAGCGCGCTGGCGTGCTGGGGTATCGACAGATAAGCAGAATATTTTGCTGAAAAATAAAGCATGGCCACGCGGGCGGATAACATGAAATCCTGCGAACTGGCGAAACGTAAGTGAATAAAAGTAAAAACCCCGTTTGTTGGCACCAAGCGGGGTTTTGTGTTTCCTGACTCCGGAAAAGTCAAAGGAGAAAGTGTGTTTGATTTTAGCAAACTGATTCGGGAGATTCGAGTGATGGCTGAAAAATTATCCACCTGGAAGTTCATTCTTATCTGGCTGGTGTTTGTGATTATGGCCTCCGGTTATTTCATCGGTCAGATACGCTGGTGGTGAAATGAACCGCGTACTGTGCGTGGTCATCATTGCCCTGCTGGTGGCCTGTGGTGCGCTTAGTCTGGGGCTGAATCATTACCGTGATAACGCCATTACCTACAAAGCCCAGCGCGACAAAAATGTCAGAGAACTGAAGCTGGCGAACGCGGCAATTACTGACATGCAGATGCGTCAGCGTGATGTTGCTGCGCTCGATGCAAAATACACGAAGGAGTTAGCTGATGCGAAAGCTGAAAATGATGCTCTGCGTGATGATGTTGCCGCTGGTCGTCGTCGGTTGCACATCAAAGCAGTCTGTCAGTCAGTGCGTGAAGCCACCACCGCCTCCGGCGTGGATAATGCAGCCTCCCCCCGACTGGCAGACACCGCTGAACGGGATTATTTCACCCTCAGAGCGCGACTGATAATAATGCAAAAACAACTTGAAGGGGCACAGCTATACATTCGAGAGCAATGCCTCAGATAAAAACCGGCCAAGGATAATCCGCTGAAGATTCGCCGGTGGCTAAAGTGTGCCAAGAGTTCAATTTACGCAATTACTCCTGTCGATGCTATGCACCGTCTTTGTGAAGTCAATGGATACCTGATTTATTTCTGTGCGCTGTATCGTCGCTGTACTCTTGCATTAATTATGACTGTAGCCTGACGGGGAACTCCTTCTGCACAAGTGTGGGGGAATAATCAAAAACGATGCACACCGGGGTTACCGGGTACACATATTTCATCATGCCAGCGAGTCCGGTTCTGGCACGGAAGAAACCGGACGTTATGATTTAGTGCGGAAATATTTGTGTAGTGTTCTGAATGTTCTCAGTAAAGAGTAATGAATTATCAAAGGTATAGTAATACCTTTTGTTTTCGTGGATATTTGTAATCCATCTGAAAACCCCTGCTGTAGCAAGATTTTTCCTGTATTCGTAAAATGATAACTCTCCTGATTTGAATCCTTTTAAGGTGGCTTCTATAAGGCATTTATTTTTTGAAAATCTTACATTTACAACCTTACCCTGTCCTTTTATTAAAACCGTATTATCGTTTTCAAGAACAAGATGAATATTCTCTGTGGCTAAATAGTAAATGTAATGTGAGACATTGTGACGTTTTAGTTCAGAATAAAACCAGTGATAGTTTAAATTATTTCGCACTTTATCGAATATTTGTTTAAAAATGGCAACCTGAGCCATTGTAGTACCTTCCATGTGATATGAGGGGGCGTAGTCTGCACGATTATCTAAATTGCTTCAATCTGGTCTGACCTGTTTTCTGAGCAATTCAGTAATGTCACTCTTTTCTTTGTTTGCTTCAGGCGAAACTCTTTTTACTGAGCACAGTCTCCGGCGGCAGGCTTCAATGACCCAGGCTGAGAAATTCCCGGACCCTTTTTGAACAAGAGCGATGTTAATTTGTTCAATCATTTGGTTAGGAAAGCGGATGTTGCGGGTTGTTGTTCTGCGGGTTCTGTTCTTCGTTGACATGAGGTTGCCCCGTATTCAGTGTCGCTGATTTGTATTGTCTGAAGTTGTTTTTACGTTAAGTTGATGCAGATCAATTAATACGATACCTGCGTCATAATTAATTATTTGACGTGGTTTGATGGCGTAGATGCACGTTGTGACATGTAGATGATAATTATTATCATTTTGCGGGTCCTTTCCGGCGATCCGACAGGTTACGGGGCGGCGACCTCGCGCGTTTTCACTATTTATGAGATTTTTTGAGGGGGTGGTTGTTGTTTAATTGTTTGGTATATCTAATTGATAAGTAAGGTGAAAATAAAATAAATACAACAACCTTACGATGTGTTTTGATGTCGTCAATGCAAAAAATGTCAATGATATCAAATGGTTTTGCAAAAACACATGGTTGTTGTTTCGCTTTTTATCGATGACTTATGGAGAGGAGATGGCCTTTTTATTGAATAAAAGTGATATGGCCTCCTCCATCGGTATCTCTGTTCAGGCATTTGATAAATGGGGCGTTCCTCCTGTTGAACGTCGGGGGAGGGAAGTTTTATATGACGTTAAAACTGTACTGGAGATAGATCGCGAGCGGCGACAACACAATCAGAGAACACCTGATGACGGGGGAGAACTGGAGGAAAGGCTGCTTCGGGCCAGAGCTGAACTGACAGAAGAACAGGCTGTAGCTCAAAAACTTAAAAATCAGGTAACCGAAGGTAAGCTCATCGATTCAGACTTCTGCGTTTTCGCCCTCAGCAAACTGGCGATGGCATTGTCCAGTACGCTTGATTCCATTCCGTTATCCATGCAGCGACAGTTCCCGGATTTAACGCCACGTCATATTGACCATCTGAAAACCCTTATTGCAAAGGGGGCAAATCAGTGTGCGCGGGCAGGGGATAAATTACCGGATTTACTCGATGAATATATCAGAGCAACAACTGAATAATATGATGGCTGCCGTTTCGGTTGCGCTGCAGCCTCTGGTCAGGGTTGTACCAATGACGGCAGTTGAATGGGCTGATCAAAATTATTATCTGCCTAAAGAATCTTCATATGGTGAGGGAGAATGGAAAACGCTGCCATTCCAGATCGCCATTATGAACTGTATGGGTAACGACCAGGTTCGCACGGTTAACCTGATTAAATCTGCCCGTGTTGGCTATACAAAGATGTTGCTGGGGGTGGTCGGGTATTTTATTGAGCATAAATCCCGAAACAGTCTGCTTTTTCAGCCCACGGATTCTGCCGCTGAAGATTTTATGAAGTCTCACGTGGAGGCGACGATTCGGAACGTGCCATGCCTGAAAGACCTTTCCCCATGGCTGGGGCGTAAACATCGTGACAATACTCTCACGCTGAAACGCTTTTCATCGGGCGTCGGTTTCTGGTGCCTGGGCGGCGCTGCCGCCAAAAACTACCGTGAAAAATCCGTGGACGTGGTCTGCTATGACGAACTTTCCTCGTTCGAGCCGGATGTCGAAAAAGAGGGCTCGCCAACCCTGCTGGGGGATAAGCGTATTGAGGGGTCGGTGTGGCCAAAATCCATTCGCGGCTCGACGCCTAAAATCAAAGGCACCTGCCAGATCGAAAAAGCCGCTAACGAGTCGGCGCATTTTATGCGTTTTTATGTGCCCTGCCCGCACTGTGGGGAGGAGCAGTATCTGAAATTTGGCGATGAGTCCACGCCTTTTGGGCTTAAATGGGAGAAGGACAGCCCTGAAAGTGTTTTCTACCTCTGTGAACATCATGGCTGCGTGATCCATCAGTCTGAACTGGACCAGAGCAACGGGCGGTGGATCTGTGAAAACACGGGCATGTGGACCCGTGACGGTCTGACGTTTTTCAGCGCCCGGGGTGATGAAATTCCGCCGCCGCGCTCCATCACGTTCCATATCTGGACGGCGTACAGTCCGTTCACCACCTGGGTACAGATTGTCTATGACTGGCTGGATGCACTGAAAGATCCCAACGGCCTGAAAACCTTTGTGAACACCACGCTGGGCGAGACCTGGGAAGAGGCCGTGGGCGAAAAACTCGATCACCAGGTACTGATGGATAAGGTGGTGCGTTACACGGCGGCGGTGCCTGCCCGGGTGGTTTATCTGACGGCGGGCATTGACTCGCAGCGAAACCGTTTTGAGATGTATGTCTGGGGATGGGCTCCGGGAGAGGAAGCCTTTCTGGTGGATAAAATCATCATTATGGGGCGTCCTGATGAGGAAGAGACGCTGTTACGTGTGGATGCGGCGATCAACAAAAAATACCGCCATGCGGATGGCACCGAAATGACTATTTCCCGTGTCTGCTGGGACACCGGGGGGATCGATGGTGAAATTGTTTATCAGAGATCAAAAAAACACGGTGTTTTCCGGGTGCTGCCGGTAAAAGGCGCATCTGTCTATGGCAAGCCGGTGATCACCATGCCAAAAACCCGCAATCAGCGGGGCGTGTATCTGTGTGAAGTGGGAACGGACACCGCAAAAGAAATTCTCTATGCCCGTATGAAAGCCGATCCCTCGCCTGCGGATGAAGCCACGTCGTATGCCATCCGTTTTCCTGATGATCCGGAGATTTTTTCGCAGACAGAGGCGCAGCAACTGGTGGCGGAAGAGCTGGTGGAGAAGTGGGAAAAAGGAAAGATGCGTCTGCTGTGGGATAACAAAAAGCGGCGTAACGAAGCGCTGGACTGCCTGGTGTATGCCTACGCGGCATTACGTGTGTCCGTGCAACGCTGGCAGCTTGATCTGGCTGTACTGGCAAAATCCCGGGAAGAAGAGACGACCCGGCCAACCCTGAAAGAACTGGCAGCGAAGCTGTCCGGAGGAGTGAATGGTTACAGTCGCTGAACTGCAGGCGCTGCGTCAGGCGCGCCTTGATTTATTAACCGGTAAACGGGTGGTGTCTGTCCAGAAAGATGGTCGCAGAATTGAATATACGGCGGCTTCTCTGGATGAGCTTAACCGGGCGATCAATGATGCGGAGTCGGTACTGGGGACAACCCGGCGTCGCCGTCGTCCGCTGGGAGTGAGGTTATGAAACGAACGCCTGTCCTGATTGATGTGAACGGCGTTCCGCTTCGTGAGAGTCTCAGCTACAACGGGGGCGGTGCAGGATTTGGCGGGCAAATGGCGGAGTGGTTGCCACCGGCGCAGAGTGCCGATGCAGCCCTGCTGCCTGCGTTGCGTCTGGGGAATGCCCGGGCAGATGATCTGGTGCGCAATAACGGAATAGCGGCCAATGCGGTGGCACTGCATAAGGATCACATTGTCGGGCATATGTTTCTTATCAGCTACCGTCCGAACTGGCGCTGGCTGGGGATGCGGGAGACCGCAGCAAAAAGCTTTGTCGATGAGGTGGAGGCGGCCTGGCCGGAATACGCCGAAGGGATGTCTGGCGAGATCGACGTGGAAGGAAAACGCACGTTCACGGAATTTATCCGTGAAGGTGTGGGCGTTCATGCGTTTAACGGCGAAATCTTTGTGCAGCCGGTCTGGGATACGGAAACCACGCAGTTATTCCGTACGCGTTTTAAAGCCGTGAGTCCGAAACGGGTGGACACGCCAGGACACGGTATGGGGAACCGTTTTCTGCGGGCCGGGGTGGAGGTCGATCGATATGGCCGTGCCGTTGCGTACCATATCTGTGAGGATGATTTTCCTCGCTCCGGGAGTGGACGATGGGAACGGATCCCGCGTGAACTTCCCACCGGGCGTCCGGCCATGCTGCATATTTTCGAGCCGGTGGAGGACGGGCAGACCCGTGGGGCCAACCAGTTTTACAGCGTCATGGAACGGCTGAAGATGCTCGATTCCCTGCAGGCAACACAGCTTCAGTCGGCCATTGTGAAAGCCATGTATGCAGCGACGATTGAAAGTGACCTTGATACCGAAAAGGCCTTTGAATATATCGCCGGTGCGCCGCAGGGGCAGAAGGATAATCCGCTTATTAATATTCTGGAGAAGTTCTCCACCTGGTATGACACGAATAACGTGACGCTGGGTGGTGTCAAAATTCCGCACCTTTTCCCCGGGGATGATCTGAAACTACAGACTGCGCAGGATTCAGACAATGGATTTTCGGCGCTTGAACAGGCGCTGCTGCGGTATATCGCCGCCGGTCTTGGCGTTTCCTACGAACAGTTGTCCCGTGATTACTCGAAGGTCAGTTATTCAAGTGCCAGGGCCTCTGCCAATGAGTCGTGGCGCTATTTTATGGGGCGGCGAAAATTTATTGCGGCCCGGCTGGCCACGCAGATGTTTTCCTGCTGGCTGGAAGAGGCACTTCTTCGGGGGATTATCCGTCCGCCACGGGCGCGTTTTGATTTTTATCAGGCGCGATCAGCCTGGTCACGGGCAGAGTGGATTGGTGCCGGAAGAATGGCCATTGACGGGCTCAAGGAGGTTCAGGAATCGGTGATGCGCATTGAGGCCGGACTGAGCACGTATGAGAAAGAGCTGGCGCTGATGGGCGAGGATTATCAGGACATTTTCCGCCAGCAGGTCAGGGAATCTGCAGAGCGGCAAAAAGCCGGACTCTCACGTCCGGTGTGGATAGCGCAGGCGTATCAGCAGCAGATAGCGGAGAGTCGCAGGCCGGAAGAGGAGACAACACCCCGTGAGACGTAATCTTTCACACATTATTGCCGCAGCATTCAATGAACCGCTGCTTCTGGAGCCCGCCTATGCGCGGGTTTTCTTTTGCGCGCTCGGGCGCGAGATGGGGGCAGCAAGTCTTTCGGTACCACAGCAGCAGGTACAGCTTGATGCTCCCGGAATGCTGGCTGAAACGGACGAGTACATGGCCGGAGGGTAAGCGGCTCGTCAGAACCGTATTGATATTTACTGAGAGCTCAGATCAACTTTCCAGGG
>NZ_PTRE01000289.1 GCF_002965065.1 Escherichia sp. MOD1-EC7003
ATGGTAGTGCTGGTGATAACCACATCACTTGTGGAAGTGAGTATCTTGGACATCGTGAAATCATATCAAGAATGGAGAGCATGGGCCTGTTAAGTGTGAGAGATATCCGGCTTCTTCCGTGTTATTCTGCAGATGCACAAAAAATAACGTCAACCTCTCCATTTAGAAGAAATGCAGAAGAGGGAAGGAGTCTGCTTGAATACACAGCAAATGAGTTAACAAGCAGAGGATATGCTGATATTAAAGTGGTAGCCTATAATGGTGCCGGAGTTTTTGTTTCACCAGATAAAAAAATACCTTTAACGCATTTAAGGGCGCTTTCGCATAATGGCAGAGAAATTGTTTTACCCAGAAGCGAGAAAAAGGTATCGGTTAAAACCGGATAAATCTATAAGATGATAAAGCGCCAGTTCATGCAGGGAGGATATATAGCATGCCGGGAACAATAAGCTCCGGTGGTTTTGGAATCAGCATTGCAAAACCACCTCACTCTTCCGGGCAAAAAACGGTCATCGATGGTTTCTTTTTTGGCTCGAGGAAAATCTCATTCTCTTATCCCCGACTGGAAAGCGAATTAATACAATGTATTAACCTGAAGAACGAAGGAAAAAAGAATGAGTGGATGAGGGAAGAGTGTATTTGTTTTATTTCCCGGGATGTCAATAAACTCCTGGATATGTATGCTAAAAATAACCAGACAACCATACCTGATGCGGTCCGGGAGCGAGTTTTCCAACGCGCAAGTTGTTATTGCGGCCTCTCGCTGGATGTAAGAGGTGCCCAGGCGTCCACGCATCACATGATTTCAAACAGTTCGTATTTTCAGGGAAAAATGAATAATCTTTTGGCTTCAGCAGATATGGATGTCAGAAATCAGTGCATTCGTACAGCTTTAAGCAGCCTTGCGGATACTTTTTTTGAGAA
>NZ_PTRE01000290.1 GCF_002965065.1 Escherichia sp. MOD1-EC7003
TATTCATGGAGACTTACATATGGGAAATATCTTATTTGATGAAAAGAATAATCGTTTTTGGCCGATTGATTTTTCAAACAGTTACGATCATTATTATTCACTTGACAAAGATAGCAAATTGTTTGTAAATGAGATGGCAGACAGAGAGTTTTGCTCAATATTAAAAAGTTTGCGGGGAAATGCCATAAGCAATATATAGAAAAATGGTATTGTCGGCATTGTTCGCTGATATTCTCGCAGCACATTTCAACTAAAAATCAGGAGAGAAGGAGTGAATGTTGCTCATATATTGAGAGCCCAAGAAGTCGTCCACCTACCAAAACGGCCAAAAATCTTGGTGTAGGCAGTAGCTTGTGATAACACTTTATTAATATTGAGCGCTTTCAGGATATATCTCCTGAGTAT
>NZ_PTRE01000291.1 GCF_002965065.1 Escherichia sp. MOD1-EC7003
AAGCGAGAGTTTCACGTACGGTTCTGCGAGAGGCTGCCGGGGAGGTTCCGGCGGCCTACTCACCATAACTATAATTTAAATGTTAATTTATGAATTTAGCAATAACGCAACATTAATCTGTAAAATTTAATGAAGAGTTGCATTTAAAATGTTGTATTTAGCATGCTAAATATACAGTATCTGATTGTATTTTATCCTTTACTCAATTATGTACAAAAAATATACTTTTCATGCTCTCACCCTGGGTGTTGATACCCAGCGCCAGGAACACCGCTTTGTTAATCACGCTGCCATTCTGACGGACTTTGACGACAATGCAGT
>NZ_PTRE01000292.1 GCF_002965065.1 Escherichia sp. MOD1-EC7003
ATATATCGCACCCCATCAAAATCAAAGTAATAGAACTCATCATGATAAAAATTTAATGCGTAATTATCATATGGAACCAAAAGTAATACCTTGCGTTTTAATTTAATTAATTTATCATCCTTATTATTTTTATCCAAAATAACCACTAGCGATTCATCAATACGGGTGTTAAATGGTTTGGTAATCATAATTTAATGTCCTTTAAATGCATTAAGAACTGATTGTAAGAGCATTTTCCCTCCCCTATTATACCCGTAATCATTGAAAGTGCTTGATTTTTCAGCAACAGGAGATCATGCTGCTCACCATG
>NZ_PTRE01000293.1 GCF_002965065.1 Escherichia sp. MOD1-EC7003
AAAACCTACCAGAATATGGTGTTGGTTTATTAGCGCTGATTTATGGGGATCCCTCAGCGCTTCAGCCCCGTAAAACGCATCTGACTTCCGCACAGCACGCACTTCAGCGGGTCAACCTTCAGTAACCTCTGATACATCCCTCTCCAGGTCATTTGCTTCGCCGTTTTTCTCACTGTCTCCGTTATGATGTACACCACTTCTTCCAGTAACCGCCGTTTCGCCGGACTCAGAAAACCGTAGTACCTCACCATACGGAACCCTTTATCCGCCACATGCCAGGAGAACCTTTCCATGAACTCATCACCACTCATCAACAGGTATTCTTCACGTCGTGTGCGGTGACTGTTGTAACGCAGACCGATTTCATCCTGACCGGCATAATGCTCCAGGCGGCTCAACGGCACCGGCGGCTTTTTCAGGTAAGAGCCGAAGTACACCGCCACATGGGCGGCGTTACCCATCACACGGGATACGTTGACATTCCAGCCACGGCGGTAATGCGTGTCCAGGAAGCGATTCCATTCCCGTTTACAGCTTCCTTCAGCAGCCAGCTCATCCGGTATCACCAGCTCCGGGTATTTTCGGGACAGTAACCGCGTTATCCGGTAACGCCACATGCTCATCACCTTACGGGCGTAAAAATGAAGGTTTTTCCAGGTGTGACCTGACGTCACACCTCCGGCAGTTGTCGATAAATGGATATGTGGATGCCACTGCTGGTCACGCCCCCATGTGTGGATTACCGTGAATATCCCCGGCTCCACATCCGCCTGGCGGCAGATTTCCAGTATCACATCCGCAGCAATACGGCTCATCTTTGCCAGTAACCACCGGTTGTGGGTAAGCGCATCATTTAAACCGTCTTTCGCCTCCCTTTCCTGTTTCCGATACTAATGTCCA
>NZ_PTRE01000294.1 GCF_002965065.1 Escherichia sp. MOD1-EC7003
TGTAGTGGTCAAGTAATTCTGGCCACGGTTTTACAGTAAGAACGATATCTGTTCTCTGACTCTTCCGGCGTCAGCCCACCGTTGTAATGGTGGGGCCTGACGCTATTGTAGTAATGCAGGATATAACCGCTGATTTGTCGCCGGGCCTCGTCCTTGCCTGCATAGCCATCAGTCGGCACCCATTCTGTTTTCAGACTGCGGAAGAAGCGTTCCATGGGACTGTTATCCCAGCAGTTTCCCCGTCGACTGACGCTCTGCTTTATTCTGTAACGCCAGAGAACTTGTTGATATTTCAGGCCGGTATACTGGCTTCCCTGGTCGCTATGGAACATGACGTCTCGCGGCTGACCACGCGTCTCATAAGCCATCCGCAGGGCACTGCTTATCAGCGCTGTATCGGCATTCGCTGACAGACTCCAGCCGATAACCCTGCGGGCAAAAAGATCCATAACAAC
>NZ_PTRE01000295.1 GCF_002965065.1 Escherichia sp. MOD1-EC7003
CCTGGAAAGTTGATCTGAGCTCTCAGTAAATATCAATACGGTTCTGACGAGCCGCTTACGGTTGGCTAAGGGATGACACAATTTATTTTTTGTCACTGAGGCGGGGAATTTTTTATAGAGCGTGGACAGGCCAATATCAAAAATCAGTGCCACGCGATGACGTGATTCCCCTGCAGCCAACAACCGCCCGGCCTGCTCCCACTCACTCGCGGTGAGTTTCGGACGTCTGCCACCAATACGACCTTTGGCTCTGGCCGCTTCCAGTCCGGCGCGTGTCCGCTCGACAATGAGTTCTCGTTCCATTTCGGCCAGGGCACCCATCACATGAAAGAAAAAACGCCCCATCGGCGTGCTGGTATCAATGGCATCCGTCAGGCTGCGAAAATTAACACCGCGTTCGCGCAGTTCCTCAACCAGAATGACCAGATGCCGCATACTACGCCCCAGCCTGTCCAGCTTCCAGACTACCAGAGTGTCACCTGCTGATAATGTTCTGAGCAGTTTTTTCAGTCCCGGTCTGTCGGACTTAGTGCCACTGATTTTGTCCTCAAAAATCCGCTCACATCCCGCGCAGTTCAGTGCATTACGTTGCAAATCGGTGTTCTGGTCATTTGTTGACACGCGTACATAGCCAATAAGCATGATCATCCCCCTGAATAAAAACCGGAGATGATGCCAGTTAGCTGTTACCTCTGCATTTTCTTAAACGTTGGTTT
>NZ_PTRE01000296.1 GCF_002965065.1 Escherichia sp. MOD1-EC7003
GGATGAGACGCTGACTAATTTGAGTGGAAAAGATGTGGCTGGTCTTCTCGCATACCTTGGTTTTGGAGAAGGTGCTAACTGGGTTATGTTACCTGGAGGAATGATAATTCAGCGTGTTTATCTTGGATTTCCTGTCGGCACCAATGTAAGACACATAACTTTCCCCCGGTCGTTTACAACAACGAACTATTCCATCTCAATTAACTGGAATGATATCGGTACTGTAACAACTGAAACACAATCGCCAGCAAATGTGGCGGTTGTTCATCAAACAAAATCATTAACAGGGGCCAGCATCTGGCAGGCAGGTCCCGGGGGATTTAATGTGGACATTATAGCGGTGGGGTATTGATATGTACGTATGGAGCGCTAAAGCAAATGGCTTTTTCCCCATATCGGAGAAAGAAAAATTTGAGGCATCAGGTCTGTGGCCTGATGATGGTGTAATAGTCAGTGAGGAAGAACATAAAAAGTTATTTATGGATATTCCACCAGGAAAACAGATTGGAACACTGAATGGAAAACCAGCACTGATAGATATTCCTCAGCCGACCAAAAAGGAATTAATAGCTATTGCTGAAGTTAAAAAATCCCAATTACGGGAAAAAGCTGACAGTGAAATATCCTGGCGTCAGGATGCTGTTGATGCTGATATCGCAACTGATGAAGAAACTTCAACTCTCACCGAATGGAAGAAATACCGTGTGCTGCTGATGCGTGTTGATACTTCAACAGCACCCGATATTGAATGGCCTACGCCTCCGGCAGTTCAGGCCAGATGATATCCGGCGCGGTGCTCGTATCTGTTGCCGTCACCGCGTCAATGTAATCAAGCACGGCGTTAAGCCGGGTGGTTTCTGCCTGCGTCAGCTTCCGCCCGGCCTGTAATTTCAGCTGAATCAGACTAATGGAAGCCATTGCTGCATCAATCAGTGACTGGCGCTGTGCTTCTGCCGCTTCTACTGCGGCACCGTGTTGTGCCTCAGTATCTGTCACCCATTTCTCACCATCCCATTTATCATATGGCGTTAACGGTGAAAGCGTGACATAACCGTTTTTGATGGCACCGATATAATCCACTGTAACAGCAGCACCATTTTCGATTGAGTAAACAGTCTCATTGCGATGGTCCTCTTCATGGCTCCATCCCTTACCTGTAAATACAGCCACTTTTCCCGGAATGTTTTCGCCAGGGTCAATACCAGTGGAACAGGCGGGCATACTTACGCCAGTATTAATATATTCATCAGACCAGCCCGTATACTCAGATGTTTCAGCATCATAATAAAAACAACGCATATCGCCCGGCACTGTAGCCAGCCCATTTTCATCAAAAACAGGTTTCATTATTTAGCCCTCACCAGAAAGTTAAATGCAATATTTCGCGGTCTGACAGCAACAAATTTCACACCATCACCCACAGAGTTACTGGTGAAATTAAATCGTGAAAATCCTGGCTGATTTCCGGCGATGCCATCATGAAAGTTAATTGCGTGTCCCGCACCTCCGCCTATATTCCCGGCAAACTGAGAAAAGTTTGTAGCTTCCTGCCAGCTTAATAATTCGCGACCACCATCTGCACCTCGCCCGTCATCCCAGATACGAATGAAATCACCGCGGGCTTCAGGTAATACCAGCGAAGGAAACACTTTCGCCAGCACAGGGGAATCAGAGGCAGAAAATTTCGCGCCGTTGAACTTCAAAAACACCATACTGGACCAGCTGTCGATTACAGTACTTGGCATTGCAGCGGACGGCCAGAAGAACGGAACGCCAATAGCTGGAGCACCTTCTCCCAAACCAAGGTATGCGAGAAGACCAGCCACATCTTTTCCACTCAAATTAGTCAGCGTCTCATCC
>NZ_PTRE01000297.1 GCF_002965065.1 Escherichia sp. MOD1-EC7003
AGTCAGTACTACCCCTACAAAGCGGTGTCGGCGCGTTGTTGTAGCCGCGCCGACACCGCTTTTTTAAATATCATAAAGAGAGTAAGAGAAACTAATTTTTCATAACTCTACATTTATAAAGAAAAATCAGCAAAAACTTGTTTTTGCGTGGGGTGTGGTGCTTTTGGTGGTGAGAACCACCAACCTGTTGAGCCTTTTTGTGGAGTGGGTTAAATTATTTACGGATAAAGTCACCAGAGGTGGAAAAATGAAAAAATGGATGTTAGCCATCTGCCTGATGTTTATAAATGAGATCTGCCATGCCACTGATTGCTTTGATCTTGCAGGCCGGGATTACAAAATAGATCCTGACTTACTGAGAGCAATATCATGGAAAGAATCCCGTTACCGGGTTAATGCCATCGGTATTAATCCGGTAACGGGATATGGCAGCGGACTGATGCAGGTAGATTCCCAGCATTTTAACGAACTGGCCCGCTATGGAATTAAGCCGGAACATCTGACAACAGATCCCTGCATGAACATTTATACCGGTGCTTATTATCTGGCAATAGCCTTTAAAAAATGGGGCGTCTCCTGGGAGGCCGTTGGTGCATACAATGCCGGATTCAGGAAGACCGAACGCCAGAACCAGAGACGTCTTGCCTACGCATCAGATGTTTACCGGATTTATACCGGGATAAAAAGCAGTAAAGGTATCCGGATTCCGGCCACGAAGAAATCACTTCCGGAAATTAACAGCGTGCAGAAAAATTAATCTTACAGACATTGTCAGATACCGGTTATGCCGCAAAAGCGGCATGGAAGGCCACACACAACAATATCATATGAGTGACAATACTGACTGGCCGAAGCCCCGCGAAGCGGGAACCCATCTTATATATACCCGGTAACGGCGCAGCCTCCTGCCAGACCATTTTTCGCGGGCACAATATTTACAGACAACCGGAAAGCCAGTTGATGAAATTGAGGTATATCAGACGACACAGCGATGCCGAAGAATGATAATATAAGTAAAGCCCCGAAAATTTTTCGGGGCTTTACTTATATTATCATGACTTCCACTTTCTGAACTGTTCGGCAATCACCCATAACGCCTTGTTGATTCTTATATCACCATCAATACCTGTAATGGCTCTTGTCCTAGTATTTTTCCCGGAGGCACTTCGCCCCGATAATCCACCTTTTATCATATTCTCCTAAACCCGCTGCCAGGTTGTCCAGAGATAGTTCTGTTTATCCTCCCGACGACGGGGAGTAATTATCTGTTCAGGCGTCACTGGCGTTTTATTTTCATCTTCATACCTGACCATCAGTGCAGCTCTGCCAAATAAATGTTGCTCGTCACTGTTAAGATGAATTTCTTTCATCGCCTCCATATTATCAGTGACCTTATCAAAGATACCGAGTACTTCATACGCTCCCTCGATAACCTGCCCGACAATATCACCTTTATGTGGAACGCGGATTTCGCCAAAATTATTTCTGCACACCAGGCCATTTGTGCAGACAAAACGAAAAATTCCGGGGATCATCTGATAACTGGATGAACCATCATGTGAATTAAGCAGGATAATTTCAGGAACTTCCTGCCCGTTAATATGCCCTTCCCTGCGAAGACGTAACATATGTTTACTGTATTCGCGACGTCCCAAATCATGAACCCGACTCTGACAGGCAAAGAATGGCTGGAAACCTTCATCACGTAACTTATTGATGATATTGATTGTTGGAATATACGTATAACGTTCACTCCGGGACTCATGTTTATCACCGGAAAATACCGAAGGCACGAACTGCATTAATTCATCATCCGTTAAAGGACGTTCACGGCGGATGGAATTATACCGACCAAAACGGGAAGCTAATCGCATAACAGCTACTCCTTTATGAAAGAATAAATTTAATAAAAAATTTTTCCGCGTAATATCATCCCTTCCGGTCTTTATTAACAAATTTGCAACAATCAGGAGGGGTATTCATCACATCCGGTCAGCAGATCGCCCGGATATCGAGGCCGGTACGCTTAATCTGACGCAGGAACTGTTTGAAGTGATCGGCTTCCGCAATGTTGATATGGCGGAACTGCGTATCCACACCCCGGCTGAGCGCGTAGCTATAGCTGAAGGCCATCTTTTCCGGGTGGCTTTTGCGATATTTTTTCAGCTCAGTCAGGCTGCTGAATTCCAGGACGTCCCACTCTTCCCCGGTGTTTTTTTTCTTCCCGGCAACAAGAAGCGTGTACGACGCGGTGTTAACGTGGATATTTCGGGTACTCATCCTGCTTTCTCCTCTCTCTGGTTTTCAGCCCCCATCATCTTTTGAGTTTCGGGACCCGCCGCAACGACGTGAAGCGCGGTTTGCGAAACGGCGTTGCCCCTTACATCCCGGCGGCCTTTTGCCGGGATGCCGGGAGCGCAGGCCACGGCGCGACAGAGACGGCGCGACCGGAACGGTTGCTGCAAGCCCGGGGTTTCGCGTCAGGGATGGAAGCCCGCCAGGGCGGAGACAGCTTCGCTGGCTCCGTTCACGACAGCCCGCCCCGCCAGGGGGACGCCCGGAAAAGGCATAAGCAGGAGAACAACAAAACAGACAATAATCAGGGCAGCAGTAATCAGAGTCGTAAGCGCATCATTTAAACCGTCTTTCGCCTCCCTTTCCTGTTTCCGATACTAATGTCCAT
>NZ_PTRE01000298.1 GCF_002965065.1 Escherichia sp. MOD1-EC7003
CCTGATTAGCTCCCCTTATATCTCCGCCCGATTGGGCGAGGGTTTACGGGGCATTTGCTAAATCCTTCAAGAAGCCAGTCATTTCACTGGCTTCTTGCCTGCCTGGAAATCACTTATGTCCAAATGACAACTCGCCTGATTCTCCTTCACCACGTATGCTTTGCGTCATCTTACTATCAGGACGCTTGAGCCGTAACCGGCTCATTTAAACCGTCTGGTCTGTTTCCTCCGGCTCTACAAAAATAATGTCCAT
>NZ_PTRE01000029.1 GCF_002965065.1 Escherichia sp. MOD1-EC7003
CCTGGAAAGTTGATCTGAGCTCTCAGTAAATATCAATACGGTTCTGACGAGCCGCTTACGGTTCAATAATATCGCAGCAGTTCGGTAAGATGAACTTAACACTACTGTCCAGCATATCAATGACCTGACGCATAATATATGATGTAAGAGGTGCATTTGACCTTAATCCTTTTTCCATGACAGACAGGTCTTTTATGGCTTCCTTAGTGTAATTTAGTGGAGTAATTGTATCTTTCATTACGTTTTCTCTGGATATCTGATTACTATACAGGTACGGCTACTTACGTAGCTCTGCCACCAGAAATACTCAGCCAGTAGGTTCCTGGCTACGGCAGAAGATGTGTGGATTTAGCTCGTACACAGGAGGCTGTTACAGGTATCCACGATACCTGAACTGACGATTATTCTTGGAAATAATCAGCCATCCGCGCCGCTTTACTCAGGCCCCCTTTACGGGACGCTACTTTCATTTATCTGTACGCGAACCTCTATTCCTGCGTCATGACAGGCCTGCAGCCACTGCGCCACTTCCAGCGGATCGCCCTCCAGGCGTACCACCCTGCCTTCTTTATTCCATAACTGCAGACAGGTGCTGCCGTCGAGACGCACCACAAAATCCCCACGGCAGGCCTGATACGTTATGCCGTTCAGCTCCACCGCCAGATCAGTGGCAGAAGTGCCGTCTGCGGGCAGACCTGCTGCCGGGACCAGCGGCAGTACGACGACTTCTGCCGCACGCTGTTCTGCCCGGAGGCGGTCCTGTTCTGCCAGCAGCAGAGGCTGTGCCACGGCCCGGCCGGCGTCCGTCAGCTCCACTGCCAGCTGCAGGTTCGGAGCGCGCAGGGTACGCAGCCAGCCGGCATCCTCCAGACGACGGCAGGAGGCGCGCAGGTTTGGCCCGTAGACCGGGGCTTCCCCGCTTCGCTCCAGCACCCGTTCTATGTCCCGCGTCAGCACGGGTCCCGGCCGTTTTTCATCAAGGGCAGCCAGCACAATCAGCACTCTCCGCTGCAGTGGCGACGGTCGGCGGCTCTGAGTCATTAACTGTCACCCTCCGACCAGATGAGTTTTTTGAGGCGCTGATAATCGGTATCGATGCGTTCCCGGGCCTGTGCGTGATTGTTCTGTGGCGCACCATGAATGGCCAGTTCATACCACAACCACAGCAGAGCTGAGGCCCTCAGTTCATTGAGGCACCTGGCGCTCTGGCTGTCCAGCCCACATTCACGGATATTTTTTTCCGCTATTCGGGTCAACTGCTCATAGCTGAGTGAAAACACCCTTTCTTCATCCATCCTGCATGCTCCATCTGATAATGTTCCGACAGCTAAAAATCATATCATGCATGATTTGTGTGCTCTTGATTTATGATAATATCTGATATGATTTTATGTGTGTTGCTTAATTGTCATATCATTTGCCCGTTTCCCGCCGCGCAGATCCGGTTTCCGGCGGTTACGGATCTCCCACTCCCCCCACACAACGCCACCTCCCGTCAGCACAACATGTGGTGCCTGATTCAGCTGCTGATGACACTATATGTTGTGTCATCTCCCTGACCTGTGATGCGCCGCGCAGGGGCGGAAAACAGCGATATGATTATTTCCTCAGCGTGATACACTTCCGGAAAGTTGTGATATTCAGGAAAGTCGGATCTGACGGAAGCGGCTCTCCGGTAATTTAACGGCGTGGTTATATGGATGCTTGTTATCATGGTGATGATGATAACGGCATGATGTTATCAGACGGCGTGACGGTAAGGGCAGTGATGACGGATGACGTTATCGCATGACCGTCCCTGCCCGGAAAAGAAAAAAGGAGTCACCCATGTTTTTTATTGAGAATGAAGGTCAGGCTGTCGCCGGAACGGATTACTGGCAGTCTGTACAGGCGCAGGCCGGATATGTCTACCTCAGCTGGAATGCCGGCGCAGCCAGGCTGCTTGTCCCGGATGCGGCAAAACATTTACTCAGGGAGATGCGGGGGGCTGAGTACGTCATCATCAGTAAGGGAACGCTGGATGGCCGCGATGCGCTGTTCGTGATCCACATGCTGAGTGAGCAGTGCGATCGCCTGCTCCCCGAAAACAACCAGGGCGGGGGTTTTGTTGTCACCGTCTGGACGCGTGGCGGTAACCAGCTCCGTTATCCGGGAAAGTACCGGGTTGTGGAAAAACTGCCCGACGTTTCCCCGTGGAGTGAACACTGATATGCAGCACCTGCCGGCACCGATCCACCATGCCCGGGATGCCGCTCAGCTTCCTGTTGCCATCGATTATCCGGCAGCGCTGGCACTCCGCCAGATGTCGATGGTTCATGATGAACTGCCAAAATACCTGCTGGCCCCTGAAGTGAGCGCCCTGCTCCATTACGTCCCGGATCTGCGCCGCAAGATGCTGCTGGCCACACTGTGGAACACCGGTGCGCGCATTAATGAAGCACTGGCGCTGACGCGGGGGGATTTTTCGCTCACGCCTCCGTATCCGTTTGTGCAGCTGGCCACTCTGAAGCAGCGGACCGAAAAAGCCGCCAGGACGGCAGGAAGAATGCCCGCCGGTCAGCAGACTCACCGGCTGGTTCCGCTCTCCGACGCCTGGTACGTCAGCCAGCTGCAGACGATGGTGGCCACACTGAAAATCCCCATGGAACGGCGTAATAAACGAACAGGCAGGACAGAGAAAGCGCGGATCTGGGAAGTGACGGACAGAACGGTCAGGACCTGGATTGGGGAGGCGGTTGCCGCCGCTGCCGCTGATGGTGTGACGTTCTCTGTCCCGGTCACGCCACATACGTTCCGCCATTCCTATGCGATGCATATGCTGTATGCCGGTATACCGCTGAAGGTCCTGCAGAGTCTGATGGGGCATAAGTCCATCAGCTCAACGGAGGTCTACACGAAGGTGTTTGCACTGGATGTGGCTGCACGGCACCGGGTGCAGTTTTCGATGCCTGAGTCCGATGCGGTGTCTATGCTCAAAAGAATTCCATAAGCTCTGACTTTTTTAAATCCCTTTCGGATATCTCATGGATATATTATCGGTATTTCATATTCTGTTGACATGCAGGACCGGTATAGAGTAAAAAAACATCTATTGAGTACCTCTTGGATATCCGAAAGGTGTCTTATGGGGGCTTTATGGGTATTACATGTGGATTCTGGAGATACACTATGCCTGTTATTGCTAATACGCATCCCAAAGGTGGTGTGGGTAAGACAACTTCATCCGTAAACATTGTTGGTGAAATGAAGTCTGATACAGTTGATCTGGATACTCATACCGGGCTTTCTATCATTCTGGGGCTGAGACCTGAAGGAAAAGAAATTTCCGTGAAAGTACCCAAAACAGTGGATGAGTTAATCGAAATTATGACTCCCTACAAGAACAGCGATAAGACGTTACTTATTGACTGTGGGGGATTTGACTCAGATCTTACCCGTACTGCGATTGCCTTTGCAGACTGCGTTATTGTCCCTTCAAAAGACTCCCTGACTGAACGTATTGGTTTGATGCATTTTGATGGAGTACTGGACGAAATCAGCTCTATCATGGGGACCGATATAACTGCTCACCTGTATCTCTGTAAAGTTAATCCTAACAAGAAGAAATTCCCTAAGCTTGATGCAATCCTGCCATCGTTCAAACATCTGAAGCTGATGAAGAGCCGCATTTCTGCTCGTGCAGAATTTGAGGATGTCATTGAGACTGGGATGGGAATCACTGAGTCTGTTCATGGGCGCTATTCGGCAGGAGGTAAGGAAGTTATTGCCCTGATCGAAGAAATCAATCATCTGATTGAAAATAACAAACAGTAAGGTGTGTCTATTGGGTATCCATATAGTATCCTTTGGGCTTTTAATGGATATCTTTTAAGTATCTAACAAACATCCTGGGTTATCTCATGAGCAAAGCGAAATTTAGTGCACAGGCTGAAAAACTGAAAAACCTGGTGGATTCTGCCAGATTACAAACTTCTTCTTCTGCCGTAACAGCAACAGCCCCGTCTCAGCCAAATGAAGGTGCAGAGGAAGTTTCAGGTCGTCCCGTGGCTGCCAGGACGAAGGCTAAGAATCTTAAGGCCATACCGCTGTCGTATTTTGAAGCTCATGCGGAACTTAAAGCGACCAGTAAAACATCTCTGGATTTTAGCTCATATATTATTGAGGCTATAAGAGAGAAGCTTGAACGTGATGGTGCAATAGGTCAATAAACTATCGGATACCTTAAGGGTATCTGATGTGTGTCTTTTAAATGCGTTATGGGGATTCTTCACGTACCTAAAGAGTCCCCATTAGACATCTTTCTGTTTATGGTGACATGATTCGTCACCGCTTTCCTTTCCTCTCAGTTTCACCATTTCATTCCTTTTCCCCTAACCTGAACCATGATGTCCACGATGTTTTTATATTGCATTTATGTATCACATATAACCTTCATAATGTTTTTGTATCTATGATTTCCTCTGGTCTTAAAGTTGTGTGTACAATGTACATGCAATTTATCGTGTTTTTATGTTGCATTTGTCCTTTCAGAAAGACCGTTTTTTCATTATAATTGAATATACATTGCATGTATGAAGCATGTTTGTTTTTTCTATTTGTTTATGAGCAACGGAGACTGGTTATGAAAATCTTTATTGATGATGGTTCTACCAACATTAAACTTGCCTGGTTGGAGGATGGTGACGTGAAAACGTTAATCAGCCCTAACAGCTTTAAACCGGAATGGTCTTTTAGTTTACTGGATGATGCTGCCCCGGCTAATTACGAGATCGACGGCGAGAAGTTTTCATTTGATCCATTAAGTGCTGATGCTGTCGTAACGACTGAAACACGCTATCAGTACAGTGATGTGAATGTTGTGGCCATTCAGCATGCGCTACAGCAGACCGGCCTGAAAGCGCAGCCTGTTGATGTCATCGTCACATTGCCGATCTCTGAATACCTTGACGCCAACAATCAGAAAAATAAGCAAAACATTGAAAGAAAGAAAAAAAATGTGATGCGTGAAGTACGGGTGCAGGGGAGTGATGCATTTGTTATTCGCAGTGTTTCCGTTCTTCCTGAAAGTATTCCCGCTGGTTTCAGTGTTCTTGCGGGGCTTGAGGATGATGAATCCCTTTTGATCGTAGATCTCGGTGGTACAACTCTTGATGTGTCGCATGTTCGTAGCAAAATGACAGGGATTACAAAAACCTGGTGTGATCCAAATATCGGCGTGTCCCTGATTACATCCGGGGTTAAGGAACAGATGGCTGTACATGCTAATACAAGAGTGAGCTCATTCCAGGCTGACAATATCATTGTGCACCGTAATGAACCTGACTACCTTTCCCGTCGCATTTATAATGCTGAACAGCGTGAGTCTATCATTAATGTTATCAATGAACGGCAGAAGTTGCTTATTAAACGAGTTAATGATGTCATCAGCCGTTTCACCGACTATACACATGTAATGTGTGTTGGTGGTGGGGCTGAAATTGTGGCCGAGGCTGTGAAGAACCTGACTAAGGTTCCTGATGAGCGCTTTTATCTGAGCTCATCCCCGCAGTTTGATTTAGTCATGGGAATGATAAAAATGAAAGGTGGTGTGACTAATGAGTGATGAAAATAAATCCAGACGCTGCTCATTTGAACTTTTCCCGGATGAACGGACAGGAGATAAGATAGCAGATGAGCTCATTGCAAATGAAAAACTGAAGGAGCGGGGACGTTTCATGCGCGCGATGTTAGTTACTGGTGCGGCGTTTGCAGCTATAGATAAACGTCTTCCTTTGCTGATATCGGAGTTACTGACAGAAAATACGACTCTGGATGATATTAATAAGGTGATTTCCAGCGTGATACCAGGTGCTTTTTCGGTTGAAAAGAAATTGCTTGAATTACTGGAAAAACAATCTGGTCTCCATACGTCTGTGGATTGCAGTACTCCTCTTACAGAGCAGAGTCTGTCGAGAAATGACGGTGAAGACCAGACCAGAAGAAACGCTGAAAATATGTTCGGAGATGACTGAACTAACCCAGCCTGGCCAGGGGAATATCTCGCCATTTAGTTGTATAACACTGACTCAACATTTCCCGTTTCATTTGCCATTCAGGGGCGGTTCCTCGCCCCGCAAACCACACTTTCCCTTTTCCCGACTGGTTCAGTTCATCGAGTGTTTTCATTAACTTTTCACTGTTTTTACGGGGCTGGATTTCATCAAATAATCCCGGCTGCGCTATACCCGATGGTGTGAAATCAGCCAGCATGACTCCTGCCTTCATATAGCGGTACCCTTCACGCCAGACATGGTTTAAGGCTCTGCATGCGGCGGCAATAATGTCCCGGCTGTCCTGTGTGGGCAATGGAAGCTTTTCCACAGCGGCATTGCTGTAACAGGGTTCTTTTACTGCAAAGGGGGATGTCCGTACAAATGTCGTCACCTGCCGGCAATACTGAAGCTCCCCACGTAGTTTCTCTGCGGCCCGCTCTGCATACTGAACAACAGCCTGGTGCATGGCATCTTTGTCTGTGATTCGTTCACCAAAACTGCGACTACAGACAATCTGCTGTTTTGCCGGTGGTGCTTCTTCCAGGGATATGCAGGACTCGCCGTTGAGTTCGCGTACCGTACGCTCAAGAATGACGCTGAAGTTTTTCCGGATGAATGCCGTGTTAGCCTGCGCCAGCTGCAGTGCTGTGTTAATACCCAGTGCATTCAGCTTTTCCGTCAGTCTGCGTCCTACTCCCCAGACCTCACCAACTGGCTGCAGCCCCAGTAGCTTCAAGATCCGATTACGGTTTTCTGCCGTCAGCGCGACCACACCGGAAAACTGTGGCCATTGCTTTGTTGCCCACTGTGCACTTTTAGCCAGCGTTTTTGTAGGCGCAATGCCCACCCCCATGGTGAGTCCTGTCCAGCTCTTTACCTGTTCCCTGAGCTGATGACCAAAAACCTCCGGAGAGATGCAACGGTTCACCCCCCGCAAATCAATGAACATTTCATCAATTGAGTAGGGCTCAACTGCGGGAGAAAGCGACTCCAGAACAGCCATAACCCGTTGGCTCATGCTGTGGTACAGCGCATAATTGCTGGAAAATACATGTATTTTCTTCTCCAGGCGCATTTGTCTCACCTGAAACCAGGGCTGCCCCATTCTGATGCCAAGGGCTTTTGCCTCCGGGCTGCGCGCGATCACACAGCCATCGTTATTGCTGAGTACGATGACCGGTTCGTTGCGAAGGTCCGGGCGGAAAACTTTTTCACATGAGGCGTAGAAACTGTTGATATCAGCCAGTGCAAACATCAGCGTAACTCCCGCGTCCTGTGTATCACGTGAGTGACAACACCAAAAATACAGATGTTTTCCGGATACAGTGTGCGGAACTCCGGGCTGTCTGAAACCGGCTCCAGTGCCGGGCGTGGGCGCAACAGCAGTCGTTTGACGGTGAACTCACCGTCGATCTCAGCGATAACGATGTCCCCGTGTTGTGGTTTTTCGGCCCTGTCCACTACCAGCAGATCACCATTCTGCACGCCAGCCTGGTTCATCGATTCACCGCTGGCGCGCAGAAAGAAGGTGGCTGCAGGTCTGCTGATGCAATAGCTGTTCAGATCCAGTTCCTGCTCAGCATAATCAGTGGCAGGCGAAGGAAAACCGGCCTGGCAACGATCGGCAAACAACGGGCGCACGTAACTGTCATCGCCTGAAGGGTCAGCCGGACGGTGATAAACGGTACTCATGCTGCAGGCAGCCAGCTGTCGTCCTGCCAGATTTCTTCCAGCAGAGACAGGATACGTTCTTTATCCTTGTCGTTGCGGGCTCCTGTGACAGATACAGACGGGGCGCTGCCCTGGTCTATACGCAGCCAGATTTCCGGGTAGTGTGGTTTCAGACGTTGTTCGATTTCATTCTGTAGCGCCTGAAGTGTGCCTGATTTGAGGTTTTTTGTGCTCTGGCGGTCGAAAAGAATTTCAATGCGGATCATGTTCTCATCTCCCTTTTCTATTGCTGTATGCATATACAGTATTCTAATAACTGAATCCACACACAGTCAAATGTCATTATTGTGACTAAAAAACGCTCAATTCTCTGAGGGGGTGGCGGTATGCCTGCTGTGGACTGCTGTGTCCAGCTTATCCACAGCATTTTGCGCACGGTTCTGTGAATAAAATACCTAGTTACCCAGGCCGTGCCGGCACGTTAACCGGGCTGCATCCGATGCAAGTGTGTCGCTGTCGCCGGCCTCCTCACCCGGTCACGTTTCGTCGTTCCTCCTCCACGCGCTGCGGCTTCGGGGCCGCACCTGCATTCGTATGCGGTCGCCCGGTTACAGGTGCGGCACGGCCTGATGGAGGCCGCATGTGAGAGGAGAATTCCCATGCCAAACTGGTGCTCAAATCGTATGCATTTTTCTGGTGAACCGGCACAGATTGCTGAGATTAAACGACTGGCCAGCGGTGCAGTCACACCGCTTTATCGCCGCGCCACAAATGAAGGTATTCAGCTGTTTCTGGCCGGAAGTGCCGGACTTCTGCAGACCACTGAAGATGTGCGGTTTGAACCATGCCCCGGACTGACGGCTGCCGGGCGTGGCGTTGTATCGCCGGAGAATATCGCGTTCACCCGCTGGCTGACATACCTGCAGGACGGTGTACTGCTGGATGAGCAAAACTGCCTGATGCTGCATAAACTCTGGCTGCAGAGCGGTACTGGACAGTGTCGCTGGGAAGGATTACCGGACGATGTCAGGGATACCATCACCGCACTTTTCACCGCAAAAAGAGGTGACTGGTGTGGCTTCTGGAGTAACGAGGATGTATCGGTGTGGTGGAACCGTCTGTGTGACAACGTACTGCCGGAAAAAACCATGCCGTTTGACCTGCTGACGGTTCTGCCCACCCGCCTGGATGTTGAAGTGAATGGCTTTAACGGTGGTGTTCTGAACGGTGTTCCTTCTGCATATCACTGGTATACGGAACAGTATGGCGTGAAGTGGCCTGTGGGGTATGAGGTGAATATCAGTAGTCAGGGAGACAACTTCATTCAGGTGGATTTCGACACGCCGTGGTGTCAGCCGGAAAGCGACGTTATTGCAGAATTAAGCCGCCGTTTCAGCTGCACGCTGGAGCACTGGTATGCCGAACAGGGCTGTGATTTCTGTGGCTGGCAGTTGTATGAGCGCGGAGAGCTCGTTGATGTGCTGTGGGGGGAACTGGAATGGTCTTCCCCGACAGATGACGATGAGCTGCCGGAAGTCACCGGACCTGCGTGGATAGTCGACAATGTGGCGCATTATGGCGGATGAAGTATGACGGAGACGGGCGGGAAACCGCCCGTTTCTTTTCCGACAAAGGATGTCGCCGTGCTCCTCTTTTTACTGCGCCGGCTGACGCGGCGCGGCATAAACGCTGCCTGTGGTCAGTGTCCCGCGTCCGGCCGGGCACGGGACGGGCGCTTTTACCGCTCCCGGCTGGCATCGGTGACAGTGTACGCCAGCCCGTCGCCCTTTTCTGATGAACGCCCTTCAAGCCGCTTTCGCGGCATATTCTCGCCGTCAAAAAGACGACGGCTGCGATATTCCACGGTCGGCCTGACCCGTTACCGGACGCGGTGAACAGCCCACAGGCAGCGGGGAACGGGCACCACAGGGGTGCCCTCCCGGTGCCCTCTGTAAGAGAAGGAGTTTCGTATGTCCCGTTTTGTCCTCGGTAACTGCATCGATGTTATGGCCCGTATTCCTGATAACGCCATTGATTTCATCCTCACCGACCCTCCATATCTCGTCGGTTTCCGTGACCGTTCCGGGCGCACCATCGCCGGCGATAAAACCGATGAGTGGCTGCTACCGGCCTGTAATGAAATGTTCCGCGTGCTGAAAAAAGACGCGTTAATGGTGAGCTTCTACGGCTGGAACCGCGTCGATCGCTTTATGGCCGCCTGGAAAAATGCGGGATTCAGCGTTGTTGGTCACCTGGTCTTCACCAAAAACTACACATCGAAGGCCGCATATGTGGGCTATCGCCACGAATGCGCCTACATCCTGGCAAAAGGCCGTCCACGTCTGCCACAAAAACCGCTGCCGGACGTGCTGGGCTGGAAATATTCAGGCAATCATCATCACCCGACGGAAAAGCCTGTTACCAGCCTGCAACCGCTGATTGAGAGCTTCACACACCCGAACGCAATTGTGCTGGACCCGTTTGCAGGCAGCGGCTCAACCTGCGTTGCCGCCCTCCAGTCCGGACGCCGGTATATCGGTATCGAGCTGCTTGAGCAGTATCACCGTGCCGGACAGCAACGACTGGCTGCCGTACAACGGGCCATGCAGCAGGGGGCCGCGAATGATGACTGGTTTATGCCGGAGGCTGCGTAAATGAACTATGCCGGACACGAAAAACTTCGCGCCGAAGTGGCGGAGGTGGCCAATGCCATGTGCGACCTGCGTACAACCATGAATGAGATGGAGCGGCGGTACAGCTTTAATGCTGACACCCTGCCGGAACGTCTGGTGCGTCAGACGTTGTTTCGCGCAAACCGCCTCCTGATGGAGGCATATACCGAAATTCTTGAACTGGATGCGTGCTTCAAAGATTAAGGAGGAGACGAAATGTACGGAACATGCGAAACGCTCTGCCGTGAGCTGGCAGCAAAGTATCCGGGAAACACGCCGCTGATGCTGCTTATCTGGTCCCCGGAAGAGATTCAGGCACTGGCCGACGGTATGGAAATTTCTCTGACCGATCATGAAATCAGGACTGTCCTGGCGCACCTGGAGGACATCCCGGAAGACCAGCGGATGGAGTCCGGTATTTCTTCCGCCGCTGCGATGGAGATTATCAGCAACGTGAGCGAAAACCGCCTGGTGACCGTCTCTGCTGAACTGCTGGCGTCCCTGATTCAGACCGCTGAACAGGCACTGTGGAAACGTGAATGGGCCGCCCGTGATAACGGCCTTGCCGTCCCGGAATGTGTTACCCGCCGTCAGGCAGTGATTAATCAGGCCCGCACCCTGCTGAAAAACAACACACACGAAAACAACTGATGTTATCGCCGCCTGCCCTGCGGGCGGCGATACAGGGAGAACGCTTAATCATGAACAAAACGCTGAATGCACTGGTTTGTCGTCACGCCCGTAACCTGCTGCTGGCGCAGGGCTGGCCGGAAGAGACGGATGTTGACCAGCGAAATCCGAACTATCCGGGCTGGATCAGCATTTACGTGCGGCTGGATGCGCCCCGGCTGGCGACGTTACTTATCAACCGTCACGGCGGCGTACTGCCACCGCTCCTGGCCTCCGCCATTCAGAGACTGACCGGAACCGGGGCGGAACTGGTACTGTCCGGCAGTCAGTGGCAGTCGCTGCCGGTACTTCCGGCAGACGGAACGCAGGTGTCTTTCCCGTATGCCGGAGAATGGCTGACCGAAGACGAAATCAGGGCTGTTCTTGATGCGGTGCACGATGCGGTACGAAGCATCTGTTACCAGGTGGCAGAAGATGCGCGGCGTATCCGTGCGGCGCTGACCACCACCGGTCAGACGTTGCTGACCCGCCAGACGCGCCGCTTTCGCCTGGTCGTGAAGGAAAGCGATCACCCCTGCTGGCTCGATGAAGATGACGAAAACCTGCCCGTGGTGCTCGATGCCATCGTGAACCGGGGAGCACGTTTTTCGTCGGTGGAAATGTACCTGGTCAGCGATTGTATTGAGCATATCCTGTCCAGTGGGCTGGCCTGCGATGTGCTGCGTATACCCGATGAACCGCCCCGCCGCTGGTTTGACCGTGGTGTTCTGCGGGAGGTGGTCCGGGAAGCCCGGACCGAAATCCGCAGCATGGCGGATGCCCTGGCAAAAATCCGGAAATGATGACACTGGCGGGGTAAATCCCCGCCTTTTTCCTGCCGGTCCCCGGACAGAGCACAAAGGAAGTCGCCGCCGGCTCCGCTTTACCCGGCCATGCGGGGCATGGCCTTGTGGTTTTTCAGTTATGTGGCCTCAGCGTCGTGTGCGGGCTGTGCCGTGCCTCCATCTTAGCCGGGCTGGCGTTGATGCAAGGGTACGCTTCGCCGCTGCGGTCACCCGGTCCCTCCTTCCCGTCTGCCGTGATTTTCCGGTCGTTCACCCGCTCAGATTTCGCGGTCTCACCCTGCAACTCCCGTCAGCCGTGTGCGTCAGGCTGCGGCTTCCCTTGCGCCCCTGCATCCCCGCCTGTTCGCCCGGCTTTTATGGAGGCACGGCACCGCCCGGTGTCGCGGAATATGTGAACAACGGAGGAAAACATCATGCAATATGCGAAACCTGTCACTCTGAATGTTGAAGAGTGCGACCGTCTCTCCTTTCTGCCGTATCTGTTTGGCAACGATTTTCTGTATGCCGAGGCGTATGTGTACGCGCTGGCGCAAAAAATGATGCCGGAATATCAGGGAGGCTTCTGGCACTTCATCCGCCTGCCGGACGGTGGCGGTTACATGATGCCGGATGGCGACCGTTTCCACATGGTGAACGGTGCAAACTGGTTTGACCGTACCGTGAGTGCTGATGCCGCAGGCATCATCCTTACCTCCCTTGTGATTAACCGCCAGTTGTGGCTGTACCACGACAGCGGGGATGCAGGACTGACCCAGCTTTACCGGATGCGCGATGCGCAGTTGTGGCGTCACATCGAATTTCACCCCGAATGCAACGCGATTTACGCGGCTCTGGACTGATTAACGGACGGGGCGGCAATGCCGCCCCTGTAAAGGAGACGAGAACATGTACTGTACTGTTAAAGAAATTATCCGCGAAGTGCTGGATACAGACGTGCCGGACAGTGAATGCGTTTTTGCCGTGGTGCTGACCCGTGGGGATGTGCGTCACATAGCCCAGGACTGGAGTCTGACAGACGATGAGCTGGAAACCGTCATGCAGCGGCTGGACGATGCCTTTGAGCATGGTGCGGATGTCAGCGTTGTTCACGACGTTGTTCGTGAACTGATGGAAGAAAAGCGCGCCAGCCGTCATGTGACAGTCCCGGCGGTGATGCTGGAAAAAGTGATGGCGCTGGCAGGCAGTGAAATGAAGCGCCTGTATGCCGTCGGGAGTGAGAACGGGGGCGACGGTGACGCATTCGTCAGGGAGGAACGCGAAGCAATGGACGTTGTGTTACAGGCGCTGGACGGGGAGACGATGTCATGAATATCAGCACAGAAACCCGCGAAATTCTGCGTAATTACAGGGCCGTGATTAATGCGCGGCGTCGTGAAATGGGGCAGAAACCGCTCACCACCGCGCAGATTGTTGATGAAATCTGCGATTTTGTGGCGAATCAGCAGGCGGTTTTCCTGGGCGGTCACTACATCTTACAGGGCAGCAGAAACAGGTGATACAGGGGCAGGCGGTGGAGGCCGCCTGTCAGCCCGCGCGAAAACCCCTGGCAGGCTGACGCCTGCCGGAAACGCGGGGTGCAGCGCCTGCGGCGCTGCCGGCCCGGCTTTCCGGTCAGAAGGTAGTGTATGGCTGTATGCCAGGAACAGATGTGATATTCCGTGACACTGTCACCGTTTATGGTTGTCTTTTATTGCGCCCACTTCGGCTCCCGGCTGCCTGGCGGCATCCGGTCGTCAGGCCCGACTCCGACAGGCAGCTGCTGGCGCACCCGCCAGTCTCCGCCGAACCCGCTGGCGCGGTTTCGGGCTGCCGCTACGGTCCGATGCGTGAAAACCCGGGCTTGCAGCGACCGTTACGGTCGCGCCGCCCCTGTCGCGCCGTGACCTGCGCTCCCTGCACACCTGACGGTGTGTGAGGAAACTGCGCCTGATGGCGCAGCAGTCCTCCCTCCTGCCGCCACCCCTGCGGCCTGTTTCCCGCTGTGGACTTTCCGGGGGCAGACGTAACCCCCTCCCGTTCCATCTGTCCAGGGTGAGATGCACCGGCCACAAAATTTTTAGCCATGAACCCGGCAAAAAATTTTGCGTCCGCCCCCGGACAGCTGTCCCGTGAGGCGGTAAACGGGCCCCCATCGGAAAGGTCCACTGCGGGGAGAAACCCCGAAGAAGTGGACGGCAGGAGGAGCTTTCGCTCCTCTGAAGGGGCACATGAACGTCCCGTCGCCGGTATCCGGTTTATCTCACATCTTTCAGTCAGGAGGTTCTTATGAGTGCACGTGGTATCAACAAGGTCATCCTCGTCGGGCGTCTGGGCAATGATCCGGAAGTCCGTTACATCCCCAACGGGGGCGCAGTGGCAAACCTGCAGGTGGCCACATCAGAAAGCTGGCGTGACAAACAGACGGGGGAGATGCGGGAGCAGACGGAATGGCACCGCGTGGTGCTGTTCGGCAAGCTCGCGGAAGTGGCAGGTGAATATCTGCGCAAGGGTGCGCAGGTCTACATCGAAGGTCAGCTTCGCACCCGTAGCTGGGAAGATAACGGTATCACCCGTTACGTCACTGAAATTCTTGTTAAGACCACGGGCACCGTGCAGATGCTGGGACGTGCACCACAGCAGAACGCTCAGGCGCAACCGAAGCCTCAGCAGAATGGGCAGTCACAGAGTGCTGACGCGACGAAAAAAGGTGGCGCGAAAACGAAAGGCCGTGGACGTAAGGCCGCGCAGCCAGAGCCTCAGCCGCAACCGCCGGAGGGGGAGGATTACGGGTTTTCAGACGACATCCCGTTCTGATCGGGCTGACTGTGACAACCGCCCCGCCCTGTGCGGGGCATCACCGGAGATATGAGGATGAGCGAATATTTCAGAATACTTCAGGGACTGCCGGACGGCTCCTTTACCCGCGAACAGGCGGAAGCCGTTGCCGCACAGTACCGGAACGTCTTTATCGAGGATGATCAGGGAACGCATTTTCGCCTGGTTGTCCGTCAGGATGGCACGTTGATCTGGCGCTCCTGGAATTTTGAGGACGGTGCCGGGTACTGGATGAACCAGTACATCAGGGATTTCGGGATTCTTAAGTAAGAGAGGTGCCGGACGCGCGAACGTCCGGCAGGACATAAGCAATTATAAGGGGATGATTATGCCTGTAACGAAGTGTGAACCAGAAACTACCCGCAAAGCAAGCCGTAAATCTGTAAAAACGCAGGAAACTGCACTGTCTGCCCTGCTGGCGCAGACGGAGGAAGTGAGCGTGCCGCTGGATTCACTGATTAAATCACCGCTGAATGTGCGCACGGTGCCGTATTCTGCGGAGTCCGTCAGTGAACTGGCTGATTCCATTAAGGGAGTCGGCCTGCTGCAGAATCTGGTTGTTCATGCCCTGCCAGGTGACCGTTACGGTGTCGCCGCAGGTGGTCGCCGACTGGCAGCACTCAACATGCTGGCAGAACGTGACATCATTCAGGCTGACTGGCCTGTCCGTGTGAAGGTCATTCCGCAGGAGCTGGCGACTGCCGCATCGATGACCGAGAACGGTCATCGTCGGGATATGCACCCTGCCGAACAGATTGCCGGATTCCGCGCAATGGCGCAGGAAGGCAAAACACCTGCACAAATCGGTGATTTGCTGGGCTATTCACCCCGCCACGTTCAGCGAATGCTGAAACTGGCTGACCTTGCGCCTGTCATCCTCGATGCGCTGGCAGAAGACCGCATCACCACCGAACACTGTCAGGCGCTGGCGCTGGAGAACGACACCGCGCGTCAGGTGCAGGTGTTTGAAGCCGCCTGTCAGTCGGGATGGGGCGGTAAACCGGAAGTACAGACCATTCGTCGTCTGGTGACCGAAAGTGAAGTGGCGGTGGCAGGGAACAGTAAATTCCGCTTCGTGGGGGCTGATGCCTTCTCGCCAGATGAACTGCGCACTGACCTGTTCAGCGACGACGAGGGTGGCTATGTGGACTGCGTGGCACTCGATGCTGCCCTGCTGGAAAAACTCCAGGCTGTCGCAGAGTTCCTTCGGGAAGCCGAGGGCTGGGGATGGTGCGCCGGACGCATGGAGCCTGTCGGTGAATGCCGTGAAGATGCCCGGGCATACCGCAACCTGCCGGAGCCGGAAGCGGTGCTGACGGAGGCGGAAGAAGAACACCTGAACGAACTGATGGCACGTTACGACGCGCTGGAAAAACAGTGTGAGGAATCTGACCTGCTGGCAGCAGAAATGAAGCTGATTGACTGCATGGCGAAGGTCAGGGCGTGGACGCCGGAGATGCGTGCCGGAAGTGGCGTGGTGGTGTCCTGGCGTTACGGTAATGTGTGTATCCAGCGTGGTGTGCAGTTGCGCAGTGAGGATGATGTGGCTGACGACGCTGACCGCACGGAACAGGGGCTGGAGAGCGCGTCAGTGGAGGAAATCAGTCTGCCGTTGCTGACTAAACTGACCTCAGAGCGCACGCTGGCAGTCCAGGCAGCACTGATGCAGCAACCGGACAAATCCCTGGCACTGCTGGCATGGACGCTCTGCCTGAATGTGTTTGACAGCAAAGCGCACAGTAGTCCCGCCAGAATTCGCCTGGCATGTGAGCATTATGCGCTGACCAGCGATGCACCGTCGGGGAAGGAAGGTGCCGCATTCATGGCGCTGATGGCAGAACACTCTCGTTTTGCTGCCCTGCTGCCGGAAGGATGGGAACGGGATATGACGACGTTCCTGTCACTCAGCCAGGAGGTGCTGTTATCCCTGCTCAGCTTCTGTACCGCGTGCAGTCTTAACGGTGTCCAGACCCGCGAGTGTGGTCACACGTCACGCAGTCCGCTTGACTCACTGGAGAGCGCCATCGGTTTTCACATGCGCGACTGGTGGCAGCCGACGAAAGCAAACTTCTTCGGACACCTGAAAAAGCCGCAGATTATCGCAGCCCTGAATGATGCCGGACTGTCCGGTGCCGCACGGGACGCAGAGAAGATGAAGAAAGGTGATGCGGCTGAACATGCAGAGCACCATATGAAAGACAACCGCTGGGTTCCAGGCTGGATGTGTGCACCACATCCACAGACAGATGCCACTGAACGCACCGATAACCTGGCTGATGCCGCCTGATGAACAACCACACCGCCCCGCCGGAGACGGGGCGGCAGCAAGGGAGATACCGTGATGAAAACTGAACTGACCCTGAATGCCCTGCAGTCCATGAACGCACAGGAATATGAAGATATCCGTGCTGCGGGAAGCGATATGCGCCGTAATCTCACTCACGAGGTGATGCGTGAAGTGGACGCACCGGCTAACTGGATGATGAATGGCGAGTATGGCAGTGAGTTCGGGGGCTTTTTCCCCGTCCAGGTTCGTTTCACGCCAGCCCACGAACGTTTTCACCTGGCGTTATGTTCACCGGGTGACGTCTCTCAGCTCTGGATGCTGGTTCTGGTGAATTGTGGTGGACAGCCTTTCTCCGTCGTTCAGGTGCAACATATCTTCACGCCTGTCGCTATCAGTCACACGCTGGCGCTTGCCGCGACACTTGATGCGCAGGGGTACAGTGTTAACGACATCATCCATATCCTGATGGCAGAAGGAGGTCAGGCATGAGCGCACGTTCACGGGCACTGATCCCCCTCAGCGCAGAGCAACAGGCCGCCATGCAGGCTGTGGCTGTCACCGAACAACGTCGTCGTCAGGGACGCACACTTTCAGCATGGCCTTATGCCAGCGCTTTCTTTCGCTGCCTGAATGGCAGTCGCCGGATTTCGCTGACCGATCTCCGCTTTTTTGCTCCTGCGCTGACGAAGGAGGAATTTCATGGCAACCGTCTCCTGTGGCTGGCTGCCGTGGATAAACTGATTGAAAGTTTTGGTGAAGTCTGTGTTCTTCCCCTGCCATCCGATGCGGGGCATCGTCTGTTCCCGTCCGTTCCTTTTCGTGAAGGTGAGCGGCGTCGTCAGAAAACCACGCTGACAGAGCAGAAATACAGCCGCCAGCGGGAACGTGAGGCAGAACGACGGGAACTGGAATACCAGACATGTTTTGCTCAGGCGCAGATTGACCTTGCGTTTCATACTCCCGCCACGGTCGGAAGCTGGTTGTCCCGCTGGTCTGGTGTTGTTGAGGAGCATGATCTGGAAACGATTTTCTGGGGGTGGTGCGGGCGTTTTCCATCACTGTCATCATTTGACCGGTTTTTCTGGCAGGAGGAACCACTCTGGCGGCTGATTTTTGAAGCCGGTGAGGCCGGTCGTGGTGCACCGGTACAGGTACGTGCACTTGAGCAGTGGATGATCCCGAACAAGCTGGAGAACGCAATATGATGAAATCAGCCGAACAATATCACGTTCCCGTGTGGATGCGACCTCTGTTGCCGTTGCTCTGCAATACCGGTGGTAATGATCCGGAGGAACTGCTGAATGATACAGAAACCACCGCCAGTGCGAATATTGTCCGTTATGTACTGATAGTTGCAGTGCGGTCGCAGATTGATCTGCTGCAGCTACTGTACAGGAAAGGACTGTTGCGCACAGAGATACCAGGTGGCTTTTCACCGGAAGAAGCGCAGGAACTCCTGGATAATCTGGTGCGCAGCCATATCAGCAAGGTGCTGTCGGGTGAGCGAATGGCAGCCCGTGACAGAAATGCCGATCTGACCTGGATTCGCCAGCAACTGGTCGATGCCGCCTGGTTTGTCCGTGCCACACTGGAAGCGCATGGGATGGGCGTCGGAAATGAGAGTCCCTCTGCTCCGCCGGAGACAATGCCGGACATACAGACACGGGAACTGGTTATGTTGATCAAGCGACTGGCATCATCGCTGAAAGCGGTGAAACCCGACAGTAGCGTGGTGCGTGAAGCGCAGGACTGGCTGTGCGACAGAAAACTTGTGGATATCACAGATATTCTCCGGTGAACCAGACATGTATATTTTACGCAGGGACACGCCGATCATGATCGTTTCATATCAAGGGTGGTCTGGAGGTCATGCGGCGTGTCCTCTGCACTCGCCGGAATAAGGAAGTCGCCGGCGGCTCCGCTTTTACCCGGCCATGCGGGGCATGGCCTTGTGGGTTTTCAGCTCTGTGGCCTCAGCGTCGTGTGCGGGCTGTGCCGTGCCTCCATCTTAGCCGGGCTGGCAGGGATGCAAGGGTACGCTTCGCCGCTGCGGTCACCCGGTCCCTCCTTCCCGTCTGCCGTGATTTTCCGGTCGTTCACCCGCTCAGATTTCGCGGTCTCACCCT
>NZ_PTRE01000002.1 GCF_002965065.1 Escherichia sp. MOD1-EC7003
TGGACATTATTTTTGTAGAGCCGGAGGAAACAGACCAGACGGTTTAAATGAGCCGGTTACGAATATTATGAGGAACTGAAAACAACTGTGGGTGATGAACCGGTTCTTTTTATTGATGGAGTCCATCCGACTCAGGCCACTAAAATCAGCTATGGCTGGATACGTAAAGGCCAGAAAAAATCAGTAAAAACAACAGGCAGCCGCACACACCTGAATATCATGGGGGCGCTGGATCTGAAAGCCCCGGAACACCCGTTAATCTGCGAATATAAAACGATTAATGAGTACAATGTATCCCGTTTTTTCAATGAGATACGTAAGGTTTATCCTGATTATAACCAGAAAATCCACGTCATTCTGGATGGCGCAGGTTACCACCGTTCACAGTTAGTAAAAGACTGGGCAGAAGTGGTGAATATACAGCTCCATTATCTCCCACCGTACAGTCCAAACCTGAATCCGATAGAACGAATGTGGAAATTAATGAACGAACATGCCCGGAATAATCGCTACTTCAGCAGTACGCGAGAGTTCAGGGACGCAATATTTGAATTTTTCAGTCATACGCTGCCGGGTATAGCGGATTCTCTGGCATCCCGAATAAACGATCACTTTCAGGTACTCAAACCCGCATCTTGAGGTTTATTGGGTATATAGTGTTTTTTATTATAATGGCCATTCTTAATAGTATAAAAGGTGCCGCTGTATGTATAGTATAAATAAAATACAAGATATGTTAAATGATGAACAGATATTGACATTAGGCCAGTTAGATGATGTTGCTATTAGAGGCGTAAATGCAATAGCTGCAAGGATTAGTTTGGGCCTGGAAATGTATATTCCGCCGCGAGATACACATGTCCTTTATCCTCAGATGGCTGTATTGTTTGAGGATTATTACTCTCGCTTTTCATCAAAACTTAATTATTATGGTTCACCTCCTTCTGGTAGAATATTGAAGATTACATCAAAATTTTTGACCACAATGCGTAACAAACTGGAAAATTTTAATTACAATACTCAGTATAATCCTTATATTTTTTTTGATGATCAGTATCATGGTGAATTATTCAACGCTTCTCCGTGGAATGGCTTGTTCTGGGGGCGACCTGCGGAAGATAATAAACTTTCGGCTGTTTGGGCGACAATGTCGCTAAGGGATGATAATGGTAAGTTGCATATTGATTCACTTCTTGAAATGGCTTTCCAGTGGTGTAATCAGATACAGCCTGCACATGGAAATGCTGGGCTTTACTTCTGTCCCACTATTGGAAGAAGCGGGGCGAGTTATTATTACGCTTTGATGCAACGCCATCCTGGTATTGATTATATAAATAGAATTGATCTTATTCATGCAACTCAAGGATGTTTTAATCGCGTTAAAGGTGTTAACTGGTTGACTATTTTAAATGATGAAATTGTGGAGGAGCTTGGTGGTCTGGAGTATTGTAAGAAACAAATTGAGCCTGAGTGTTATATTGAGAAATGGAAAGGTGGTATTATTATAATAGCTGGGCCACTTCCCCAGTGTGGAGATACCTATAATAATTTTATCCCTGAGCGATACAAAAAAGTTGCCAAATTAATTCGTCCGGTGCGAGTCAATGATTATCGTGGTCGTAAATTCCTTAAACTCGATGCCCCTTTTGATAATGAAACGGAATTAAATAAATGGCTAAAGCGTTTTGATTAGCCGGAGAAGAAAATATGTGGCAGATAAAAAACCAGACGCCATATGCTGTAACCAGAGCCTGGGTTCGTGGCAGACAGGGGGAAGAAATCTGGACGGTGGCATTAAAAGCAACCTGGGATATACAGCCTGACGGTACGACAACTTTATCTGATACCCCGCAGCAAGTTAATGTTGGGCCAGTAATGAACCCTGATGGCAACACACTGTTATATGATACCGACCTTGGTCTTGTAAAAAATGCCACAGATATTATTCTGAACGGACATGCCATTGTACCTGATGGAAAATTTGCCACGTATGTGGTTGTGGGACTGAAAGTTGGCAGCGTTTTCCGACTTGCCCGAGTTTACGGCGACAGAGTGTGGAACGGTAAACGTTATAATGAACCGCAACCCTTCAATAAAATGCCTCTCAGTTACAACAAAATGAGCCGGGGCGATGATTTTCCGGCTTATAAGAGTGATTTTAATCCGGCAGGCATTACTGTTGACTCTGTGCCTGAAACCGGGATATCCGTTTTGCCCAATATTGAGTTCTATGGCGATGAGACAATGCCGGGATTTGGTGCAATACCCCGACACTGGCCGGGGCGACTGCAATTTGCCGGGACATATGATGACCGCTGGCAGAAAGAACAATCGCCATTACTGCCGGATGATCTGGATGAACGTTACTGGCAGCGTGCGCCTGCACCATTATATGCCGGAGGGCGACTGAAAGGCGGTGAAGTCAGGGAAAGATCATCAGAAGTACACTTTTCGTACTAAATAATTCGCATTTTATGTTCAACAATTGAGATATTCCTTATTACCTGAGGCTGTTTTTTATTGCTTATACATGTTCAAATACTCCTTACATAAATAAGGATAACAAAATGGATCTTAAAAAATTGATGGAACATATATCTATTATCCCCGATTACAGACAAGCCTGGAAAGTGGAACATAAATTGTCGGATATTCTTCTGTTGACTATTTGCGCGGTCATTTCTGGTGCAGAAGGCTGGGAAGATATAGAGGATTTTGGGGAAACACATCTCGATTTTTTGAAGCAATATGGTGATTTTGAAAATGGTATTCCTGTTCACGATACCATTGCCCGAGTTGTATCCTGTATCAGTCCTGCAAAATTTCACGAGTGCTTTATTAACGGAATGCGTGACTGCCATTCTTCAGATGATAAAGACGTCATCGCAATTGATGGAAAAACACTCCGGCACTCTTATAACAAGAGTCGCCGCAGGGGAGCGATTCATGTTATTAGTGCGTTCTCGACAATGCACAGTCTGGTCCTCGGGCAGATCAATGGCAAACCGGAAACTGCGGAAAAAATGGTGCTTCAGTGGGATATGCCGGAACCGCTGGACTGAATGGAGACGAGTTTATGAAAGCAAAAAGGCTTCTCATCATAACGGGGGCGTCGCTGTTAATTGCCTGTCACGCTGTTTCAGAACGTCGGCAACCACCAACGCAGGTGGTTTATCGTTTTGACGACCATCGTTACCTGGAACTGACAGGTTTTAACTGCGAGGGGGCACTCTGGTACACTGATACCCGGAAGGGTATACATACCGAGGTTACCAGTCAGTTTTATCGGGTTTTCACAAGAAAATATGTTCATCCATCGGAACGCTATATTTCTATCACTTATTGGGATGTGTCGGGATTTATCATTTCAAAAGATTATGGTAAAACCTGGCAAAATGCACGTTTTTCACCCGGAGGTGGGGCAGATCCTTATGGAAAAAAAATTCCTGAACGTAAAGACAGCTTCGGGATAACCTTTGTTGCAGGTGAAAATACAAATCCATTATACCAGGATGTTGTTTCATTTACTGTCGTTAACGATCAAGGTTTTATGCTGACTAAATGGGGGGATCTGTATATCAGCTCAAAACCGTTTGACGACCCCCGGCTTCAACCAGGGGGAGGCGGTATACCATATACTTACAAAGATGTTTATGGTGAACAACAGCATGATCGCCTGATGCCCGGTACCTCGGGTTTGAACTGGGGAGAAGAATACACCTCATGGAATTCAGTAGATAGTCCTGATCATTGGTCAACTGATGCACATAAACCCAACTGGCAGGGTATCCCCAATAAAGTCCCCGAAGTGAAAAATTACACCGGATGGGATCATATGCGCTGCGACCCTGATCTGGGGTTTACGAAAAATATGAAGTGGGAATATATTGATTGTATACTGATTACAGATTCTCCTGAGGGAGAATCTGCCCTGCTCCTTCTGCCAGGCAGTCTTACGCCACGATATATCACCAATCTTTCGGGCCACTATTAATCAATGAGTTAGATGCACTTAGTGACCTGCGACAAAACATGTAGCAAACTTTATGTATCTCTGTTTTGCTACACCACATCATCACACATTATGGCTATGCCTAACAAGAATCAATAATAAAATATAAAAATGACACAACTACTAGACAATTAACTGTAAACATGATAACAACTAATTTATTTTGTGCAATATAAGACTTCCCATCAAAAGTTCATCCATATGGAGACAAAGAATTTATCATGCCAATTATAAAGAACTGCTTATCATTAATTAGCAATACATTAAGAAACGAAAAAATATCATATTCCCTAACAAAAACAGAACGAACGGGAAAGATGTTAAATAAAAAAATAATCCCAACCCCCACACCGGTGAAACTATTATCATATCGAAATGCTGATTTAATAAAAGAAAATTACATTACAGAAAAAGTTTTATCTATTTTTAATATAAAACGAAATTACGTTGCTGTAAGAATCCAAAGTAATCAGTTTACCGATCTAAAAAACAATACAATTCAAGGACATAAAGAAACCGTTGCACAAGTTATTGACTGGTATAATCCACATAAAAATGCTTTTGATATGACTATAGGCACACCAAGACGCTCTGCTGATATAGCAAAGGAAGAATCCAGAAACGCTCTAAATTTCATGGTAATGGAAAAGAATATATTCAATGACAAGATACTCAACAGCAATGCCAACTTACAAAGAAAATACGATACAACAGAAGATAGTAGCTGGGTTGTAACCTCAATGGGTGAACTCCTTGATAAAGGTGCAAAAGTATACCCCGACATATCATGTTCTTTAAGATTGGGCGAGCCATTCATCATTACGCTTCCAGAATCAGTCAGACTGAATGTTAACATATACCCACTCAAAAAATAATCCTGAACGTTTTTATACAGGAAAATATGTCCACATCAAGGCTTCAACCTGATGCTCTCCTCCTGTCACAGGATAAACTTGTCTGTAAAAATCAAACTCCCCCAGCTCATTACCAACACCAATCAATTGAGTACAATTGCCATCTACAATAAATTTTTCCGCTGACGGAACCAAAATAAAGGCCTCTGGATGTTCATTGGGAAAGGTGTTAGCAAGAGTACGCTGAATATCCCTCTCCAGCAAAATCTCCTGAGTATTAGCGTAAAGCACTGGCGTAAGTTCATCTATGAAATCGCTACTATCTCTTGGGCGCATATGTATCATTGAATACTGCTGTTCTCCAGATTCTGATAATCCATGGCGAACAATGAGAACACTACAGCCGCTTTGCTGATTGGTTAGCCATAACGGTGAACTTTGCTGGATAGTTTGATAACTATCATTTCACCGGAGGCTTAAACACTGATTACTCAAACTTATGACTGCTGGTGCATCAAAGCGTTCCTGAGCATCTGTATCACGAATACCTGTAAACAGAATATGATCACTATTGGCCATATTAGTTTCCGTCTCTTTTAGCCTTAACAAGCCATCCTCTCTTATAATATCAACGGAAATAAAAGAGGTATCACCATGATGGGTATAACACTGAGGATTAAAAATTAGGTTTTCTTCCAGAAATCTCACAGGATCATTACGTATTTCAGCCATTATACACTGAAGCTCTGAACGATGCGGCACCAGAAAGCGCCCGGTATTTTGCGATATAATACTACTTACCTTTATTGTTTTCTCTCCAACTCATGAAAAATAACTCGCGCATCATATTATTTTACCCACCACTGGCACCCTCTGATTTTTTTGAGCGTCTGTGGTGTTTTATATAAAATATCGAAAATCAATATTATTTCATGCAAAAAATATTTTAACTATCTTTTATAATGAAGTTCCCTTTTAAGGGGTCATACGCACACTCGTCAGGTCTCACAATCATTGCTGCGGTTATTGGCTCTCGTGTCAGTGGGTGAACTGAACCTTCATTAACCACGCGAGAAAATGACTCACAATCAAATACTGTGCAGATTTGCGAACCCTCGGAGTTTTTGATTAAGACTCCTTCCCTTGGCTCTTCCAATGTAATTGGGCATCGAACTGCACTAGATGGGCACTGAAGGCTCTCTGTATTAACAGGAAACTTACATTGCAATATTTTGTCCTGAATACTCTCTTGCTGTTGTGTTTCACCTGAGTCTGAAAGCATATTTAACATTCTCACCCTGAGCGCTTCAGGACCACTATTAAGTCCTGTAAGCAATAATGAAGAAAGCAAGCTGTTATTGCCCTCATTCGTCAGAAAGAGATCATCCGTTTCATTATATGTGATACTAACCCTCTCTCCTCCCAATGTAATAACTCCATGACCACTGGTGATTATTTGAGCACGAAGACTCTCGATTCCAGTATTGAATGAAGATGAGTTAATACCTGAGATTAATGGCATAACAAAACTCCCTATTTTAATATGAACTCCAAACTTAAATAGCTGTAACAAACATCATCCTGACATGACAACAAAAAACTGGAAATAAACTCTTTTTTTTGTGTATCTGGCAACTCATTCATCCTTTCAGCATCCTGTCAGACGAACGTTTACGAACTATAACGCAGGTTTTACCGACCACTCGAGTTAGTCGGCGAGGAAACTGCTGGGATAACAGTCCCATGGAACGCTTCTTCCGCAGTCTGAAAACAGAATGAGTACCGACGGATGGTTACGCAGGCAAGGACGAGGCCCGGCAGCAAATTAATGGTTGCATATTGAACTACGACAACAGCGTCAGACCTCACTATTATAACGGTGGGCTGACGCCAGAAGAGTCAGAGAACAGATACCGTTTTTACTGTAAAACCGTGGCCAATATTACTTGACCACGACAGTCTGGGAATACAGGGGGAAGTCCATGCCGGTCTCTGTTCTTTTCAAAACTGCAGAGGTCAGCTTTGTCCGTAAATAATGTTATAGTATGATTTTTTGTATCTTACTGAAACACTGTAACCAGCCAGAGAATTCTATGTTATCTCCATTACATGTAGCTCAATCTCATTTCACCGGAGAGTACTCTTCACAAACCAGCACCTCTCCCCAGACAGTATCTTTTGCCGGGAAAGAATACCCACTGAAAGCGATAGATGAAAACACACCTATACTTTTTCAATGGTTTGAAGCGAATCCGAAGCGCTATGGGCATAATGAGGTACCAATATTGAATACTAAAGAACACCCATATCTAAATAATATTATACATGCGTCTAAAATAGAAAATGAGCGAGTAATAGGTATACTGGTTGATGGGGATTTTACAGCCGAACAGAAAAATGCGCTTCTCCAGCTTGAATGCGACTATCAAAATATAAAAGTGATTTTTCGGAAAGATGTTGACTTTAGCATGTATGATAAATGCCTTTCCGAAATTTATCTTGAAAACATTCGTAAGCAAGAGTCTCTTCCGGAGAAAAACAGGGATAATTATCTACTGAGTTTGCTAAAAGACGAGCTGAATAATATCTCTGATGACAGTGACTCTTTGACTAAATTCTATGCAGAAAAGAAAGACCATACATGGTTTGATTTTTTTAGAAATTTAGCAGTATTGAAAGCGGGTAGTTTATTTACTGAATCAGGTAAAGCAGGATGTGGTAATGTGTCACCCGGCGGAGGGTGTATATATCTTGATGCAGATATGGTCCTTACCGGCAAGTTAGGTGTCCTGCATGTAGCTGATGGTATTGCAGTGCATGTTGCTAATAATAATGGGGAGAAAAGTATTGAAAATGGTGCGATAGTTGTTGATCGCAGTAATCACCCCGCCTTACTTGCTGGTCTTGAAATTATGAAGGACAAAGTAGATGCACATCCATATTATGATGGCCTTGGAAAGGGGATAAGGCAACACTTTAATTATTCATCATTGCAAAATTATAATGATTTTTGTGACTTCATAGAGTTTAAACATAAAAATATTTTGCCAAATACCAGTATGTATTCTGGTAGTTCATGGAAAAACCCATGTTCTTATGATATGACCAACATTATGGATATATAAATGATAAGCACCAGTACAGATGTTCAGAGAATACTTTCTACAAATACCACAAAGACTGAAGATGTTGTGAGGAACATTTATCCACAAGTTAGTAGTGATTTCTTTAATGAACCGCCAAATATATACGATAAAAAATATATATCTGGTGTAAACAGAGGTGAGGCGATGTTTAAGGAGGAGTTTATAAATGAGAAAGCCAGACACCTTGATTATATAAAAACGATGTGTGCTCCATGCCCTGAGAACTTTCAGCCTATTTCCAGAGACGAAGCGAATACTTCAGAAGGAAGTTGGCTAACAGTTATATCTGGAAAACGTTCAATGGGGGAGTTTTCTGTTGACTCTTTATACGCTCCTGTTCTACATGCATTATCTGAACTTCCATTTATTAATTGCAAAATATTTCCAAAAGAAAATAATGCATTTTTGTATATTGTTATTATATATAGAAACGATACTCCCCAGGGAGAGCTACGGGCAGATCGGTACATAGAGCTATATCGTGAAAAAAGAGAGATTATGCAGAACCTAACTGGCGCAACTCCAGAGTTAAAGGCTGTTAAGTCTGAGCTTGTTATTGCGCGTGAAATGGGAGAGCTTTTTGGGTACAAACGAGAAGAAATAGATAACTATATGAAACAAATGAGTGACAGACTTGAGCAAATCATGATGAGACAGTCTGCCCCAGTCTTTCATACCAACAGGTGACTCAGGGGCTTGAAGCTCAACCGTACGTTGAGACTATTTTTTGACAAATTAGTAAACAACTGCAGGAGTATTTAAGATGGGGAGCCATAGAAATGATGCGTAGATATGCTCACCTTGCGCCTAATCATTTGACGGAGTACGCGAGGAAAATAGACGACATTCTGGTGATGATGTCCCAAATATGTCCTACTCTGGAATTATGGAAGAAATAAAGAAGGTGTAACTAATTGAATTTTGATGGCGCGCCCTGCAGGATTCGAACCTGCGGCCCACGACTTAGAAGGTCGTTGCTCTATCCAACTGAGCTAAGGGCGCGTTGATACCACAATGTGCTGCAATCGCGTGAATTATACGGTCAACCTTTGCTGAGTCAATGGCTTTTGAATCGGTTGCTGAACAAGTGTACGACCGCATCTGATGTCGCTCACTACAGCAGCAAACCAACGACGGTTATCATTTTGATTGTGAGTCAGCCAGGTACAGAAGGTTTTGCTTTTCAGAAAACGAAACCTGACAGCGCGTCCCGCTTCTGACAAAATAGGTGCATCCCCTTCGACCTACGTAACAGATGGAATCCTCTCTCTGATGGCAGCAAAGATTATTGACGGTAAAACGATTGCGCAGCAGGTGCGCTCTGAAGTAGCTCAAAAAGTTCAGGCGCGTATTGCTGCCGGACTGCGGGCACCGGGACTGGCCGTTGTGCTGGTGGGTAGTAACCCTGCATCGCAAATTTATGTCGCAAGCAAACGTAAGGCTTGTGAAGAAGTCGGATTTGTCTCCCGCTCTTATGACCTCCCGGAAACCACCAGCGAAGCGGAACTGCTGGAGCTCATCGATGAGCTGAATGCCGACAACACCATCGATGGTATTCTGGTTCAACTGCCGTTACCGGCGGGTATTGATAACGTCAAAGTGCTGGAACGAATTCACCCGGATAAAGACGTGGATGGTTTCCATCCTTATAACGTCGGTCGTCTGTGCCAGCGCGCGCCGCGTCTGCGTCCCTGCACCCCGCGCGGTATCGTCACGCTGCTTGAGCGTTACAACATTGATACCTTCGGCCTCAACGCCGTGGTGATTGGCGCATCGAATATCGTCGGTCGCCCAATGAGCATGGAACTGTTGCTCGCAGGTTGCACCACCACCGTGACTCACCGCTTCACCAAAAATCTGCGTCATCACGTAGAAAATGCCGATCTGTTGATCGTCGCCGTCGGTAAGCCTGGCTTTATTCCCGGTGACTGGATCAAAGAAGGCGCAATTGTGATTGATGTCGGCATCAACCGTCTGGAAAATGGCAAAGTTGTGGGTGACGTAGTGTTTGAAGACGCGGCTAAGCGCGCGTCTTACATTACTCCGGTTCCCGGCGGCGTCGGCCCGATGACGGTTGCCACGCTGATTGAAAACACGCTACAGGCGTGCGTTGAGTATCATGATCCACAGGGTGAGTAACATGGCGACATTTTCTTTAGGTAAACACCCGCACGTTGAACTGTGCGACTTGCTGAAACTGGAAGGCTGGAGCGAAAGCGGCGCGCAGGCGAAAATCTCGATTGCCGAAGGCCAGGTGAAAGTCGACGGTGCGGTTGAAACGCGCAAACGCTGCAAAATCGTCGCCGGTCAGACAGTGAGTTTTGCAGGTCACAGCGTACAGGTTGTTGCCTGATCCCTTTCCCGGCCTGTATCAACAGGCCGGTTTTCTTTTCAGACTTTTGCCCTCTACGCCCCGTTCATCCAAGCTGATAGCATCGACATTTTGCCGAAGCGATCATCATGCCAACCGTTATTACGCACGCCGCCGTTCCCCTTTGCATTGGTTTAGGATTGGGTTCGAAAGTCATCCCTCCGCGCCTGTTATTTGCCGGAGTCGTCCTTGCCATGCTGCCCGATGCCGACGTATTGTCGTTTAAATTTGGCATTGCTTACGGCAATGTTTTTGGTCATCGCGGGTTTACCCACTCGCTGCTTTTTGCTTTCGTGGTTCCGCTACTGTGCGTGCTGATTGGCCGACGATGGTTCCGGGCAGGGCTAATTCGCTGCTGGCTGTTTTTAACCGTATCGCTGTTGTCACACAGTTTACTGGATTCGATAACCACAGGCGGTAAAGGCGTAGGCTGGTTGTGGCCATGGTCAGATGCACGCTTTTTCGCTCCCTGGCAAGTGATAAAAGTCGCGCCGTTCGCGTTGTCGAGTTACACCACGCCGTACGGACATCAGGTGATTATTTCCGAATTGATGTGGGTATGGTTGCCGGGGATGATGCTGATGGGAATGTTGTGGTGGAGCAGGCGATAACCGGATGCGAGAACTCGCATCCGGCAATAGCACAATTACTTACGACGCCAGGTGGTCCCTTGCGGGCCATCTTCCAGCACGATCCCCATCTCGTTAAGACGGTCACGCGCCGCATCTGCCGCCGCCCAGTCTTTCGCTTTACGGGCATCCAGACGCTGCTGAATTAACGCTTCAATCTCAGCCACTTCGCTGTCGTCTGCCTGCGCGCCGCTTTGCAGGAACGCTTCCGGTTCTTGCTCCAGCAGGCCCAATACAGCAGAAAGTTTACGCAGATGAGATGCCATTGCATTCGCCGCTGCCATATCTTCTGCTTTCAGACGGTTCACTTCACGCGCCATATCAAACAGCACGGAATAGGCTTCCGGGGTGTTGAAATCGTCGTCCATCGCTTCAATAAAGCGTGCTTCAAACGCCTCGCCACCGGCAGGAGCAACGGTTTTGTCTGTGCCACGCAGCGCAGTGTAGAGACGCTCCAGCGCCGCACGCGCCTGCTTCAGGTTCTCTTCGCTGTAGTTCAGCTGGCTGCGATAATGACCCGACATCAGGAAGTAACGCACGGTTTCGGCGTCGTAGTATTTCAGCACATCGCGCACGGTGAAGAAGTTGCCCAGCGATTTGGACATCTTCTCTCGGTCAACCATCACCATCCCGGAGTGCATCCAGTAGTTCACATACTGACCATCATGAGCACAGGTGGACTGAGCGATTTCGTTCTCGTGGTGTGGGAACATCAGATCCGAACCGCCGCCGTGGATATCAAAGTGGTTACCCAGCTGCTTGCAGTTCATTGCCGAACATTCAATGTGCCAGCCTGGACGGCCTGCCCCCCACGGAGACGGCCAGCTCGGTTCGCCCTCTTTCGACATCTTCCACAGAACGAAGTCCATCGGGTTGCGTTTGTCATCGACCACGTCCACGCGCGCGCCTGCCTGCAGCTGGTCGAGATCCTGACGCGACAGCACACCATAAGTTGGATCGGTCGGTACGTCAAACATCACGTCGCCGTTGTCCGCTACATAAGCGTGACCTTTGGCGATCAGTTGTTCGGTGAGTTCAATAATTTCTGCGATATGGTGCGTCGCACGCGGCTCCATATCCGGGCGCAGAATGTTCAAAGCATCAAAATCTTTGTGCATTTCGGCGATCATGCGATCCACCAGCGCCACAAAACTTTCGCCATTTTCATTGGCGCGCTTGATGATTTTGTCGTCGATATCGGTAATGTTGCGCACATACTTCAGCTTATAGCCGAGGAAACGCAGGTAGCGCGCGACCACGTCAAAGGCAACAAAGGTACGCCCGTGACCGATATGACAGAGATCGTAAACGGTGATTCCACACACGTACATGCCGACTTCCCCGGCGTGAATAGGCTTAAATTCCTCTTTTTGGCGTGTCAGAGTATTGAAGATTTTTAGCATCGAAGATTCCGTTTAGACATGTGTGGGTAATTGAGTTGCGTATAATACCCATATTTCCCGCGCGAATCAGCATACATTGCGTGATGATCCGATCGTGCGGTTATGCTATAACTCCCCCCTATATATGACCCGAACCGGGTTGAAGCACCAATCAAACGGAACAGGATGCAAAAATGGTTACTTTTCACACTAATCACGGCGATATTGTCATCAAGACTTTTGACGATAAAGCACCTGAAACAGTTAAAAACTTCCTGGACTACTGCCGCGAAGGTTTTTACAACAACACCATTTTCCACCGTGTTATCAACGGCTTTATGATTCAGGGCGGTGGTTTTGAGCCGGGCATGAAGCAAAAAACCACCAAAGAACCGATCAAAAACGAAGCCAACAACGGTCTGAAAAACACCCGTGGTACGCTGGCAATGGCCCGTACTCAGGCACCGCACTCTGCAACTGCGCAGTTCTTCATCAACGTGGTTGATAACGACTTCCTGAACTTCTCTGGCGAAAGCCTGCAAGGTTGGGGCTACTGCGTGTTTGCTGAAGTGGTTGAAGGCATGGACGTAGTAGACAAAATCAAAGGTGTCGCAACTGGTCGTAGCGGTATGCACCAGGACGTGCCAAAAGAAGACGTTATCATTGAAAGCGTGACCGTTAGCGAGTAATCGTGGCGACACTCTTTATTGCAGATCTTCATCTCTGCGAGGAAGAACCGGCGATCACCGCCGGTTTTCTGCGTTTTTTAGCGGGAGAAGCCCGCAAGGCCGACGCACTGTATATTCTTGGCGATCTGTTTGAAGCGTGGATTGGCGACGACGATCCCAACCCTCTTCATCGCCAGATGGCAGCAGCGATCAAAGCGGTATCCGATTCCGGCGTTCCCTGTTATTTCATTCATGGCAACCGTGATTTTCTGCTCGGCAAACGCTTTGCCCGTGAAAGCGGCATGACGTTATTGCCGGAAGAAAAGGTGCTCGAACTTTATGGTCGTCGGGTGTTGATTATGCATGGCGACACGCTGTGCACTGACGATGTGGGTTATCAGGCTTTTCGCGCCAAAGTCCACACCCCCTGGCTGCAAATGCTATTCCTCGCCCTGCCGTTGTTTGTGCGCAAACGTATTGCCGCGCGGATGCGAGCGAACAGCAAAGAAGCCAACAGCAGTAAATCGCTGGCGATCATGGACGTTAACCAAAACGCGGTGGTCAGTGCGATGGAAAAGCATCAGGTGCAATGGTTGATTCACGGGCATACCCATCGCCCGGCGGTCCATGAACTTATCGCCAATCAACAACCTGCTTTTCGCGTGGTACTGGGTGCGTGGCATACAGAAGGTTCGATGGTGAAAGTCACAGCGGATGATGTTGAGCTAATCCATTTTCCTTTCTGACCACGAATGGACAGATTCTGAAAAAGCACCGAACTAACGCAACCTGTATATCTTTTTTAAAATCAGCAAGGTAATAATCTCTGAGTGAAATAACAACAGGGAATATTATTATGCAACGCTGCAACGGATTTTTGATTTCTGGCATCGCCCTTACGGCAGGAGCGCCACTGTGTATTAGCTGGTTCGGTCTTGTCGGCTTCTATTTTGGCGCATTGTCACTGGTAGCTGCGGCGGTCATTTCCTGGATAGTCTATTTCTGGCTCATTTATTTAGTACTCACCCGCCCCCATAACCAACGCTTTGTAGAAAGATTTATATTGATTGTCGGTATTTGCTTTTTGCCATGGAGCATTGTGTTGATATGGGCATTCTTTGCCAGTTCAGCCAGAGCGCATAATCAACACGCAGAACAAATTAAAAACTCAACAACTGACGGTTAATTCCGCCTACGCAACCGTTTTCCTTGCTCTCTTTCCGTGCTATTCTCTGTGCCCTCTAAAGCCGAGAGTTGTGCACCACAGGAGTTTTAAGACGCATGTCTTCCCGCAATAATCCGGCGCGTGTCGCCATCGTGATGGGGTCCAAAAGCGACTGGGCTACCATGCAGTTCGCCGCCGAAATCTTCGAAATCCTGAATGTCCCGCACCACGTTGAAGTGGTTTCTGCTCACCGCACTCCCGATAAACTGTTCAGCTTCGCCGAAAGCGCCGAAGAGAATGGTTATCAGGTAATTATTGCGGGCGCGGGTGGCGCAGCGCACCTGCCAGGCATGATTGCCGCCAAAACGCTGGTGCCAGTGTTGGGCGTGCCAGTACAGAGCGCCGCACTAAGCGGTGTCGATAGCCTCTACTCCATCGTACAAATGCCGCGCGGCATTCCGGTGGGTACGCTGGCGATTGGTAAAGCTGGCGCGGCAAACGCGGCGTTACTGGCGGCACAAATTCTTGCGACTCATGATAAAGAACTGCACCAGCGTCTGAATGACTGGCACAAAGCACAAACTGATGAAGTGCTGGAAAACCCGGACCCGCGAGGTGCGGCATGAAACAGGTTTGCGTCCTCGGTAACGGGCAGTTAGGCCGTATGTTGCGTCAGGCAGGCGAACCGTTAGGCATTGCTGTCTGGCCGGTCGGGCTGGACGCTGAACCGGCAGCAGTGCCTTTTCAACAAAGCGTGATTACCGCTGAGATCGAACGTTGGCCGGAAACCGCATTAACCCGCGAGCTGGCGCGCCATCCAGCCTTTGTGAACCGCGATGTGTTCCCGATTATTGCCGACCGTCTGACTCAGAAGCAGCTTTTCGACAAGCTTCACCTGCCGACCGCACCGTGGCAATTACTTGCCGATCGCAGCGAGTGGCCTGCGGTGTTTGATCGTTTAGGTGAGCTGGCGATTGTTAAACGTCGCACTGGTGGCTATGACGGTCGCGGTCAATGGCGTTTGCGTGCCGATGAAACCGAACAGTTACCGGCTGAATGCTACGGTGAATGTATTGTCGAGCAGGGCATTAACTTCTCTGGCGAAGTGTCGCTGGTTGGCGCGCGCGGCTTTGACGGCAGCACAGTGTTTTATCCGCTGACGCATAACCTGCATCAGGACGGTATTTTGCGCACCAGCGTCGCTTTCCCGCAGGCCAACGCGCAGCAGCAGGCGCAGGCCGAAGAGATGCTGTCGGCGATTATGCAAGAGCTGGGCTATGTGGGCGTGATGGCGATGGAGTGTTTTGTCACGCCGCAAGGTCTGCTGATCAACGAACTGGCTCCGCGTGTGCATAACAGTGGTCACTGGACGCAAAACGGTGCCAGCATTAGCCAGTTTGAGCTGCATCTGCGGGCGATTACCGACCTGCCGTTACCACAACCGGTAGTGAATAGTCCGTCGGTGATGATCAACCTGATTGGTAGCGATGTGAATTATGACTGGCTGAAACTGCCGCTGGTGCATCTGCACTGGTACGACAAAGAAGTCCGTCCGGGCCGTAAAGTGGGACATTTGAATTTGACCGACAGCGACACATCGCGTCTGACCGCGACGCTGGAAGCATTAATCCCGCTGCTGCCGCCGGAGTATGCCAGCGGCGTGGTGTGGGCGCAGAATAAGTTCAATTAATCAGGTACTTGCTTCTTGCCGGATGCGGCGTAAACGCCTTATCCGGCCTACGGGAACAGTGATCTTTGTAGGTCGGATAAGCCGCATCAGCGGCGCATCCGATACAAATGCCAGATATGGCATTCCCCCCAACCAACACGTCCTGCGGCCCGTTACCGTGGTCAATCGCCAACTGATAGATACGAGCCAAACGTGCCAGCGCAGGCCGGAAATCAGCGGATTTTTAGAAATTTTCGGCAATCCACGCAGTTAAAAATCAAGTTTCCTTGCGCGTTGGCGCGTAAAATAGCGTGCAAGCTGATTTGAGGTTCACTTTTAACTATGCAAGAGAGACACACGGAACAGGACTATCGTGCCCTGCTGATTGCTGATACGCCCATTATTGATGTTCGCGCCCCCATCGAGTTTGAGCAAGGCGCAATGCCCGCCGCTATCAATCTGCCGTTAATGAATAACGATGAACGCGCCGCCGTTGGCACCTGCTATAAACAGCAAGGGCCAGACGCGGCGCTGGCACTGGGGCATAAACTGGTGGCGGGTGAAATTCGTCAGCAGCGCATGGACGCCTGGTGGGCAGCGTGCCTGCAAAACCCGCAAGGTATTCTCTGCTGCGCTCGTGGCGGTCAACGTTCACATATTGTGCAAAGCTGGTTGCATGCAGCGGGGATTGATTATCCGCTGGTGAAGGGGGGTTATAAGGTACTGCGCCAGACCGCGATTCAGGCGACCATTGAACTGTCACAAAAACCGATAGTGCTGATTGGCGGTTGTACCGGCAGCGGTAAAACGCGGTTAGTGCAGCACCAGCCGAACGGTGTTGATCTGGAAGGGCTGGCGCGTCATCGCGGCTCGGCGTTTGGTCGCACGTTACAACCACAACTTACCCAGGCGAGTTTTGAAAACCTGCTGGCTACCGAAATGCTAAAAACCGACGCCCGTCAGGATTTGCGCTTGTGGGTGCTGGAAGATGAAAGCCGGATGATCGGTTCGAATCACCTGCCGGAATGTCTGCGCGAGCGAATGACTCAGGCGGCGATTGCGGTGATAGAAGATCCGTTTGAGATCCGTCTTGAACGCCTGAATGAAGAGTATTTCCTGCGTATGCATCATGACTTTACCCACGTTTATGGTGATGAGCAGGGCTGGCAAGAATATTGCGAATATCTGCATCATGGTCTTTCGGCGATTAAACGTCGGCTGGGGCTACAGCGATATAACGAACTGGCTGCCCGGCTGAATGCGGCGCTGGCAACGCAACTCGCAACCGGCAGCACTGATGGTCATTTGGCCTGGCTAGTGCCACTGCTTGAAGAGTATTACGACCCGATGTATCGCTATCAGCTTGAGAAAAAAGCGGAAAAAGTTGTTTTTCGCGGTGAGTGGGCGGAAGTGGCAGAGTGGGTTAAGACTTATGCCTGTGGTTATTAACCCACAAAAATGCTTTTCCGTTCCTCTTTAAGAAATTGTGCAACTGGTTAACTACCAGTTGCCGTAGGGATATTTTTTATCTTTGATAAAGTTTTTTGTACTTTCCGGATAAGAATACCCACGCGTATAGACACTTCGGCCTTTACACATCTCCATTTTTTCACCTGAAACTGTTTCTATCAGAATCTGCTTATCCGTCAGGCGAATATTGGGTTTGTCATGTTTCTCCAGCCATACTCCAATTTTCCCCTCCGGAGCCAGACCGATTAACAGATACCGCAGATAATACTTTTCACTGCCACTGCCAGGTGGTGAATAAGGTGTGAGCATCAATTTCCAGACTTCTCCCGCAAGCGTTATCCAGGTCTCATACATTTTTTTGTCGATCACTGAGTCCCAACAGAAATGGATAGACATAGGGGGGTTTTTGGCTTTATTGAATGCCGTCATTCCACCACTAAGATTTTCCTGCCATTGTCCTATTGTTGTTGAGACAGGGATAGTGCCATCCAGCGTTCTGAACTGATAATAGATGCCATCAGTATCTAATAATTCCACATAGGTGACTTCTGCTGGCAAGGAATTAGGGTAGAAAAAATTGAAATACCATTCATCATAGGGTGCAAGCAGTGATATTTTTTCTTTCGCTGTTGTCTGGACTGATCCGGCTATCATTAACGCAATGGTTAATCTATAAATTATTTTAGCTATTATTTTCATTGTTACTTACCAGTTACCATAGGGATATTTTTTATCTTTGATAAAGTTTTTTGTACTTTCCGGATAAGAATACCCATGTTTATAGGCACTTCGGCCGTTACACATTTCCATTTTTTCACCTGAAACCGTTTCTATCAGAATCTGCTTATCCGTCAGGCGAATAGTAAGCGTGCAGCAAGAACCGTATTGACGGGGATGTGTTATTCAGTCGGCAGTGCTACGCGC
>NZ_PTRE01000299.1 GCF_002965065.1 Escherichia sp. MOD1-EC7003
GAGCGGGCCTCAGACAGATAACAATGTGCGATTTATCATGCCGGATGCGGCGTGAACGCCTTATCCTGCCTACAAAACCCCGCAAATTCAGTATATTGCAGGATACGTGCAGGCCTGATAAGCGTAGCGCATCAGGCAATTTTGCTTTTGGTGAAAAAAGACCCACAGAGCGGGCCTCAGACAGATAACAATGTGCGATTTATCATGCCGGATGCGGCGTGAACGCCTTATCCTGCCTACAAAAACCCGCAAATTCAGTATATTGCAGGATACGTGTAGGCCTGATAAGCGTAGCGCATCAGGCAATTTTGCTTTTGGTGAAAAAAGACCCACAGAGCGGGCCTCAGACAGATAACAATGTGCGATTTATCATGCCGGATGCGGCGTGAACGCCTTA
>NZ_PTRE01000300.1 GCF_002965065.1 Escherichia sp. MOD1-EC7003
ATTTTTAACGTGACACAGAATTCTGAACGCTCTCGGGGTTGATATCTAATTAATATCTGTTATCTATATAAAAGAACAGAACGCTAAGTAATCTTTTTATTAATACATATTTTTCCTTTTAACTCATGCGTTCTGTTTGACCAATAATCTATTAATTTTTATGTTGTAAACGTCATTATTACTTTTTCATCAGATATGATTAATATCCCATGAGGAAGTAATAATGACAGTAGTAGTGATAACAAATGTTGTTTTTAAATCTCCCGGAAGGCAAAGATTTCTCTTTGCCTTTTTTAATTCATCCGTCTATCAGATGGAATAATATATATCTTTCTTCGCTTATTGCCAGATATGAAAGATACGTTATAACAGGAGGTATCATTAAAATAAAAAAGGAGATAATAATGGTTTTATTAAATAACAAAAGAAAGAGCAAGAAGGGTTTCTCACTACTCGAACTATTACTTGTTTTAGGCATCATTGCTGCATTAGTGGTAGCGGCTTTTATTGTGTATCCCAAGGTTCAGGCTTCACAAAGAGCACAGGCAGAATCCAATAACATTGCCACCATACAGGCAGGTGTTAAAGCGTTATACACGTCGGCATCAAGCTTTACTGGTCTGACAAATACTGTGGCTGTTTGATCTTACCCACGTAATGTGGACACAGCCCTAAGCGAGGTTCTGGTTTTCAAACTGTTCCG
>NZ_PTRE01000301.1 GCF_002965065.1 Escherichia sp. MOD1-EC7003
CCCTGGAAAGTTGATCTGAGCTCTCAGTAAATATCAATACGGTTCTGACGAGCCGCTTACAATTTAACTAACGGTTGCCATTTGTAAGCGTACAGCCTGAACCGTCTGGTCAGAATCTGACGAATTAGACAAAGTGGTGTCCACCAAATAAGTAGTGGGAACCAAAGTGTCAGATATGCAGAAAAATGTGACTCCCGGCAGGCGAAAAGGCTGCCCTAATTATCCTCCCGAATTTAAACAGCAGCTCGTTGCTGCCTCCTGTGAACCCGGGATATCCATCTCAAAACTTGCTCTTGAAAATGGCATTAACGCCAATCTGT
>NZ_PTRE01000302.1 GCF_002965065.1 Escherichia sp. MOD1-EC7003
CCGTCTGAACAATGTGGAGCCAGAAAAGTGGCTGCGCTACGTCATTGAACATATCCAGGACTGGCCGGCAAACCGGGTACGCGATCTGTTGCCCTGGAAAGTTGATCTGAGCTCTCAGTAAATATCAATACGGTTCTGACGAGCCGCTTACCTGAAAAATAACAATGGGAAGGTGGTGTTCAACTCCGGGTTCCTGCTGCTGGCCGATCACTATGGCTTCCTGCCACGGGCCTGCCGTCCACGAAGGGCCAGAACCAAAGGTAAGGTTGAACGGATGGTGAAATACCTCAAGGAAAACTTCTTCGTCCGGTACCGCCGGTTCGACAGCTTCGCCCATGTTAACCAGCTACTGGAGCAGTG
>NZ_PTRE01000303.1 GCF_002965065.1 Escherichia sp. MOD1-EC7003
AAACCAAGGTAATCAAGAACGCTCTGAATACTGGTCTTACCAAGAATGGCGCGTCCAACACTTGTCAATGCAGTTAACGCGGCACGATCAACACCTGTGAAATAAGGGAGTTTATCTGCTGCTGTAGCTAGTGCCGCTAGAGCAGTGAGCGTAGCGTCTGCCGCTTGCTTTCCATTAGCCAAATCATATGCAGCCTTGACAGCTTTCGGTGTGGCGGCCAGCACTTCAGACGTGCTG
>NZ_PTRE01000304.1 GCF_002965065.1 Escherichia sp. MOD1-EC7003
TGGACATTATTTTTGTAGAGCCGGAGGAAACAGACCAGACGGTTTAAATGAGCCGGTTACGGTTATCCGGACGGTACGGGAAAAACATGCCTGTACTCAGTGCGATGCCATCGTGCAGGCACCTGCACCTTCGCGGCCCATCGAGCGGGGTATCGCCGGACCGGGGCTGCTGGCCCGCGTGCTGACCTCGAAGTATGCAGAGCACACCCCGCTGT
>NZ_PTRE01000305.1 GCF_002965065.1 Escherichia sp. MOD1-EC7003
AGCCTGAGCAATCATAGTCGAACTCCAGCCTTCGGAGGCCAGAAGAATGGCTTTAATACGATCTCTGACTCGCCCGTCACAACTGGAATCATGAAGGCGCTCAAGTTCAGCTTTTTGTTGGTCAGAGATGAATATTTTCATGGTGAGCAGCATGATCTCCTGTTGCTGAAAAATCAAGCACTTTCAATGATTACGGGTATATAGCCATGTATCTAAATACTCCAGGCCCAATATATTCCATCTATTGAAATTTATTTCATCATGTTTTCATTTCTGTTCCATTAGATAATGTCATTGCTTAATGGCGTTTCACCGAACGAGCAATTTTCTCAGCGATCTCAAACAACTCATCCTTACTCATTGGGGGCTTATCTTTCACCAGCCAGCTAGTCTGTGACACATAGAGTAATAATCCTGGCTTCTTATTTCTTACCTTCTTGTCACTTCTGATATAAGCCAGGTATCCATAATTAATATAATCATGGTATTCCGCATGTCCTTCCGTGTTGTATATAGGGAAATGATCATAGGTCGCCTTCACATAGGTTTCTATTCCCTCACGACCATCCATTTTAATACTCTGCCATTTGGGTGATAAAAACTCTTTTTTATTTGCTCCCATTAGAAAACTATGGGCCCACATCTTGATTACAGCATCCTTTATACTTCCTTCGTCAGTTTCTCCCTCTCCATGCAAAGGTGCCTGCCCTAAATCCTGAAAAAATATCGTCACATCTGGATGATCAATAAGTCGGTAAGTAACCCCCATTTCATGTGGCTCTTGTCCGGAATCTCCGCTAATAAAGCCATATGGCAGACAAAACCCCTGTTCCGACGGTACTTCATACAGATTGCGGGGGCGAAAATGTTTCATCAATGACTGTATGGCTGGTTCAACTATTTGTGATGCCTCGTCGGCAGTTAATATCTTATTCTCTAGTAACGGAATTATTTTCGGACGAAACACATATAACCGATTACCAATATTAAGGTGTAGTTCATAATACTTCGGCTTATTAATTGAAAAGGAGCTTCCGTACTGTTTTATTTTATATTCCGTCTTGCGTTTTATTTCACTTTCAGATATCATAACTGCTGGGTCTTTTTCTATTTGAGTCATCCAACGATGAACTTTGAAATTAATTACCTCCTCCAGTTTTTTTATATATTTAGATATGTCTATAGTCTCTTTGCTTTTTGTTGAAATAATTATACTATAGTTATCATAACGAAAAACAGAAAACTGAGCCTGCACAGAATCATCGGTTTCTAAACCATATCCGTAATCGTCACCAAATGTTATTATCGGCCAGAAGAATCCCTCAATCTCACTCTTCGGCCTTCTTTTTGTGTTAATTAAACCATCAATCGGATATAATGCCACCTCAAGATTTGATGGCATCTGCATCTTATAATATCCAACGCATTCTTCCCTCCATTCCTGCGGTGTTGCCTGGGCAGTTCCGGTGATGCAGATACACACTAATACTGTTTTTAGTTTCATACAGTTGCAACTCCAGTTGATGGGCAGGGCAAGATTACGAAAGCCCGCACCCCGAAAGGACTGAAGCCAGATAGTTTCTGTCCATGGCTGCTTTTCTCATCTTACGTCTTAACCCTGCCTTGAATACCTTATCATTCGTCAAAATATTAATAGCGATATGCCGTATCCCTGAAAATAATTCTGCTGCGTTTCCTCTTCTTATTTTGCTGTCGTCTTCATTCATTACCACGTCCAGACGCCAGTGCAGCTTATTCTCCACGTGCCAATGATT
>NZ_PTRE01000306.1 GCF_002965065.1 Escherichia sp. MOD1-EC7003
CCTCCTTCCCGTCTGCCGTGATTTTCCGGTCGTTCACCCGCTCAGATTTCGCGGTCTCACCCTCCAACTCCCGCCAGCCGTGTGCGTCAGGCTGCGGCTTCCCTTGCGCCCTGTGCATCCCCGCCTTATCGCCCGGCTTTTATGGAGGCACGGCACCGCCCGGTGCCGCAGAACATGTGACTATGGAGGATTCGGGAATGTCTGTTGTTGCACCTGCTGTATACGTTGGAACCTGGCACAAATACAACTGTGGAAGCATCGCCGGACGCTGGTTTGACCTGACCACGTTTGATGATGAGCGCGACTTTTTCGCCGCCTGCCGTGCTCTTCACCAGGATGAAGCCGATCCTGAACTGATGTTTCAGGATTATGAGGGATTCCCGGGGAATATGGCCTCTGAATGCCATATCAACTGGGCCTGGGTTGAAGGCTTCCGCCGGGCACGGGATGAAGGCTGCGAAGAGGCTTATCGTCTCTGGGTGGATGATACCGGTGAGACGGATTTTGACACCTTCCGCGATGCCTGGTGGGGCGAGGCTGACAGTGAGGAGGCTTTTGCGGTTGAGTTCGTCAGTGATACCGGCCTGCTGGCTGACGTGCCGGAGACGGTGGCGCTCTATTTTGACTATGAGGCGTATGCGCGGGATTTATTCCTGGACTCCTTCACCTTTATTGACGGTCATGTGTTCCGTCGGTGATTTACTCCCCCGCTCCGGCGGGGGTATGGCCTGCCAGGCCGCCGGAAAACCCTGGCAGGCTTACGCCTGCCTGAAATGCAGGAGGGCCGCGCCTGCGGCGCTGCCCTTCCTGCCCGTCATGGTGTGAGGCATTTTTCTGTTATGTCGTTTCTGTTGTTCTGATTTCCGGAGGCGGGGACACCTTCGGCTCCCGGCTGCCTGGCGGCATCCGGTCGTCAGGCCCGACTCCGACAGGCAGCTGCTG
>NZ_PTRE01000307.1 GCF_002965065.1 Escherichia sp. MOD1-EC7003
GTAGATCACAAAACTCTATGCCTGTCTTTTTTTACCCGCCCATTACTGGGGATTCCTCAGGGCACGTCCTGCGGGTAATGATTTCAGTCCTTCAACACCCGACTGCGTGAACCAGTTAATCCAGCGCCCGACGGATGAACGGGCGCAACAGAGCGTTCTGGCAACATCGCTGACGCGGTCGCCCCGGTGCAGCATCAGCATGGCAGTCAGCCTGCGGGCATAATTTTTA
>NZ_PTRE01000030.1 GCF_002965065.1 Escherichia sp. MOD1-EC7003
ATATTGAGGTAAGAAAGCACCACACTGCATGAACGATACTGACAAATTGACTCACGATAGATAATTTTTTTGATTTTTATATATTTACCACAAATATAAATAGAACATGTGATCGTCGAATTATCTTATTTATTTTCAATGTATTATTCAATACCCTTCACAATAATCCTAGCAAATCATGTCAATAGCAAACGATTATTCATTCATGCATTGAATATAATTAACCTCTTGAATATATTTAAACAAAATACATCACGAATTAATATTTTACAAACTGTCACTTAATTGTTTATATTAGCCCCGCACAAAATAATATTGTGATCTATTGAAACATTTCTGTTTCATTCGCAAATTTCATGGAGTTTTAAAAAATGAGCAAGAAGCTTTTGGCCGTAGTTTTAGCAGGTATGTTCTTTTCTGCCGGTTCTGCAATGGCCGCAGATACTGACGGTGGTCAGCTCAACATCGGCGGTTATGTAACATCTGAAACTTGTAAGTTAAGTGTTAACGGCAATGACAAGAATGATTACAGCGTGATGTTGGCCACCATTGGCGCATCCAAAGTAGCGGGTTATGACTTAGATACAACGCCTAAAGGTGATGCAGCTCAGGGTGAAATCAAGGACATCCAGATTGAAGTTACCTGTGATACTTCCAATGCAGGTACCGCTGCTGGTACCAAATTGCCGATGAGTTTCTACTCTACATTTAACAACACTAACCGCGGCACGCTGAAAAATATGAGTTCAGGCAACGCTGCACAAGGTGTTGAAATCGCGCTGCACCACAAACTTGAGACAGGTAATGCATACAATACACAGGTGAAAGTTGATGGTTCAACCACCTATACCACAACGCTTGATAGCGACGGTAAAGGTGTCTGGCTGTATCAGGCTTCTTACGTAACTGATGGCTTAGGCACTACAGTTAAATCAGGTCAAGTTGAAACCAACACCACCTATACCATCGCTTACAACTAATTTCTGCGTTTTATGTCATTCAGCATCAGGGATACGTTCACATTCTGATGCATAAAACTCAATTCTAGTAATAAGTCACCCATATTCGGGCGTACTTAGTACGCCCATTATTGGACTAAATTGTTCAGGGAGGATATATGAGACTGTGTTCAAAAGTTATTATCAGCATTCTGGCAGGCGCAAGCGCATTATTTAGTTCACTGTCTCAAGCAGACATTGTCATTAATGGTACTCGCGTGGTTTATCGGGAAGGCGAAAAGAATGTCAATATGCGCCTGGATAATCGCGGCACCCGCCCGTTATTAGTCCAGTCCTGGCTAGACACCGGGGAAGATAATGCAGACCCGGCGTCAATCAAAGTGCCGTTTAACGCGACCCCTCCTGTTTCACGTATTGAGTCGAAACACGGTCAGACAATTACGATTACCTATACCGGGTCTCAGGCCTTACCGAAAGATAGAGAAAGTATCTTCTGGTTTAATGTGCTGGAAATCCCCCCCAAGCCTGATGCAAAAGATCTGGAAGATAAAAACCTGCTGCAAATGGCATTTCGTACACGTATTAAATTATTTTATCGTCCCAAAGATTTAGCGGGCGAACCGTTAAAAGCTGCAGAGTCACTGAAATGGCGCTGGGATGGTAATAAAGTTCGGGCAACGAATCCAACGCCTTACTACATCTCATTTTCGGCAGCAAATTTAAAAGTTGGTGGAAAAGAGTATGAAGTCACCACTGATATGCTGCCACCAAAATCTGAAGCCAGTTTTGCGATTAAAGGGCTGACATCGTCTGTCAGTGGAGCAAAACTGAACTACACCACCATCAATGATTATGGCAGCGGCGTAACAGGCACGGCCTCGTTATAAAGCATATCGAGTTACGGGTAAAACATATATTGTTTCACCCGTAATGGGTCCGTCCGGATAAAACCAGCATCAGATATTAAAAGAATAACTATGAAACATAAAAAACTAACGCGAGTTGCTGCCTGTTTGGCATACGTTTATTGTTCCATTTCTGGTGCTGCGGAATCTATTGAATATGATTCCAGTTTCTTAATGGGAACTTCTGCGGCGGGCATCGATCTGTCGCGTTATTCAGATGGTAACCCCGTACAACCGGGAAGTTATGACGTTAAAATTCGACTCAATGATAAAACCAACAGTACGATGACCATTGAGTTTATTGACACGGGCAAGAAATACGCCGAGGCATGTATTTCGCCTAAAATACTGGCGCGCTTACACGTAAAACAGCCGGAACTGGACGATGGCCAGGCCGTATTGCAAAAACGTGAAGACCGTGCGGATGATTGTCTGAATATGGCTGAAGCCATTCCACAATCAGCCATTAACTTTAATGTCGGCGATCTTATTTTAGATATTACTGTGCCGCAGGCATGGATACTGCCTAATTATGCTGGCTATGTTGATCCCTCTTTGTGGGAAGATGGCATAAATGCGGCAACGCTTTCTTATCGTTTAAATGCCTGGCGCAGTCATAACCAGGGCGAAACCACGGAGTCACTCTATTCTGCCATGAATGCCGGTATTAACCTGGGGAACTGGCATTTCCGCGCCAACGGTAACTACAACTGGCAAAAAGACGGCGACAGCGAATTTGAGTTCCAACACCGTTATTTGCAGCGCGATCTGCCCTTTATACGCTCGCAATTGATTGCCGGTGAAACCTATACCACCGGTGAAACCTTCGACTCGGTAGCGATTAAAGGTTTTCGTGTGTACAGCGACGACCGAATGTTACCGCCGAATATGTCAGGCTTTTCTCCGGTTATCCGTGGTATCGCCAGAACTAACGCCAAGGTCACCATTACCCAGGGAAATTATAAAATTTATGAAGATGTTGTTCCTGCGGGTGAATTCGTCATCGATAACATCATCCCTTCGGGATATGGTAACGATTTGATCGTGACCATCGAAGAAGCTGACGGCTCTAAACGGACCTTCTCACAGCCCTTCTCCTCAGTGACACAGATGTTGCGCCCTAGCGTAGGCCGTTGGGATTTCAGCGGCGGGCAGGTTGATGACGATAACCTGCGCGGCGACTATAACGTGGTTCAGGGAAGCTTCTATTACGGTCTGAATAACTATTTCACCGGATATACTGGTATTCAGGCAACGGACAGTCATTATATGGCTGTGCTTTTAGGCCTCGGGGTTAACACCACACTGGGTGCGTTCTCCGTTGATGTAACCCAGTCAAATGCCCAAATCGAAGGCGATGGCACGTATCAAGGCCAAAGCTACCGGATTTCATGGAACAAACTGTGGGGGCCGTCCAATACTTCATTAAACCTGGCGGCTTACCGTTATTCAACCAGTAGCTATCTGGGGCTGAATGATGCGTTAAATTTACAGGATGACGCAAAATACCGCGCAAATGATAAAGACCGCGATACCATCGGTAATTACTCTCGTCTGCGCAATCAGTTTACCGTGAATCTTAACCAGCCGCTGCTTTTTAACAACCAGGATTATGGTTCTATCTACACCAACGGAAGCTGGACTGATTACTGGAACGGCTCTGGTAGTCAAAGTAGCTACAGTATCGGCTACAGCAAAGGCCAAAGCTGGGGGTCATGGAGTCTGACATTACAGCGCTCATGGAATGAAGACGGCAAGAAAGACGACAGCTTATATGTGGGTATCAGTGTCCCGTTTGATACCTTGCTGGGTAAAGAGCGGCGACAGACTGCCTTTAACTCCCTGGATAGCCACTTAAGTACCGACTTTAACGGCAACCATTCCCTGAATACCAGTACCAGCGGAAGTAATGATTTATACAGTTATAGCCTCAACGCCAATTATGACATGAATAAACAAATGTCCGACCTGGCGGGTGTTGGGGGGTATTTAAGTTATCAGTCACCATGGGGAATGGTTGGTGGCTCTGTTTCTGCCGATAACGACAATAGCCGTCAAATATCATTAAGTACCAATGGTGGTTTTGTTCTTCACAGTGAAGGGCTGACGTTCAGTAACGACAACTTTAACGATTCCTCCACGATTATTCTGGTGAAAGCGCCGGGGGCGCATGGCGCGCGTATTAATGGCGGCGGTAATACCATCGATCGCTGGGGCTATGGCGCAACATCGTCGGCTTCCGCTTACCGCGAAAATAGCATCGGGCTGGATATTGCCGATTTGCAAAACGACGTGGAATTAAAGAGCACCAGTTTGAAAGCTATTCCTCGTAACGGCGCAGTGGTAGTGGCCTCGTTTGAAACCGATACCCGACGTTCAGCCATTGTTACTCTGCACCGTAGTGATAATAAACCTCTCCCTTTTGCCTCCGATGTTACAGATGAGAACGGTGTTCTATTAGGTAACGTAGGCCAGGGCAATCAGGCATTTATTCGTGGTATCGCCGAAAATGGCATATTACGGATTCAGTGGACGGATAATGGCAGTACACAGCCGCAGTACTGTACCGCGCATTATCGTATTTCTGAAGAACAACTGAAAACGCAGGGAACAGCTCCTGTTTTACTGGATAACGTACAGTGTACGGTATCTGTTGCCCCTTGACTCCGCAGATATGGAATAACCTAATGAGACGGAAATTAACTTATCTGGCTATGGCCGCTGTAATGTCAGCGACACCTGTGCTGGCGACAGATGTTTCGATTGATTTTGAGGCCACGATTACGGTCCCAACGTGCAATATGACGATTACAGGCGATGCGATCAGTGGTTTCGGTACGGCGACTGGCACAGAATTCACCCTGGAATTTGGTGATGTCAGCCTCTATGACATAGCAAAAAAACCAGCCAGGCAGAAAGGAACTTCTCCATTATTGCCAGTGATTGTGCAGGGAACCCTACAATCAAGACCCGACTTGGTATCGGTACAGGCTCAAAAACATCCTCCACGGACCAGAAATATCTGATGCCAATCGTCGGTTATCTGGGGATGGGAATCAAGCGTCAGGGCGCGGCTGAGAATGACCTTATAATCCCCACCGACGAATATAATAATCCAGGCACGCTGTTGACATGGACAGCAGACGATATCGCAAGTGGCCTGAAAATGACCGTACTTCTACGTGAAACCCGAGCCAATAGAGGGCGTATACCCGACGGAGGCGTCTTTACGGCGCAGGGTATTTTTAGTTTCACTTATGAATAATCACAGGGCCACATCATGAAAATGACCAATGTAGTGAGTTATATGTTCGGTGTGCTAGTCTGTGGCGCCGCATTATTTTCTTCCGCTCAGGCAGCAACGGAGAATCTGAGACTCACGGTAAACGCTAATATTTTATTAGGAACATGTAAGACCACCATCTTAGTCGATGGAAATAGCTCCGCCACAGTGGTGAACTTTAATAACTCAAGTGCCGTCGTTTACACTACCGATGTAAAAAACAAAACGGTATCAAAAGAGTTCAGCCTGTTATTCAGCGATTGCGCCGGTATCGGTATGGGTACAGGAGAAGGCACCTCGGGTCCAAGGCCCATGAAAGTCACCTTCACCAAAAGGGGAGAGACCAAATGTGAAAATAATGACAGTGGCTCCGCGTTTGCTAACATGCTCACCACCAATAAAGCCAACGCAGTGGTGGTCGAAATTCAGCAGAATGATGCGGTGAGTTATCCCGCGAAAAAAATCCTGAAATGTAATTCGCCGGAAGAAATATCCGTCAATGTTGTCAATGATCCCACCATCAATACGGAATATAAGCTGAAAGCCACGCTGAGAACAGACTCAGGTTCTCAGGATTCGGATTTAACCGCGGGGTTGTTCAAAGCGCAGGGTGTATTCGAAATTGAATACCAGTAACGACGGCGTGACACCATTTTTTGCGCGATTCCATTGCAAAAATAATACATTAAGGCAGACCAGGGGAGTGCAATGAATAAAACATTATTTACTGCGTTGGGGGCGAGTGTCATCTTGTTCTGCAACGGCGCCCAGGCTGTGGATGTTGATCTCACGGCCACCATCTCCCAGGGAACATGTTCTGTTGAGGTGAGCAATGGAGGGATTGTTAATCTACCGACTGTAGGTGCAAGCTACTTTGCCAATGGTATTACTGCCGAAACGGATTACGCCGGTGGGAGCGAGTTTACCGTTACCCTGCGAGCTTGCGATATTGATAATCCGCAAGCGCTGTCACAGTTACGTCTGGAATTTTTACCCAAAGAAGGGGTTTTTGCGCCTGGCTCAAAACAGATATTTCCTAATGAAGCCAGCGCCGCCGCAGCCAACGTTGGTATCGTCATATTTTCAGCGTCGAACAATAATATGTTTAACGTCTGGTCTGAAGCGGGAGTATCCCGCGCCATTTATCCCGTTACCATTGATACCCTAAACCATGTTTCATGGCCATTTTATACCCGAATGCAACGCATTAACGCCCTGCAACCCGTTGGCTCAGGCCAGGTAAGAACTAACGTGATTGTTGATGCCCACTACGAATAATAAGAGAAAAATACAGGATAAAACAAGCGATGAAATTTTCTACATTAGTAAAAATAATGGCGTTATTCGCCAGCCTTGTGGTTATTCTGCCAACACGGGCAGACTATGTCTGGTATGGAAAAGGTAATGGGACGGCGTCTAGTGATGATGTTGCAACCACGGTAGAGATGGTACCGTATAAAAACTCGTCAGCAGTCGCCATTGGCAGGGTTACGTCTTCGACACCTGTTGATACGATGGTTCAATATACCACCCACGTAACCAGCCCGGCAGGGAGTTTTCACTGCGGTAAGGGGCCTTCTGGCTCTGGTACCCGGCTTGACCATAATCTTCTGGCCAGTGGGAAAAGTGTGGATAGCCATACACTCTTCGCTACCGATAAACCCGGAATTTATTATACCGTTCAAATCAGCAATCTAAATAGCGCAGATTATACTTTCTCTCCCATAACTTTTTATTTAGATGATACGGGACGTGATATCGGTGGAACGTTGGATAACTGTAAAGAAAATATGGGGGCAATCTATTTCGATATCACTATTCGTTATTATGTAGACTCTACCTATAACAGCATAAATAATGCGTTATACTGGAGCGCTTACGAAGTGAATTTTGCGATTGCTCATCCATGGGGGGGGGGAACTACACAAGGTCCGGCAATTGGCTTGCAAGCCAAAGCAGGTCTTTATGGGCAAAATAGATATCTTATTTTTCGACTTGCCGCAAATACACTCTATGTCTCCGGCCCTACGTGTTACTACACCACAGTCACAGGCGAAAGCGCAACAGGCAATAAAACATTTTGGCTAGATGGAAGTTACCAAAACACCGTTAACATGGGTAACTACACCTCTGTGCAGATCACCAATGGAAACACAACGGAGATCCCCTTTGCTATTCAACTGGATTCCTGTGCATCCGTTCAGACAGTAAAAGTGGCATTAACATCAAACACAACAGGCATTAACGATGCCTCATTATTAGGTAATTTGAGGACAACCCGACAAGATGAATATATGGGCGTCGGGGTGAAAATTCGCTATCTGGGTGCCAACCCTGGTGGTAGCGGCACGGTGATGGTCCCAAATAGCGGTGTCTCCTATGATTTAAAAGCTCCGGATATGGACATTACTTATCATATAATCGATGTAAGCTCCACACCCTCCGGAGTCTCAGGAGCAACCAATACTTTAAACTTTACTGCACAATTGGTTCGAGATGGTAAGGCAGAAGTAAAAGGTGGCGAGGTTGTAGCAACGGGCGTATTCTCTATTACCTACAATTAACCTCTCATCATAAATTAATAAAGATGCTGCCAGATTATTTAATTTGGCAGCATCTTTTAATTTCCAGAGACTAAATGCGTTAATGTTAGCTTCAGAATAAGTGATGTATTATGTTGTTGATTTTAATACAAAGGTATTGGTTCAGAGAGTGTGAGTCAAGGAGATAGCATGAAAAATATAGTAACATTCTTCCTCTTATTTATTTACAGTAATATCTCATTGGCAACCATAACTTTATGGTGGGGACCGGAAGTGATACATCGATAAATGGTAATGGTAATGGTAAAAACAGCAGCGTGCGCAGCTTTTCTAAGCAGAGTCTTGTTTTTTATAAACCTAATGGTCTACAGTCTGCTAAAATCAATGTTACCGCCCAGACAAACACCGCAGAGGAGAACAGCACAGGGTCTGTTTATTGCCATAATGGCGGCTCTGGCAACAGTATTTCAGCCGAAACATCAGCCGTTCCTGACGATAATGGCCGGTCCGTTGATGGTCATGTATTATTTAAAACAAATATCGATGGCCTATATTATACCATTCAATTAAAAAATATATGGACAGCCTATGCCAGTGCACAAGAAGAAAGCATCTATCTTAACAACAGCATGGGTAACGCTGGCAATCCATCTATACTCTAAATAATTCGAGTTGCAGGAAGGCGACAAGTGAGTGAGTCCCCAGGAGCTTACATAAGTAAGTGACTGGGGTGAGCGAACGCAGACGCAGCACATGCAACTTGAAGTATGACGAGTATAAATTCAATATGAAAATAACAAACTCAGATCAGCAACATAACTGTGACATTGCAACCGGGTCCATTTTCTATAAAATGGGTGGTCTCAATTATACGGTTTCTCTGGATTTTTATATTGATGATAAATTTAAACCATTAAATAACTTAGAGGTAACCCTACCTTCACGTAATGCTGATTATTTCTTCCATTTTCAGAACTATAATACAGGTCTAACTCCAAATTATTATATCAATTCCAAATTTGCCTTCTCCGGCGTAAAAATCACACTGCCGACATGTCATACAGCAACGGTATCCGGTGATGGTAATTCAGTTACCAAACCAGACTCAACCTATATTGTTAATATGGGAACATATTCTGCCGGGAAAATTAAAAATGGAGCAACCCCAATACCTTTTACCATTAATTTATCGGACTGTATTCGCATCGAAGGTATTGAGGTAAAAGTGACCTCTGCTACGGTAGGCAAAAATGACAAAACATTATTAGCCAATACGCTTTCAGGATCTTCTGGTGTCGCATCCGGCGTTGGTGTCCGCATTGAAGCATTGCCCATCAACGGAGGTTCAGCAAAAGTACTGGAACCTAACAATGCAACGTCTGTTTTTAATGTTAGTGAGACTGAGATAGATCAAACCGATCCGTTAGCGGTTAATGGCGGCATCTATAATCCAGACAATAAAGATATTGTTGGTACCACTGAAGCGTTAAATTTCCAGGCAACCCTGATGCAAGATGGCAATGACACCATTACCGCAGGGCAATTTAAAGCCAGCAGCATATTTCAGATAACGTACCCTTAAGCGAGTGTTGGCGGCAATGGGTAACAGATTTATCTTCAGTGAGTGGTTTCTGTTAGCATAGGGAAATTCTCAAGTCGGAGACCACAAATGAAACCCACCACTATCGCCTTGTTGCAAAAATGTAAGCGGGAAAAACAACGCTTCGCTACCATCACTGCCTACGACTACAGCTTTGCAAAGCTGTTTGCCGATGAAGGGCTGAACGTCATGTTGGTTGGTGATTCGCTGGGCATGACGGTACAAGGGCACGACTCCACGCTGCCCGTTACCGTTGAAGATATCGCCTATCACACCGCCGCCGTGCGTCGCGGTGCGCCAAACGCCCTGTTGCTGGCTGACCTGCCATTTATGGCGTATGCCACACCAGAACAAGCCTTTGAAAACGCCGCGACTGTCATGCGTGCCGGGGCCAATATGGTCAAAATCGAAGGCGGTGAGTGGCTGGTAGAAACTGTACAAATGCTGACCGAACGTGCCGTTCCTGTTTGTGGTCATTTAGGCCTAACCCCACAGTCGGTGAATATTTTCGGCGGCTACAAAGTACAAGGGCGTGGCGATGAAGCGGGCGATCGACTGCTCAGCGATGCATTAGCCTTAGAAGCTGCCGGGGCACAACTGCTGGTACTGGAGTGCGTGCCGGTTGAACTGGCAAAACGCATTACCGAAGCACTGGCGATCCCGGTTATCGGTATTGGCGCAGGCAACGTCACTGACGGGCAAATTCTGGTGATGCACGATGCGTTCGGTATTACCGGCGGCCACATTCCTAAATTCGCTAAAAATTTCCTCGCCGAAACGGGCGACATCCGCGCGGCGGTGCGGCAGTATATAGCTGAAGTGGAGTCCGGCGTTTACCCGGGCGAAGAGCACAGTTTCCATTAAGGAGTGACGTTGTGTTAATAATCGAAACCCTGCCGCTGCTACGTCAGCAAATTCGCCGCCTGCGTATGGAAGGCAAGCGCGTGGCGCTGGTGCCTACTATGGGTAACCTGCACGATGGTCATATGAAACTGGTCGATGAAGCCAAAGCCCGCGCCGATGTGGTCGTCGTCAGTATTTTCGTTAACCCGATGCAGTTTGACCGCCCGGAAGATCTGGCTCGCTATCCACGCACCTTGCAGGAAGACTGCGAGAAGCTGAACAAACGTAAAGTGGATCTGGTTTTCGCTCCCTCGGTAAAAGAGATCTACCCGAACGGTACAGAAACCCATACTTACGTTGACGTTCCAGGGCTTTCGACCATGCTTGAAGGCGCCAGCCGTCCGGGGCATTTTCGTGGCGTGTCGACTATCGTCAGCAAGTTGTTCAACCTGGTCCAGCCGGACATCGCCTGCTTCGGTGAAAAAGATTTTCAGCAACTGGCGCTGATCCGCAAAATGGTTGCCGATATGGGCTTCGATATTGAGATTGTTGGCGTACCGATTATGCGCGCCAAAGATGGCCTTGCGCTCAGTTCCCGTAATGGTTATCTGACGGCAGAACAGCGCAAAATTGCGCCCGGTCTGTACAAAGTTTTAAGTTCGATTGCCGACAAATTGCAGGCTGGAGAGCAGGATCTCGATGAAATTATTGCCATTGCAGGGCAAGAACTGAATGAAAAAGGCTTCCGCGCCGATGATATTCAGATTCGCGATGCCGACACATTGCTGGAAGTCTCTGAACACAGCAAACGGGCAGTGATTCTAATCGCCGCCTGGCTTGGCGATGCTCGCCTGATCGACAACCAAATGGTCGAACTGGCGTAATACTTAACTGGCGCTACGGCTGATGGCGCCAGTTTTGATTGCCACGTCATCTGTAAGCGATTATTCATAACGCAGACAACTTAGTTAGAGTTAATGAGCTTATCAATCTCTGTAAGAGGTAAATTTGCCATCTCTGCAACGTCTTCCCGAGACATCCCTTTACGCAGAAAACGCAGGGCGAATTCCTGCCTTTCCTCCTGTCTTCCCTTCTCAATTCCCTTCTCTTCAAACCACTGCGCCAGCGTCATCATAGACTCCCCTCCCATTTCCCTGTCTCTCAGCACACCGTAAAACAAATCCGCTTGTTCAGTATGACCGCGTTGCAGCATATAGTTTTGCATGGCAACTAGCTGACTTCCGCTAGTGTACCCTTCGTCAATCAGCGTGACCAGTTGCTCCAGCAATAACATTAAGTCGCGCTGGCGAATATGTTTTTGCAGTAGTTCGAGAATCGCAATCCGCCGATGTTGCATGATTTCGTCATCCGGTGTGATAGTGATATCCACCAGCGGGAAAGGGTTGTTATAGACGCGTCGCGCCAGCTCCGGTGAGTAAAACATATCAAACCAGCACATTGAGAGTGGATAAGGTGTGGCCTCGCCCTGATAAAACAGAATCGGCACCACCAACGGCAGCTTATCGTGGTCTGCTTCCAGATGCCGATGCATGGCAGCAATAGAATAACGCATCATACGAAAGGCCATTTTCTTATCCGGCTTGCTTTGGTGTTCAATCACAACATGCAGATAACCGGGATTGCCCTGCATCTGCACGGAATAGAGCACGTCCGTGCTGTGTCCTTTCAGGCTCTCTTCGATAAAACTCCCTGACTCAAGATGCAACGTGTCGAGGTCACAAAGTTCGCGTAATTCTACTGGCAAATGTATCTCCAGAAAGTCGCGAGCCGTCTCCGCATGCATTAAAAATTGTTTAAATACCGCATCATGCGGTGTGGTACTCGGTGCGTCCATCTTCCCTGCCTTCCATGTTGCCCTGTATGAAGGAAGTATCCGGCTAATATGCGCTGTCGTCTGCTGCCTCTTTGTTGTTTACCGAGCCGCGTTCAGAGAAATTTCAATCAGTTACAAGCATTGCATGGCACACTTCGGCGCGGTACGCAAACTGCTGGTGCAAATGCCATCAGATCAGTAGACACTTATCAAAAATCGGGCAATACTGCGTGAGAATTTCCTCAAAGCAGGCATCGCCTGCTTCGTTAACGACAGGATAGAAAGGTAGAAGTTATGATTCGCACGATGCTGCAGGGCAAACTCCACCGCGTGAAAGTGACTCATGCGGACCTGCACTATGAAGGTTCTTGCGCCATTGACCAGGATTTTCTTGACGCAGCCGGTATTCTTGAAAACGAAGCCATTGATATCTGGAATGTCACCAACGGCAAGCGTTTCTCCACCTATGCCATCGCGGCAGAGCGCGGTTCGAGAATTATTTCCGTTAATGGTGCGGCGGCCCACTGCGCCAGCGTCGGCGATATTGTCATCATCGCCAGCTTCGTCACCATGCCTGATGAAGAAGCTCGCACCTGGCGGCCCAATGTCGCCTATTTTGAAGGCGACAATGAAATGAAACGCACCGCGAAAGCGATTCCAGTACAGGTTTCCTGATTATTATCTCTGCGGCTGGTTACTTACCAGCCGCGACATCGTCTCCAGCGAATCCGTTCTTAAGATATAAAGCCGTTTTATTAAGTTCTGATTACTCAACGGCTTGTTAAGGTCCCCCAAATCGTCTTCAACTTTTTGTCGCCAATTTGCGCCCAGACCGCAGCATTTTCGATGGTTTGCATATAACGAGCAGGTAACGCGGCACTGACACTTGCAGTAAACAGCATCAGCTGGAGAATAACAGCTTGTTTGTACATGAAAAAATAACCAGGGGGGAAACAACGCTTTTATTGTAGCAAAAGCGCCATCAGAATCTCGGGTTAATACTCATACAAATTATGTTTGAGGACGAAAGGTGGATTTTTTTGTTGTTGGTGCCATAGACTACTAACCTCTGGCGCGCCCAGTTCGACAATTCGCTCACGAAACTCTGCGCTGGATAACGTTTCACGGTAGTCCAGCATCTGCTCAATTAACGATAACGTGACACCAGAAATCACTTCACAGCGGGAATGTTTATGGCTTAATAGAGAAGCCACGCGGTAGGGCGACGCTCCGGCAATATCAGTTAAAAAGATCACCCCATCGCCAGAGTCCGTTTCATGCAGGGCATCGCACATCATGCGGCTAAGCATATTAGAACTCAAACCGCGCCAGAAATTCACGGCCCGGCACTGAAGAAGCGCCCCGTGTTTTTTCTCCAGCGAATCCAGTATCTCTTGCGCACGATCATCGTGACAGGTAATTACCCAACCTAACATCGCCTTCCTCCTTAGCCGAAAATCAGTCTACCCTGACCATTGTTGATAAAGGGTGATAGCCGTCAAAACTCCTCTCCCCCAAATCCAGAGGAGAGGAAATAGCCTTAGCTACGCAAACCACGTCCACGTTGAATAAGCGACCAGCAGATCAAATAAAACGCCACAATAAAAACCACCAGTACGCCAAAGGTAGTGACCAACGGCACATCATTGATGCCGAGGAAGCCGTAGCGGAAACCACTGATCATATAAACAATGGGGTTCAGGTGAGACAGCCCCTGCCAGAACGGCGGCAGCAAAGTCAGGGAGTAAAAGACCCCGCCCAAATACGTGAGTGGCGTTAACACAAAGGTTGGCACCAGGCTAATGTCATCGAATGTTTTGGCAAACACGCCGTTCAGCAACCCCGCAAGGGAGAACAACACCGCCGTGAGCACCAGTGTTAAGGCAACAAATACCCACGAATGCACCTGAAATGGCACAAAAAACAGGGAAATCGCCGTCACCAGAATGCCAACAAACAGACCACGCGCTACGCCGCCACCAACATATCCGGCAATAATCACATGCGTCGGTACTGGAGCGACCAGCAGTTCTTCAATATTACGCTGGAACTTGGCACCAAAAAATGATGACGCGACGTTGGCGTAGGCATTGGTGATCACCGACATCATGATCAGCCCCGGCACGATAAACTGCATATAGCTGAAGCCATGCATATCGCCAATACGCGACCCGATCAGGTTACCGAAGATAATGAAATAAAGAGTCATGGTGATGGCCGGCGGCACCAGCGTCTGCACCCAGATACGCATAAAGCGATGGATCTCTTTCGCCCAGATGCTTTTTAGCGCTACCCAGTAAAGATGCATCATGCGCGATCTCCTTGTTTTTCATTAACCAGTGAAACAAACAGCTCTTCAAGACGGTTAGCTTTGTTACGCATACTTAATACCTGAATGCCCTGCTCACTTAACTGCGTGAATACGCTGTTAACCCCCTGCTCACGCAGCACTTCAACTTCCAGCGTCGCGGTATCGACCAGTCGATACTGATAGCCATCGAGCTTCGGTAACGGGCTTTTCGGTGCGAGATCGAGAATAAAGGTTTCTGATTTCAGCTTCGCCAGCAGCGCCTTCATTGAGGTATTTTCCACCAGCTCACCGTGCTGAATAATGCCGATATTGCGGCACAGCATTTCTGCTTCTTCCAGGTAGTGTGTGGTGAGAATGATAGTGGTGCCTTTGTCATTTAAATCCTTTAAAAATCCCCACATTGAGCGGCGAAGTTCGATATCCACGCCTGCGGTTGGTTCATCCAGAATCAGTAGTTTAGGTTCATGCATTAACGCACGGGCAATCATTAAACGGCGCTTCATCCCGCCCGATAACATACGCGCTCGCTCGTTACGCTTTCCCCATAGATCGAGCTGTTTAAGATATTTTTCGCTGCGGATGTACGCTTCTTTGCGCTCCACACCATAGTACCCCGCCTGATTCACCACAATTTGTTGCACGGTTTCAAACGGGTTGAAGTTAAATTCCTGCGGCACCAGCCCCAACTGGCGTTTAGCGTTAACGACATCTTTCTCAAGATCGTAACCAAATACGCTGACCCGCCCGGAGGTTTTATTTACCAGTGAGCTGATAATACCAATAGTGGTCGATTTTCCGGCCCCATTCGGCCCGAGAAGCGCATAAAAATCACCCGATTCGACCTGCAAATCTATTCCACGAAGCGCCTGAACGCCGCCTGGATAGGTTTTTTTAAGCTGTTGAAGTTCCAGTGCAATGGTCATAAATTTTTACTTACCTTACGTTCTTACACTTTATCTGTGGTTTAAATCGTCCCGGAGTTGCCCTATATTAGCCAAACGTAATTATTTGGTTACAGGTCGTTAACCTCCATGAAAGACATAGATACACTCATCAGCAACAATGCACTATGGTCAAAAATGCTGGTGGAAGAGGATCCCGGGTTTTTTGAGAAACTGGCACAAGCGCAAAAACCGCGCTTTCTATGGATTGGATGTTCCGACAGTCGCGTTCCTGCAGAACGTTTAACCGGTCTTGAGCCGGGCGAACTCTTTGTTCACCGTAATGTTGCTAACCTGGTCATTCACACCGATCTGAACTGCCTTTCCGTAGTTCAGTATGCAGTGGATGTACTCGAAGTTGAACACATTATTATCTGTGGCCACTACGGTTGCGGCGGCGTACAAGCCGCAGTTGAAAACCCGGAACTGGGGCTTATCAACAACTGGCTGCTGCATATCCGCGATATCTGGTTCAAACATAGCTCATTGCTCGGCGAAATGCCGCAAGAGCGCCGTCTGGATACCTTGTGTGAACTGAACGTCATGGAACAGGTGTATAACCTGGGCCATTCCACCATTATGCAATCAGCGTGGAAACGAGGGCAGAAAGTGACCATTCACGGCTGGGCCTACGGCATTCACGACGGCTTGCTGCGTGATCTGGATGTCACCGCGACCAATCGCGAAACCCTTGAGCAACGTTACCGTCACGGGATTTCCAACCTCAAACTGAAACACGCCAACCACAAATAAAAATACCATGCCGGATGCAACACATCCGGCAAATCCACGCTTACTCGTCCAGCAGAATCACTTTACCGATATATGGCAGATGACGGTAACGCTGTGCGTAATCGATACCGTAGCCCACCACAAACTCATCCGGGATCGAGAAACCGATAAATTCTACCGGGACGTTCACTTCACGACGAGACGGTTTATCCAGCAGCGTACAAATCGCCAGCGACTTCGGTTCGCGCAAGCTTAAGATTTCGCGCACTTTCGACAGTGTATTACCCGAGTCGATGATATCTTCAACAATCAGCACGTCCTTGCCACGGATATCCTCATCCAGATCTTTGAGGATTTTCACATCGCGGGTGGTGGACATGCCGCTACCGTAGCTGGAGGCGGTCATAAAATCGACTTCATGAGATACCTGAACTTCACGGCACAGGTCCGCCATAAACATAAATGAGCCACGCAGCAGACCTACCAGCACCATATCGCTGCCGCTGTCTTTGTAACGCTCAGTAATCTGACGACCCAGTTCGGCGATACGCGCTTTAATCTCCGCTTCGGGGATCATTACTTCTACATAATGTTTCATCTATCAAATAACCAATTGATTATTAATGAAATAACCATCATTTTTCATGCTTAAAAAAACAATATTGATACACCGATTGATACACAAACAGAGAACGGCACAAAAAAAATGACAGAAAACAAGAGAACAACAAATTGAGTCGGGATTGTACCCGATCCCATAAAAGCTCACTAACGCTTTTAATGTATCTTTGTTGTAGACACAGAATAATTACTCGCCTATCCTCACTGTAGACACACAATAGATACAGGAGTTAACCCACATGCGCACACAGGTTGTATTGCAAAAATGGGGTAATAGCATTGCCCTTCGACTAACGGGAAACCTTAAAACCGTTCCGGGTTTTTCAGTGGGTGATATCGTCAACGTTGAAATTAGTGAAAAGGGGCTTTTTGTAGAAAAGCCTGCACGCCGTCGCCTGAGTGAAGCCGAATTACTCGCCGGGATAACGCCAGTTACAGCGCACGCGGACGAAATTGCCACCCCATTCAATGAGGAGGTTGATTACTGATGTTTGTACCTAAGCGTGGTGATATTTGCTGGCTGGATTTTGAGCCGCAGAAAGGAAAAGAGATCGGAAAGTATCGCCCGGCACTCATACTGTCCCATGAGCAATATAACCGACTCACCGGGCTTGTCATATGCTGCCCCATAAGTACGAGCATACGAAATGCTCCCACAGAAGTTCCGGTAACAAATCTGGACGCCCCCAGCGTGGTAGCAACCACACTCATTCAAACCCTTGACTGGCGTCAGCGGAAAGCACGCTTAATTACAGAGGCAGAAGATGGAGTATTTAATGATGTGCTTGAAAGAGTCATTACTCTGATTGGTGGAGAGCATCTGCTTAAGTAAAAGGAGGGCTGAGAAGCCCTCAACGTTACCGGAAATTTCCTTGCTATTCTTTCCAGTCAATCCCATCCAGTAAGCACCCTGCCTCATATTGCCCCACCACCCAGTCAAGGTTACAGGACTCATAGAACGCGAGGCGATTATACTGAGGCTCGTTTTTTACCAGGCCACGAACGGAACCACGCTGCCAGTACAGACACAGATTGGCAAGAGGTGTGATCAATACAGCATTGTCCGGGAAAAATGGAACGGTCACAGCCGGGAGATTCCCCAGAACGGGATTTTTAATGATTTCCTTGTTAAGCAAAATTTCCTGATTCATCTGCGATGGATTAAGACGGTTTATCAAAGGCCATTGCTTACGGACCAGCGTATTGTGACTGCATACGGCCACAATGCCTTCCTGCCACTGTTCATCAATCATGGATTGCCAGGCATCCAGAACGAGCGCATCTATCGTATGGTGTGTACCGCGTGTATTACTTTTCGGTGATGAAACAGAAAGGCCGCTGATAACCCTTCCCGCCGCTTCATTTCGAAACTTCTGCAACCAACCCACGCCGCAATCGTCACGCCCCGGATATGTTTCAGGGTCAGATTCGGCGGCATAATGTGTGCCGTTAAAACCAATCTGAATTAAATCCAGCCATTTCCGGCGTTCAAAAGCGGCCCGCGCACTTCCTTCAAGGCCGTTTGCGGATGCGTGAGCATCGGCATTGTCGTAGCTCAACGCAAAATCAAAATTAACCTGCTCGCAGCGGTAGCCCCTTGAAACCAGTGAATGCGCCTGTAGTGGCGAACGGCGCTCGTGAGGTGGCGATGTACGTGCCAACGGCCCCGAAGCGTCTACCAGCACAACCCGACCTGATATATCCGTAACAGGCACGGGAGTTATTTCAGCAAGGAAATTTGCCTGCCATCCACTGGCAAGCGTTGCACTCTGGCGGGGAACGGGTTCAACTTCTGACGAATAGCGCGCAGTGTCACCGGAAAAGTGCAAATCCTTCGGATGTTTTCCGGTTATCGACTCGATAGCGCAATTGAAAACCATCTGAGCCTGTTGATTTCGTTGTGATACAACAGAATCAGCAGTGCAATTATAACGCTCAATGCCGTCGTTATTACCCCCACCGCTTGCAGTATGCAGGGTGTGAAGCTCAAGCTCACGCTCCAGTTTTTGATATTCATTGTCCAGCGCGCGACGCGTCTCATCGCTTATGCTTGCTGTGTTTGCTTTCAGGCGATTCCGGGACATTAATCCCCTGAGTCGGCTCACTATATCAGCGCCGTGCAAATGTGGAGTATTCAGACCGCCCATTACTGCCACCCCCGGCAGAGTTCTCTGCCCTCCGCAAGGTCGCGCATTTTTTCTGGATTCTGTCGCGCCGCGCTCCATTGTACAGGTGAAGGGGCGTTCCTGATTGCGCGGCTTACCGAATCCGGGAGTTTCTCCGGGCAATAACGCAGCGGGCTGGAGGTGTCGCTTTCGGTATCGTTAATCCGGCCGCGAATCATCCCGACACTTTCAGCAGTATCTGTCGCTTTCAGTGTTTCGCATATTTTCTTTTCTGCGTTATACAGCGGCTGGCCAAGCAGCTCACATAAACCACGAATCAATAACAGAGCAGGGGTCAGCTCGTTAATCAGTTCGGGAAGTGCTTTTGCAAATATCTCTGCCCGCAACTTATTATCAATGCTTTCGTAAGCACAACCAGCCTCTGCCGCGTTATAACGACACTCCAGTAGCCTGATGCGCGCCTCATCATGCAGCACCCGCAGACGCTCAAGATTTTCTCGCGCCACACCCGCCTGAATGGATAATTTCGCGGAGGCTTCCGTTTTTACGCCCAGCGCAGACAGGATTGAGTTCTGCCAGTCACGATCGAGAGATTCCAGCTCCCCTTTCGTCTGTTCGATAGTTGCTTCCAGATTGGTGATTAATGATTCCTGTTCACTGAGTTTTGCCATGGCTGCATCAAACTGTGCTTTACATACCTGATGTTCGGCGCTTGCCTGAGTTATATCCATTATTTGCTCCTGTAATACATTTTTTTACTTACGCCGATTTTTTCCATATTGCGTAATACATTCCAGCCGATTTTGTTCTCGTAATACGCTCACAATACTGTTGTATTACGCTTTCTTATATCGCGGGTGTTAAATCCCGGCATAAACAATCAGGGAGGCAACACGATGAAAAAACAAAAGAAAATGCGATGCGTATTACGCTGTATTCGTATCCCGCACGAAATCGACCATAAAATAAATCAGATATGTCAGGACAGAGAGATGAACTACTCCCAGTGCGTCAGAATGTTTATCAGTCAGGGAATTAAGGCCGGGGAAACGCAGGAAGAAGACTGCAACGGGCGCAATGTAGCGGGGGATGTGTGGGCCTGGGCAAATGACCAGAACCACACGACGTAATACAGAAATAACGCAGCCGGTCACACTCGCTGGCTGTGTTATACAAATCACTATGAAGTTTTCGACTTCCTGCGCTTAGTAATGCGTACAAACGACTCAAGCGTACAAAAACAAGCCCCACACTCAATATTATTGCACTGGTAATACGTTCTGTAGATGTTTTGTTCGTGTTCTTCCAACGAACGACCACGGGTGCGGGCTGAAGCGCCACAGGCCGGGCAAGGGAAAGACATATCACGCTCCTCTTACTGGTGTGAAATTTAACCTATTATATCTTCTGCCGCCCCCCTCTGGCTGTATCAAATAAACCCGCAGCAGTCGCCGCGTATTACGCACGGGCGCGCCGTTCCCATGCTCACTCGTCACATTCCCCGTATCAGTTCTCTCTTGCCGTAAGAACGGCTCTGGCTGGCGATAAAACTAACCCGGTCGGGGCATTCCCGCAGCCTTTAGCGAAAATGTAATTTACCCCCTGAAACGCGTGCTGTTCCCCCGTCACCTGCGCGCGAAAAACTCACCGTTTTTTGTGCACGCACGAAATCGCCCTCCGGGCGCGCCAGTACTGGGCCGGATGGGCAAAAAGTTACTCTAAAAAATTGTGCAAATTTGTGCACTTTTGTGCAGATGAACAATAGCGTCAAAAAGAGTGCTTTTGAGAGATTTTTTATGGCAACTGCGCCGCGTGTATTACGTTTTTTACCATCCCCGCCGCGCATGTACATACTTCATTTTTCTGCCAAACAACAGGGCAACTCCCCGTGACTGACAGCCCCAAAAAATCAATGATTGATGTTGCATTTTTGTTAGAGGTCAGGCCAGTTGTTTTGGGGCTCTGCCTCATAATCCGGTGGGGGGTGCGCAAAGCGGTTACAACGGTTACAACAGTCAAAAACACCACTTAACAGCATGATTTTAATGGATATTGTTTGTAACCGCTTTGCGGTTACACTGCGGTTACAACGGTTACAGGTTTCAAAAAGCACTTTATTATCAATCAATTAAAAACTTAACCTGTAACCGCCTGTAACCTAACAAAACGGTTACATGTAACCGCGTTGTAACCGCTTTTGTAACTCATCCGACCAGTTATAATATATTGATATATAATGCAAAAATAAGTGATTTTAAATTTGTAACCGTTGTAACCGCTTTGCGCACCCCCCCCCAAACTTTAGCGCGACCCTTTAAAATGTTAATTAAACCCACTTACTCTGTATCACTCTCATTAACTCTCTGTGATTGAAATGTATCTCGCCACTGTTTGACTCTTTCTGATAATCAGGGGAAGCAAAAAATTGATGGCGGCACTACTGCAATATGACCACCATTGCATTGCTGTTACCGTTGGTTCTGGCCAACAAAAAAGGTCAGCGGGAAACTGACCTCTTTTGCTGTGAATGTAGCGTTCTGCGGGTTACTCTGCTGGCTCTTTTTCTTCGGTGATCACTATGTTGGCTACCGGGTTAAATCTCATGGCATCTGCCAGATAATCCGGTGCAAAATGTGCGTATGCCATAGTCTGCTGAATTGTCGCATGCCCAAGGATTTTTTGTAGCGCAAGAATGTTGCCACCGTTCATCACAAAGTGACTGGCGAATGTATGCCGCAATACATGCGCAGCCTGCCCCCTCGGTAAATCGGGTTTTATTTTTTTTAATGCCCGGCAAAACTCTCTGTACTTCACATCAAACAGTCGCCCGGTTTCTTTTGTTTTTACGGCATCGCATATTTCCTGCGACACAGGCACCGTTCTTTTTCTACCGTTTTTGGTTTCCAGAAACGTTATTCTATTATGAACTATTTGCTCTCCATGCAATCTGCTGGCCTCACTCCAGCGGGCTCCGGTACAAAGACACAAGAGCGCAACCCTTCGTTGATCTCCATTCAGCCCGTCAAGCAACAATGTGACCTCGTTTTTTGATAAAAAGGCCATTTCCCGCTGCTTTACATAAAGAACAGGAATACCACGAACCGGATGCTCTGCATCCCACAAACCGATCTTTTTCAGGGCTGTAAACATCCCCGATAATCTGTTCATGTATCTGTTTGCTGAGGACGGCTTTAATCCTTCCGCAATTTTCTGCGATCGCCATGCAATGATTTTTAATTTGTCGAGTTCTACCGCAAACATGTCAGCTCCAAGCTCATTAATAATTTTGCCAAGCTGCTGTTTATCCGTGTTTGCCTTTCGCCTGTGCTGACCGTGATAAACCCACCACAATTCCAGTAAATCGCTAAGGGTTCTCCGGTCGCGATAGCCCTGTATAAACTCGCGCTTTTCGGCGTTCGCTATGATGTACCGTTCAGTTGCTGTAGCTATAGATTTTTTGTCAAATATTCTTCTGATGCGCTTCCCTTTACGTCCGCATGGCCTGATATCGAGTAGCCACCGCCCATCATGCATCTTTCTGATCGGCATGTTTAACGCCCCTCCTTGTAACTGAATATCCGGCATTTCAGTACTTCCGGCTCTCTGGCCTCGGCTACCCCTTTTCCGGCGTTTGCCTGTCTGGACACCTCACTACGAATTGTTTTACGACCTGTCAACGGTCGGGAGCGTCCAGCCCCGAGCAACTCAATCATTTCGCGATCGGTTCGGATCTCCACGCGGTGAATGGCGGCTGCCTGTGCCAGTTGCGGAATACTGATAGCAATCCCTTCGCAGCATCCCTTGCCGTAGTGGTTTACACCGTATTTTGTTATGCCGTCCAGGAAGTCGAACGCTTCCCAGAACTCCACCACTTCCGGTAAATCAGCCGCCGCCGCTTTAACCTGCGCTGTTGCCATTTGTTCCAGTTCCAGACATGTGGCATCAAGCCATTCAGCCGGGATATCAATAACGCATTTAAGCGCCCTGACCAGCGCGATAAGTTGCGCGTGATTTTTGGCGATACGGGGATGGCGAATATTTTCGCATCCGCAAAGGCGTTCCGTTTCAGCCGGCGACACTTCCAGGAACGTTTGCATAATCGCCCGTTCCTGACTTACCGCCCGATGAATAAACCCCGATACCTTCTCGACGGGGTAGAGTTCCAGTCGTCTCGCCGCCAGTCGGGTATCAGGTGAATGGCGTTTTTTATCGGTGTATATACGTATCAGGCGCTCGATAATTGCCGGCGAGGCGTTTACCCGCGCATTCTGCGCAATTACGATAGCGCCCTTAAAATCCGGGTCATAGGTGTTGTTATTGTTGGCCTTAACACCACGAACGCCGATACCACCGCCGTTATAGAGACTTTTCAGGTTATCGAAGTCAAACGCACCTCTTTTTTGCGCATTGTCTCCCCGGTCCGCTTCAATCAGAACAACAGGTAATCCGGCGACCTGTCCAAAGGTGCGCTTCCAGCCCGCCTCTGATCCTTTGGTTGGATCTACGCCTTCATAGTTGTCACGACCGCACAGCCGCCAGCAAAAATCAATCAATGTTGATTTACCCGTTCCGGGCTCCCCGGTGACTTCAAGGAAGGGGAAGGATTCTTCTTTATCCCGGATTTGTTCACTGAACAGCGAACCCAGCCAGAAAGCCAGGGTAATAATTCCCTTTTCGCCAAAAGCCAGCCAGAGATCTTCCACCCATGACGTTGTAAATTCATCCGGTTTTTTGTAGTTAATCTGTAATGTGGGTTTTTCGCTTAATGGTTTTGCGTTTATGCCATCAATTTCAAAATAATCTTCGTCATTGATTTCATAAGTTTTACCCTTGTAAACAGCAATATCATTAAACAACCATGCCCCAATGGCCTTGTTGTATCCGATAAAATCCTGACCAATAACCTCTTTTATTGCGGGAAGGTCATTTTTTATTAATGCGTCAAGTTGCGTAGTCGTTCCGGTATAAATGCCGCCTTTTGCTACGTGCAACAGACGTTTTTTAAATTCAGATGCGGATGTTAATTGCCCTGATGTAAAGGTGTTTTTCACCGTAGCACCATCCGGGAATGTAATGCGGAAGTAATACCATGCTTCATCCGTATCATTGTTTCGAATGTAATAAAGCGGCACTGGGTTACAGTTTGCGATTTCTTTTACAGCGCCGGATTCCTTGAGTGCAATTTTGCGCGCTTCATCTTCGTCAACATTTCGCTCATTAATGACACGCTCAACAGCCTTCATATGGCGCTCAATATCCAGCTTGAACCAGAACACACGGTTATCAAAGGGAAAATGAAATTCCTTTCGCTCACGAAAGGAAAACATTATTAGTGCCTTATCTCTCGGAGATTTCGCCAGCAATAAATCACCGTAATAACGGTATCTTTTCACATCATGGCCACGTAGCTTTCCGGCGATGTGTAAATCATTCCAGTCGCGTTTATTGTTGTTTTCACCCGGTAACGCCGCTGCCGTTCTCCAGCCGCCTTCGGCGCTGCGTTCTGCATGTTTTTTCGCGTAACGCTCACCCGCACGCCCGTTATCCAGCGCCCACACAATAACCGGACGGGGATTATCTCCGCACAGCTTCGCCAGTTCTTCCAGCGCCTTATCAGGGTAGTTCACGGCAGACATGACAGAAACGGCCGCAATGCCATTCTGGTTAAGGCTGATGGCATCAAAGACACCCTCACAAATCCAGATTTCTTTGGCCTTGCTTAAATCAGCTCCCGGATAAGCCCACCACAGCCCCTTGTAGCTGCCGGAAAAATTCGCCTTGCGAGCGAAGCGTTCCGGTCGGTCTATGATGCGCTCCCACCACACGCCGTCAGCCAGCGTAAAACGCACGGTAGCGGCTTGTTCGCCGCTTTCCTTGTCCTGGTATCGCTCCTGAGTAAATGCCCCTTTCAGTGGCTCCACAGCAATATTGCGCGCTTCCTGAAGATAAGCTGCCGCCGCTGCGTATGGATCGTCTTTCGTGCTGATATAGCGATCTGACCATGACGAAAACACATCCGGGTAAAGTTCTTTGGTCAACAGGTCTGCACCGCATTTATTTTCGCGGCCACAGTGTACGATGTACGGCCTCTCAAGACTGGTAAACAGTTCCTTCTTTCCACATTGCGGACAAACACCATAACGAAGATAGTTATTTTCTTCTTTAAAGTTGTAATCACGAATAAGACGGTTAATAATCTCTTTTCTGGTGTTATGTTTCATATATAAATCCCCCCCCCACTGCACCTTTTGCAGTGGGGTTTTTATTAATTACTCGTTACTTCTTGTTTCCGGGCAATCCCTGCGGCTTCAGCTTTGTGCCATGAAAAAATCCCGCCAGAAAGATGCATTCCTGATTTAATCGCTCGTAATTCCCGATAAAGAATGTTAGTTAATGATTCCATTTCATCGCTTTGTACAGCAATTCGCTCTTTGGTATTAATTTCACCTGTCAATGCTGAAAAAAGAGCAATAACATTTATTACATCCTCAAGACTGCCAATGGAATCTTCTGTGAAAAAGCCAGCGTATTCTTTTTTGTATATATTGCGGACATTCTGATTTTCAGACATAAAAACTCCCCGGCCAGTTAAGGCCGAAATATAAATTGAATTCAGTTATCAGTGGACAATTCGGGAATCAGGCGGAAAGCTGCGTCACCTTCAACGCTCTGAAATGTGTCATTCCCAGCTCTTCCAGCCCTTCGGCTGCGCGGCGTATGGCTTCGCCCGGTCCCGTTCCGTATACCGTTGCATGTGCATGTTTGGTTAACCCGCGCTTATTAACGGCATAACCCAACACAAAGAAACGTTTTTCACCACTGCCATTATTTTTACGGGATGCTGAACGGGTTTTCATTTCTTCACCTTTACCACTGATGCTGTGAGCTCTTCTTCTGGCAATTGATATTTCGGCGCAATTTCTTCCGTATACCTGATAACGTCCCTTGCCGCTTTTCCTTTTGATTTATATTTACGTATCGTGTGGAAGTTTTCTTCCTCTCCTGTTACCACATTACGCAATTTAATATGAATCTCGTACATCGTTACCCCTCCATGATTTTTACTGCGCATTTGTGAGTTAATCGCCCCTGTTTGTCATTGCGGGAATATGCCATACGACAGGCATCACGCCATGCATCGTCATAAGTCGGATATTCCCAGGAATGAATCATCTGGCGAACGTCGCCGTTCTGGTAGTTAATCAGGGTGATAAGGAGCTTAAACATGGCACGCCTCCCGGACACGGATACGGGCAACAAAGACCAGACGGGATGCCGGAAGCATGGCGCGCGCTTCGCGCTCACTGGCAGCGGTAACGGTATGAAGGCGGATATTTTTACCGTGGCACTGCATAAAGCGCCAGATAAAATCAGGGCGTGTTGATATAGCCATTTTGGCGGCTCCTTTGTCTAATTTACGGAGTCTCGCCAGCACGCTGCTAAACATGGTGGCGGGACGTAACAGGGTTAGCAGACTGGTGACAAAGAAACCAGCAGGCCTTACGGCCTCCCCATTACGCCCCGCCATAATACGGGAAAGGGTGGTATTACGGGCACAAAAAAACCGCATTACGGAAATATAGCGGCTACCCGCTTTGTCAATCAGGCTGCTAAACCCGGCACCCGCTTTATGAGGTGCGGGCAAACGATACGCCATGACAAAAAAGCGAGTCAAGCAATATTGCAAATTATTTTGGCGCGCTTGCGCTGAGTGATTGATTTTTAAGAGTAAAAAAGCCATAATCATTTCTGCCTATTATTTCTTATTGTTGGTTTCAGGTGCACTAAATGCACATCCTTGACTGGTTGGCTCGCTGGCTTTAGCGAGCTTCTTTTTTTTGCTCTGCTGTCAGCGCCCGACCTCTCCCCCTCACGTGTAGCAACGTGTTCACATCAGTAAGTTTTGCCGCCAAGCGATGGGCTGCAATAAGCCGCCCGGGCTTATTCAACTCTGGCGCTACCGGATTCCCTCTCCCTTTTCTTTTTGGCGTTTTCGTATGGGTTATTCACTTTGGCAATAACTGGCGGATTACGTAGCCACCACAAAACATCACTTAACAGCCAGGTACATGAGCAACGCCCCAAAGAGTGACGGGGAGGAAAAGCACCGATCTTCTCCAGTTCCCAGCGCCGGGAGCGTGAAAGCGTGGTCATTTTTTTACACTTCTCTTCCCTGATGCGTTCTTCGCAGTCAAAACCATACTCGGCGAGTATGGTGCGGCGCTGTTCTGGAGTTGGTGGAATGAATGCGGATTGAGTCATATTTCCCCCTATGTTTCTGAACTTTCGGGGGAGATTTTTGTTTTACGGAGTTTTGAAAGCAAGTATTAAAGGTCTTATTAAGATGCTTGCTGGTCTTACTGAGATGATGCCTTAATCCATCTTGATATAGTACTTTTATCAAAGCGCATATTGAGTCCTGCCTCTTTTGCTTCCGCGGTCAATATATCAGCAAGTTTTACCGGATTGTTTTCGAGTTCTTTATAATGAATAACAAGCATCGCACGAAAAAAATCCTTCATTGTTTTAGATAATCGTTCTATATTGTTTTTATTGGTGCATATATCTTTCTCTCCATCCTCAGAGCTTAATATATTGTTACCCGCACACAAATATAAAGTGTCTGCCAATGGATTAACATAATCTTTTCTTAACTCGCTATTGGAGCTTGTAGCATTTTGTATTTTTAAAAAATCACTCTTTAAGATATATAAATCACCAATATCAAAAGAAACATCCTCAGTAACAATTACTCCTATATGTATATCAACGTCAGAAGCAATTATAATATTGCTATTAATTATTCGGTTGGCTTTAAACTTCTTATTAAAATCATAGTTGGCAAAAAAACTTCCCCCCAAAGCGAAAATACCGCCTATTTCAACAAAATACTTATGGTATTTTTCTTGAATACCTTTAAATACTGGTGGTACAACTGCCACAGCTCTTTCATCCGTTGCTATTCGATATACACTATATATGTGATAATTTTCCCCATAATATAACCCCCTGTTATAATAATTTAACAAAGCAAATGCAGTATCAATTGCTATGTCACCAAATTTGGGCGCTACATATGAATGACTTAGAGATTCGCACATTGAATCAAATATAATTCTCGACTTGGTTTTTATATAATTAAAACCATGGTGTTCTGCCGCCCTTTCTGAAATGGCATCAAGGTCAGATAACCGTGATTTACATGGTTCTGAATCCAGAAACTTACGCAGACAATCGAAATTAACCACATCTTTTTCATCTGGGATATTTAATACTCCATATGCAGATTCAATTTTTATACAAATACGAATGCAGCCTGTCACAGCCCAATGAATAAGATCATCAATATCGCAGTCTAATAACTTTGCCGCGCGCTCAATAGGATAGTAATCTCTTAGTGGTAACGTCATTCTTTTCGCTCACATATTATTTATCTTTAACCATTTTTTCTAAACATTCAAGCCAGTCATTTAGAGCCTTTAATTTGAATGGGATATACTGGCTAAGATTATAGTTAAATTCTGCGGAGCCAGCATTATATACGTGACCTAATAATGACTCGACAATATGAGGCATTACCCCCATGTTGTTTAACCCAGTTGAAAATGTCCGTCTTAAATCGTGTAGCGTCCATTTTTCATTATGTCCGAATATTTTATACATTCTGCGACCTTTCAGAGAAACAGCTCTATGCGTTCTCTCCTCACCCAAAAGTAAGCCCGTCCTCCCGGTTTCCTGTTTTAGCTCTTTTAACCAGTCTCTTATACCTTCGGGAATTGGCCGAATAATCTTTTTGTTACTTTTACTGTTATTTCTTGGAACAATCCAAACCCATTCATTAAAATCCCATTCAATCCAATGAGAACGGCGAATCTCTACAGTTCTAGCCCCAAAGACAATAAGCAACTTTATTAATCTAGAAAAATAAATATCCCGATGTTTCTCCTTTGCAAAATACCAAAGATCTGATAGTTCGGCATCACTCAAAACACGGTCGCGCTGTCCGGCAGATTCCCCTACATCGGTTAACGTTAAATGAACAAGGGCATCACTGATGGCATAACGCCGAACATTGCAAAACCGCAATGCCTGCTTGGAGAGTTGAAACATACGCCCCGCCGTTTTTGAACTTATAGCGCGAATCTCATCAAAACATTTTACCCAATGGCGAGTATCGCACCGTGATAACGGATAATGGCCTATTCTGGGGTAGACATGTTTGCAGAATTGCGCCCTAATCAATTCCTCATCTTTGCGCTTATGTCTTGCATAATTGACCAACCAATATTCCAACGCATCTCGAACAGTAACAGGAGCACGGGATTCTTCAGTAAAAAGTTGGAGTTCAATTTTTGGATCAAGACCATTAGCCAACCATTGACGGCAACGCTCACGCCACATCCTGGCATCTTTCAGACTAATATCAGGGTAATTCCCTAGAGTAAGACGAATAACTGAACTCTCACGCCCTCCAAGGCGATATGAAAAAACCCAGCTCACATGCCCTTTAGTTGATAACCTGACCCCTAACCCCTCTCCGTCAGCAAGCATTTCAACACGATCCCTATGCGTTCCTTGCAGCGCCTTTAGTTTCCTGTCGCTGAGCTTATTCGTTCCAGACATCATCACCGTTCCGATATTGATACACGCATTGATACACGTGAAATATTAATATCCAGAAAAAATGAAATCGAGCATGAACACAAAATCACTACAACATAATGATTTTGATTGATTTTTTATATTCAGCGGGTAAACACTAGAAAAGTCAGGAACATAAAAAACATTACTTCTACAGTATGTTTCATATCTCTAACCATATGATTTAAAAACAAATCACTTCGCACGGGCAGTTTTTTGCACCGCAACAAAGCGCAAGACACGCAGTATACCAGCAAAACGATTCATTCGCGGAGTCTGTTAATAAAGCTCGAATTGTGATGACGATCACGCATGTTAAAATCTATAATTAATTGCTACTAAAATATTAATGAATTGAAATGGTGTCTCTTTATGGCAATTAACAATACAGGCTCGCGACGATTACTCGTCACGCTAACAGCTCTTTTTGCAGCGCTTTGCGGGCTGTATCTACTCATTGGTGGAGGCTGGCTGGTCGCGATTGGCGGCTCCTGGTACTACCCTATCGCTGGCCTTGTGATGCTCGGCGTCAGCTGGATGCTGTGGCGCAGTAAACGCGCCGCACTTTGGCTGTACGCCGCTCTGCTGCTTGGCACCATGATTTGGGGCATCTGGGAAGTCGGTTTCGACTTCTGGGCACTGACTCCGCGCAGCGACATTCTGGTCTTCTTCGGCATCTGGCTAATCCTACCGTTTGTCTGGCGTCGCCTGGTCATTCCTGCCAGCGGCGCAGTTGCCGCACTGGTGGTCGCACTGTTGATTAGCGGAGGTATCCTGACCTGGGCCGGATTTAACGATCCGCAGGAAATCAACGGCACCTTAAGCGCCGATGCCACACCTGCCGAAGCTATCTCACCCGTTGCCGATCAGGACTGGCCCGCGTATGGTCGCAATCAGGAAGGCCAACGCTTTTCACCACTGAAGCAAATTAACGCCGATAACGTCCATAACCTGAAAGAAGCCTGGGTGTTCCGCACAGGTGATGTGAAACAGCCGAACGATCCGGGTGAAATCACCAATGAAGTGACACCAATTAAAGTGGGCGACACCCTTTACCTGTGTACCGCTCACCAGCGTCTGTTTGCGCTCGATGCCGCCAGCGGCAAAGAGAAATGGCATTACGATCCTGAGCTGAAAACCAACGAGTCTTTCCAGCACGTAACCTGCCGCGGCGTCTCTTATCATGAAGCTAAAGCAGAAACTGCTTCCCCGGAAGTGATGGCAGATTGCCCGCGTCGTATCATTCTTCCGGTGAATGACGGTCGCCTGATTGCGATTAACGCTGACAACGGCAAGCTGTGCGAAACCTTCGCCAATAAAGGCGTGCTCAATCTGCAAAGCAATATGCCAGACACCAAACCGGGCCTGTATGAGCCGACTTCGCCGCCGATTATCACCGATAAAACCATCGTGATGGCCGGTTCAGTCACCGATAACTTCTCAACCCGCGAAACGTCAGGCGTGATCCGTGGTTTTGATGTCAACACCGGGGAGCTGCTGTGGGCTTTTGATCCGGGAGCAAAAGATCCGAATGCGATCCCGTCTGACGAGCACACCTTTACCTTTAACTCGCCAAACTCGTGGGCACCTGCAGCCTATGACGCGAAACTGGATCTGGTCTATCTGCCGATGGGCGTGACCACGCCAGATATCTGGGGCGGTAACCGCACACCGGAACAGGAGCGTTATGCCAGCTCGATTCTGGCACTGAATGCCACTACCGGGAAACTGGCGTGGAGCTACCAGACCGTTCACCATGACCTGTGGGATATGGACCTTCCGGCACAGCCGACGCTGGCTGATATCACCGTTAATGGTCAGAAGGTGCCGGTCATTTACGCGCCGGCGAAAACTGGCAACATTTTTGTGCTCGATCGTCGTAATGGTGAACTGGTGGTTCCGGCCCCGGAAAAACCGGTGCCACAAGGCGCAGCGAAAGGTGATTACGTTACCCCAACTCAACCGTTCTCTGAACTGAGCTTCCGTCCGACGAAAGATTTGAGCGGTGCGGATATGTGGGGCGCCACCATGTTTGACCAACTGGTGTGCCGCGTGATGTTCCACCAGATGCGCTATGAAGGCATTTTCACCCCACCATCTGAACAGGGTACGTTGGTCTTCCCGGGTAACCTGGGGATGTTCGAATGGGGCGGGATTTCCGTTGATCCGAATCGTGAAGTGGCGATTGCCAACCCAATGGCACTGCCGTTTGTTTCGAAGCTGATCCCGCGCGGTCCGGGTAATCCGATGGAACAGCCGAAAGATGCCAAAGGCACGGGTACGGAATCCGGCATTCAACCGCAGTACGGTGTACCGTATGGCGTCACGCTCAATCCGTTCCTCTCACCGTTTGGTCTGCCGTGTAAACAGCCAGCATGGGGCTATATCTCAGCGCTGGATCTGAAAACCAACGAAGTGGTGTGGAAGAAACGTATTGGTACGCCGCAGGACAGCATGCCGTTCCCGATGCCCGTTCCGGTGCCGTTCAATATGGGGATGCCGATGCTGGGCGGGCCAATCTCCACGGCGGGTAACGTGCTGTTTATCGCTGCTACGGCAGATAACTACCTGCGCGCTTACAACATGAGCAACGGTGAAAAACTGTGGCAGGGCCGTTTACCGGCGGGGGGGCAGGCTACACCGATGACCTATGAAGTGAATGGTAAGCAGTATGTGGCGATCTCCGCAGGCGGTCACGGTTCATTTGGTACGAAGATGGGCGACTATATTGTGGCTTATGCGCTGCCGGATGATGTGAAGTAAGACTTGCGCACTTTGCTGACAAAGTGCGCTTTGTTCATGCCGGATGCGGCGTGAACGCCTTATCCGGCCTACGAAATCGTGCAAATTCAATACATTGCATATGGCTCGTAGGCCTGATAAGCGTAGCGCATCAGGCTGTGTTCATGCCGGATGCGGCGTGAACGCCTTATCCGGCCTGCGAAATCGTGCAAATTCAATACATTGCATATGGCGCGTAGGCCTGATAAGCGTAGCGCATCAGGCTGTGTTCATGCCGGATGCGGCGTGAACGCCTTATCCGTCCTACGAAATCGTGCAAATTCAATATATTGCATATGGCGCGTAGGCCTGATAAGCGTAGCGCATCAGGCTGTGTTCATGCCGAATGCGGCGTGAACGTCTTATCCGGCCTACGAAATCGTGCAAATTCAATACATTGCATATGGCGCGTAGGCCTGATAAGCGTAGCGCATCAGGCTGTGTTCATGCCGGATGCGGCGTGAACGCCTTATCCGGCCTACGAAATCGTGCAAATTCAATACATTGCATATGGCGCGTAGGCCTGATAAGCGTAGCGCATCAGGCTGTGTTCATGCCGGATGCGGCGTGAACGCCTTATCCGGCCTACGAAATCGTGCAAATTCAATACATTGCATATGGTGCGTAGGCCTGATAAGCGTAGCGCATCAGGCTGTGTTCATGCCGGATGCGGCGTGAACGCCTTATCCGGCCAACGAAATCGTGCAAATTCAATACATTGCATATGGCGCGTAGGCCTGATAAGCGTAGCACATCAGGCTGTGTTCATGCCGGATGCGGCGTGAACGCCTTATCCGGCCTACATCGTCATGTAAATTCAATATATTGCAGATACCGCGTAGGCCTGATAAGCGTAGCGCATCAGGCAGTTTTGCGTTTGTCATCCGTTTAATGCCCGCAGAGATCCGGGCATATTTCCGAATACGTATTTTTACACCGTAAACCCTAACATCATCCCCGTATCTTCATGCTCCAGCAGATGGCAGTGCGCCATATAAGCATGTTCTTTCGGCGCGTCGTGATTAAACTTCACCAGTACTTCGCTGACATTACCTTCTACCTTAACGGTATCTTTCCAGCCTGCGCGATGCGTCGCTGGCGGTTTGCCATTTTCTGACAAGATACGGAACTGCGTACCGTGGATATGGAACGGATGCAGCATCATGTCACCCACGCCAGAAATAACCCAACGCTCATATTGCCCTTTCGCCGCCGCAAACATCGGCTTATTCATATCAAATGCCTGACCGTTGATTTTATTAGCATGGTGGAAATCGAACTTCCCGCCGTGGTTCATATGCTTCATATTGCCGTGCCCCATATGCCCCATCATCTGGCTGTGATCCATCCCGGCCATCGCCTGATCGCCATATTTCTCTATCAGCATCTGCATTCCCATCATATCGAGCATCGGGTCCATAGAGAGTTGCAGCTTACGTACCGTTAATCCGTCCAGCGAAGGTAAGGCTGGCAGGCTACTTAACGCGTCGGGTAAGGAACCTGAAGCACTAATAGCAATCGGCTGAATCCGCATTACTGGATGCGGCTTGTCAAACGGTGCAATCGCCATCCCCATCTGGCTGACCGGCAGCGTCACCAGATCAAATGGTTTGTTGTCGTTAACCTCCACCAGCACTTCAAAACGCTCGCCCATCAGCACCGGAAGCTCGCTCACCTTCACCGGTTCAGGCAGCAGTCCACCATCACTGGCAATCACATACAGCGGGCGATTGTCGCTGGTGGCGAAATTGAGCGAGCGGGCGTTACAGCCATTAAGCAAACGCAGGCGCAGCCAACCACGCGGGGCAGCGTGTTGCGGGTAGATTACACCATTGGTCAACAACGTATCGCCAAACCAGCCCACGGCAGCGGTCATCACATCCAGTTGATAATCAATCTGTCCATCGGCGTTAAATTTTTTATCCTGAACAATCACCGGGACATCATCGATACCCCACTGTTTTGGCAGCATTAATTTCAGGATCTCGTCATCTTCAATCACCACCAGTCCAGCCAGCCCCATCGCCACCTGACGCCCGGTTTTGCCATGTTGATGTGGATGAAACCAGCAGGTAGCGGCAGGTTGCTCAACGTTCAGCGTCACCGTGCGTTTGCCGCCTGGTGGAATAATTCCCTGCGGGCCGCCGTCAACTTCACCCGCGACTTCCAGCCCGTGCCAGTGCAACGTCGTCTCTTCCGTCAGTTGGTTATAGATATCAACCGTTACCGCTTTGCCGCGCTGTAATTTGACCGCCGGCCCCAGCAGATTGCCGTTATAGCCCCAGGTAGTTGCGGTGTTCCCGCCAAAGGTGGACTGACCTGCGCCAATAGTTAACTGAATACGATTACGGGCATCGGTCGTGAGCAAATCAGGGATCGGTAACGTTGGACTCTCTGCCGCAAATACTGCGCGGCTCCAGAGCGGCAGGGCCGAAGCCACGCCCAGCGCGACGGAATATTTTAAGAAATCACGACGTTGCATAGTTATTTCCTTATTCTTAAGCAGGCGAAACAAAATCAAACGTTGAGCATAGACCTTCTCCTTACAGGAAGGTCAAGCCGCAGACACAATTTAATCAACAATAATGGTCGTCGCCTCGCTCGCAGTGTGCTAACGTTTATCTTCTTTAAGCCCCTGGTAGAAGCAATGAAGACGTTTTTCAGAACAGTGTTATTCAGCAGCTTGATGGCCATCTGCGCAAACAGTTACGCGCTCAGCGAGTCTGAAGCCGAAGATATGGCCGATTTAACGGCAGTTTTTGTCTTTCTGAAGAACGATTGTGGTTACCAGAACTTACCTAACGGGCAAATTCGTCGCGCACTGGTCTTTTTCGCCCAGCAAAACCAGTGGGATCTCAGCAATTACGACACCTTCGACATGAAAGCCCTCGGTGAAGACAGCTACCGCGATCTTAGCGGCATTGGCATTCCCGTCGCAAAAAAGTGCAAAGCCCTGGCCCGCGATTCCTTAAGCCTGCTTGCCTACGTCAAATAATCCCTGTTACCTTTTTGTAGAAATATTGACCGTGCATTCACGGTCAATATTAGCTATTATGTTGCGCCCTTTTTTTACGGGTGTTAACAAAGGAGGTATCAACCCATGGCCGAAAAAAAGCAGTGGCATGAAACGCTACACGACCAGTTTGGGCAGTACTTTGCGGTAGATAACGTTCTGTATCATGAAAAGACCGATCACCAGGATCTGATCATTTTTGAGAACGCCGCATTTGGTCGCGTAATGGCGCTGGATGGCGTAGTACAAACCACCGAGCGCGACGAGTTTATCTACCATGAGATGATGACCCATGTTCCGCTACTGGCCCACGGCCACGCGAAACATGTGCTGATTATCGGCGGCGGCGACGGTGCCATGCTGCGTGAGGTGACCCGACATAAAAACGTTGAGTCAATCACGATGGTGGAAATTGATGCGGGTGTCGTGTCGTTCTGCCGTCAATATCTGCCCAACCATAACGCCGGTAGCTACGACGATCCGCGCTTTAAACTGGTGATCGACGATGGCGTCAATTTCGTTAATCAAACCAGCCAGACCTTCGACGTGATCATCTCCGACTGCACCGACCCCATCGGACCTGGCGAAAGTTTGTTCACATCTGCATTCTATGAAGGTTGCAAACGTTGCCTGAATCCTGGCGGTATTTTCGTCGCGCAGAACGGTGTCTGCTTTTTACAGCAGGAAGAAGCCATCGACAGCCATCGCAAACTCAGCCATTACTTCAGCGACGTTGGCTTTTATCAGGCGGCGATCCCGACTTATTACGGCGGCATCATGACCTTTGCATGGGCGACAGATAACGACGCCTTACGCCATCTCTCTACCGAAATTATTCAGGCGCGTTTTCTCGCCTCTGGCCTGCAATGTCGTTATTACAATCCGGCAATCCATACGGCAGCTTTTGCCTTACCGCAGTATCTACAAAACGCACTGGCTTCCCAGCCGTCCTAAGGAGAAGATAAGAAATTGAAAAAACTGAAACTACATGGCTTTAATAATCTGACCAAAAGTCTGAGTTTTTGTATTTACGATATCTGCTACGCCAAAACTGCCGAAGAGCGCGATGGTTATATTGCGTATATCGATGAACTCTATAATGCCAACCGCCTGACCGAAATCCTGACAGAAACTTGTTCCATTATCGGGGCCAATATTCTTAACATCGCCCGCCAGGATTACGAACCACAAGGTGCCAGCGTCACTATTCTGGTGAGCGAAGAACCGGTCGACCCGAAGCTTATCGACAAAACAGAACACCCCGGCCCACTGCCCGAAACGGTGGTTGCCCATCTCGATAAAAGTCATATTTGTGTACATACCTACCCGGAAAGCCATCCTGAAGGCGGTTTATGTACCTTCCGCGCCGATATTGAAGTCTCTACCTGCGGCGTGATTTCTCCGCTGAAGGCACTGAATTACCTGATCCACCAGCTTGAATCCGATATCGTGACCATTGATTATCGCGTGCGCGGCTTTACCCGCGACATTAACGGTATGAAGCACTTTATCGACCATGAGATTAATTCGATTCAGAACTTTATGTCCGAGGATATGAAGGCGCTGTATGACATGGTGGATGTAAACGTCTATCAGGAAAATATCTTCCATACCAAGATGTTGCTTAAAGAGTTCAACCTTAAGCACTACATGTTCCACACCAAACCGGAAGATTTAACCGACAGCGAGCGCCAGGAAATTACCGCTGCGCTGTGGAAAGAAATGCGCGAGATTTATTACGGGCGCAATATTCCAACTGTTTAACGACTCAGGCGGAGCACAGAGGCTCCGTCTGATTTATTTACCTCTGCTGAACGAAATTACGGTACGCCGCCACCACCTGAAGAAAATCCTCAACGCCACACAGCGACAGGCTTTCTTCGTCGTAGTAGTTCATCCCCTCTTCCATTTCATCGCCAGCGAATTCCAGTTGATTGGCGCGAACCATCACCTCTTCACCGTCCATCCATAGCGTGTATTCATGTCCGGCTCGCTGCCATGAACGTTCGCTGCCTTTAAGCATGCGCGCGGCGTCTTCCACTTCGTCAAGCAAGGCCAGGTTTTCTTTCACTTCTTCATTAAACCAGTGCCCGACCACTTCATGCCCCATGGACATACGCACCTTTACCACTCCGGTAATATCGCGCAGAAATTCGTAATCCATAGTGTGTTCCTCTGCTCCCGGCAATGCGCCGAAATCGCATTGCGCCATTGATGTAATTATCGCAGCCTTACCGGAGAAAAACAGCGGAACGGCGATGGTTTAGAAATAAAAAATGCCCGGGAATCTCATTCACCGGGCATTGTGTCGTTTATGCGCAGCGCGTGCGCTTACTTATTAAACCGCAGTCTGAAAAATCACCCCATCGGCTTTTTCGGTGTACTGAGAAAGCTGGTTGAAGTTCAGATAACGGTAAGTATCAACGGCTGTTTTATCAACCTGCGCCACGTAGGTCTGGTACTCTTCCGGCGTCGGCAGTTTGCCAATCAGCGCCGCAACAGCAGCCAGTTCCGCAGAAGCCAGGAAGACGTTCGCCCCCGTACCCAGACGGTTCGGGAAGTTACGGGTTGAGGTGGAAACCACCGTCGCACCATCTGCCACACGCGCCTGGTTACCCATGCACAGGGAACAGCCAGGGATCTCGATACGCGCACCACTCTTACCGAAGACGCTGTAATAGCCTTCTTCTGTCAGCTGTGCGGCGTCCATACGGGTTGGCGGTGCCACCCACAGGCGGGTCGGCAATTGGCCTTTATGCGCATCCAACAGTTTACCCGCGGCACGGAAGTGACCGATGTTAGTCATGCAAGAACCGATAAACACTTCGTCGATCTTCTCGCCCTGTACCGCAGACAGCGGACGCGCGTCGTCCGGATCGTTCGGTGCACAGAGGATTGGCTCTTTAATATCAGCCAGATCGATGTCGATCACTGCCGCGTATTCTGCATCTGCATCGGCTTCCAGCAGCTCTGGATTCGCCAGCCATTTTTCCATGCCCTGAATACGGCGTTCCAGGGTACGACGATCGCCGTAACCTTCCGCGATCATCCACTTCAGCAGAACGATGTTAGAGTTCAGGTATTCGATGATCGGCTCTTTGTTCAGCTTGATGGTACAACCAGCGGCAGAACGCTCAGCGGACGCATCGGTCAGCTCAAAGGCTTGCTCCACTTTCAGATCCGGCAGACCTTCAATTTCCAGGATGCGACCAGAGAAGATGTTTTTCTTGCCTTTCTTCTCAACGGTCAGCAGACCTTGTTTGATCGCATACAGCGGGATCGCGTGTACCAGATCGCGCAGGGTGATGCCCGGCTGCATTTTACCTTTGAAACGTACCAGAACAGATTCCGGCATATCCAGCGGCATTACGCCAGTTGCGGCAGCAAATGCCACCAGACCAGAGCCAGCAGGGAAAGAGATACCGATCGGGAAACGGGTATGGGAGTCACCGCCAGTACCGACGGTATCCGGCAGCAGCATACGGTTCAGCCAGGAGTGGATTACGCCGTCCCCCGGACGCAGCGACACACCGCCACGGTTCATAATGAAGTCCGGCAGCGTATGGTGAGTATTAACGTCAACCGGCTTCGGATACGCCGCGGTGTGGCAGAAAGACTGCATCACCAGGTCAGCCGAGAAGCCCAGGCACGCCAGGTCTTTCAGTTCATCACGAGTCATTGGGCCGGTGGTGTCCTGGGAACCTACAGAAGTCATTTTCGGTTCGCAGTAGGCGCCCGGACGAATGCCTTTCACGCCGCAGGCACGGCCCACCATTTTCTGCGCCAGCGAGAAGCCACGGTTGCTTTCAGCCACATCTTTCGCCTGACGGAACACATCACTGTGCGGCAGACCAAGTGCTTCACGCGCTTTGGTGGTCAGGCCACGCCCGATAATCAGCGGAATACGACCACCGGCACGTACTTCATCAATCAGCACGTCGGTTTTCAGTTCGAAGGTTGCCAGCAGTTCGCCGGTTTCGTGGTTACGCACTTCACCTTTGTACGGGTAAACGTCAATCACGTCTCCCATGTTCAGGTTAGAGACGTCGACTTCGATTGGCAGTGCACCCGCGTCTTCCATCGTGTTAAAGAAGATTGGTGCAATTTTCCCGCCGAGACACAGGCCGCCGCCGCGCTTGTTCGGCACATGCGGAATGTCATCGCCCATAAACCACAGTACGGAGTTGGTCGCGGATTTACGCGATGACCCCGTACCCACAACGTCACCGACGTAGGCCAGCGGGAAACCTTTCTGTTGCAGAGCTTCGATTTGCTTGATCGGACCAACAACACCTGGCTGGTCTGGCTCAATACCTTCACGGGCATTTTTCAGCATCGCCAGCGCGTGTAGCGGGATATCCGGGCGTGACCACGCATCCGGTGCCGGAGAGAGGTCATCGGTGTTAGTTTCACCGGTCACTTTGAAGACGGTAACGGTCAGTTTTTCAGCCAGTGCCGGACGATTCAGGAACCATTCGGCATCTGCCCAGGACTGCATTACCTGCTTCGCGTATTTGTTGCCTGCTTTGGCTTTCTCTTCTACGTCATAGAAATTATCAAACATCAGCAGCGTGTGGGACAGTGCTTTGGCAGCAATCGGTGCCAGTTTGGCATCGTCCAGCGCGTCGATCAGAGGATGAATGTTGTAACCACCCTGCATGGTGCCCAGCAGTTCGATGGCTTTTTCCGGAGTCAGCAGTGGGGATTTGGCTTCACCTTTCGCAACAGCAGCCAGGAAGCCTGCTTTGACATAGGCGGCTTCATCGACGCCAGGGGGTACACGGTTGGTTAACAGATCTAACAGGGATTCTTCTTCGCCCGCGGGCGGGTTTTTCAGCAGCTCTACAAGTGCGGCCATTTGGTTTGCATCCAGGGGTTTGGGCGCAATCCCCTCAGCGGCACGCTCAGCTACGTGCTTACGGTATTCTTCTAGCACGACGGTTCTCCTCGCTCTCATTGTCATAGTGCGGCAGGCGATTCTCTTCACGCTCCTGTGAGACAGCAGTTTGTAGGGTAAATGCCCAGTACCGCAACGGGCAGAATAGCAGGATTTTGACGATATGTTAATCTGTTTACAAAAAAGCAACATAAAAAGTGGCTGAATCGTTAAGGATGGTCTAGAGATGGTTTCCCTCCGTAAAAACCTCGTTAATTCGCATGGTGATAATCACCTTTATCAACAAATCCCAAGATTAGTCAAAATTTAAACTACCGTCTCTTTATACTCGGATTCACAGCACCTGCGGGTGGCAGTTCGCCGACCATTGCGATTTCCTTGAGATCCGAATTATGAAAATGACTTTGCCGTTTAAACCCCATGTGCTGGCGCTAATTTGCAGTGCCGGGCTTTGTGCCGCCTCTGCCGGACTATATATAAAAAGCCGCACAGTGGAAGCGCCTGTGGAACCGCAATCGGCAGAACTGGCTGTGTCTGACGCTGCTACGGTTACGCTTCCTGCAACAGTCTCCGCGCCGCCTGTAACGCCCGCCGTCGTCAAATCCGCATTCAGCACTGCTCAAATAGATCAATGGGTTGCGCCTGTCGCGCTGTACCCCGATGCCCTGCTTTCACAAGTACTGATGGCCTCGACCTATCCGGCAAACGTTGCGCACGCAGTGCAATGGTCGCACGATAACCCCCTCAAGCAAGGCGATGCGGCTATTCAGGCAGTTTCTGGCCAGCCGTGGGATGCCAGCGTCAAATCACTGGTGGCCTTCCCACAGTTGATGGCGTTGATGGGCGAAAACCCGCAATGGGTGCAAAACCTGGGTGATGCGTTTCTGGCGCAGCCGCAGGATGTAATGGACTCGGTACAGCGTTTGCGTCAACTGGCGCAACAAACCGGCTCGCTGAAGTCATCAACCGAACAGAAAGTCATTACGACAACGAAGAAAGTTGTACCGGTAAAACAGTCCGTTAAAGCCCCCGTTACGTTATCTGATACCGTTTCAACAACCAGCACCGTCATTGCAGAACCTGCGCCGACCGTAATAACCATCGAACCAACCAATCCGGATGTGGTTTATATTCCGAACTATAACCCAACCGTGGTTTATGGGAACTGGGCCAATACCGCTTATCCCCCGGTTTATCTTCCACCGCCTGCGGGGGAACCCTTTGTTGACAGCTTTGTGCGTGGATTCGGCTACAGTATGGGCGTCGCCACTACATACGCGTTATTCAGCAGCATCGACTGGGATGACGACGATCATGACCATCATCATCATGACAATGATGATTACCATCACGATGGCGATCATCGTAACGGTAATGGCTGGCAACACAACGGTGACAACATCAATATCGACGTCAACAATTTCAATCGCATCACCGGTGAGCATCTCACTGACAAGAATATGGCATGGCGGCACAACCCAAATTACCGTGATGGCGTACCTTATCATGATCGGGATATGGCAAAGCGATTTCATCAAACCGATGTCAACGGCGGCATGAGCGCCACACAGCTCCCTGCTCCAACACGTGACAGCCAGCGTCAGGCGGCAGCAAGTCAGTTTCAGCAACGAACACACGCCGCACCAGTCATTACACGAGATACCCAACGTCAGGCAGCGGCACAGCGGTTTAATGAAGCTGAACACGATGGGAGCTATGACGACTTCCGCGAGTTCAGCCGTCACCAACCACTGACCCAGCAACAAAAGGACGCCGCTCGTCAGCGTTATCAGTCGGCCTCTCCTGAGCAGCGCCAGGCAGTCCGCGAGAAAATGCAGACTAACCCACAGACCCCGCAGCGAAGAGAGGCAGCGCGTGAGCGTATTCAGTCCGCATCACCAGAGCAGCGCCAGGTATTTAAGGAAAAAGTACAGCAGCGCCCACTGAACCAACAGCAACGTGATAACGCCCGCCAGCGTGTTCAATCGGCATCACCTGAACAACGTCAGGTTTTTCGAGAGAAAGTTCAGGAGAGCCGCCCGCAGCGTCTAAATGACAGTAACCACACGACCCGATTAAATAACGAACAACGATCTGCGGTACGCGAACGGTTGTCTGAGCGTGGAGCAAGAAGACTGGAAAGGTAAAATGCAGGCGTAAAAAAAGCGGCATTGTTAGCCGCTTAAGACTGGTGACAAACATCGAATTGCCCGATGCGCAAGCTTATCGGGCCTACATGGCATCTACAATATATTGAATTTGCATGATTTTGTAGGTCGGATAAGGCATTTATGCCGCATCCGACATTAACAACGAGCACTTTATCAACAATCTGAAGCGGCCAGGACAGCCGCTTCTTAATTTACCGAATGTTCCGGCAAGCGAAGAATTACTTCTTCTTCGCTTTCGGGTTCGGCAGGTCGGTAATGCTACCTTCGAACACTTCTGCTGCCAGGCCCACAGACTCGTGCAGAGTCGGGTGCGCGTGGATGGTCAGCGCGATGTCTTCAGCGTCACAGCCCATTTCGATCGCCAGGCCGATTTCACCCAGCAGCTCGCCGCCGTTAGTACCGACAATCGCACCACCGATCACACGGTGAGATTCTTTGTCGAAAATCAGCTTGGTCATACCGTCTGCGCAGTCGGAAGCGATAGCACGACCAGAAGCAGCCCACGGGAAGGTAGCGGTTTCGTAGCTGATGCCTTTCTCTTTCGCTTCTTTCTCTGTCAGCCCCACCCATGCAACTTCTGGTTCGGTATAGGCGATAGACGGAATAACTTTCGGATCGAAGTAGTGTTTCTTACCGGCAATAACTTCAGCGGCAACGTGACCTTCGTGAACACCTTTGTGTGCCAGCATCGGCTGACCGACGATATCACCGATAGCAAAGATGTGCGGTACGTTGGTACGCAGCTGTTTATCAACACGGATGAAACCACGGTCGTCCACTTCCACGCCCGCTTTGCCTGCGTCGAGGTTTTTACCGTTCGGCACACGACCAATCGCTACCAGCACGGCGTCGTAACGCTGCGGTTCAGCCGGGGCTTTTTTGCCTTCCATCGTCACGTAGATACCGTCTTCTTTCGCTTCAACGGCGGTAACTTTGGTTTCCAGCATCAGGTTGAATTTCTTGCTGATACGCTTGGTGAAGACTTTAACGATGTCTTTGTCAGCAGCCGGGATAACCTGGTCGAACATTTCAACCACGTCAATCTGTGAACCCAGCGCGTGGTATACGGTCCCCATTTCCAGACCGATGATACCGCCCCCCATAACCAGCAGACGTTCTGGTACTTCTTTCAGTTCCAGCGCGTCAGTAGAGTCCCAGATACGCGGATCTTCATGCGGAATAAACGGCAGTTGGATCGGGCGAGAACCCGCTGCAATGATCGCGTTGTCGAAGTTGATCACGGTTTTGCCGTTCTCACCTTCAACTTCCAGGGTGTTAGCCCCAGTGAATTTACCCAGACCATTGACCACTTTTACTTTGCGGCCTTTCGCCATACCAGCCAGACCCGCGGTCAGCTGATTGATCACTTTTTCTTTCCAGGTACGAATCTTGTCGATATCGGTTTTCGGTTCGCCGAAGACGATACCGTGTTCAGCCAGCGCTTTGGCTTCTTCGATAACTTTTGCTACGTGCAACAGTGCTTTAGAAGGGATACAGCCGACGTTCAGGCAAACACCACCGAGGGTGTTGTAGCGTTCTACGATTACAGTTTCCAGACCTAAATCAGCGCAACGGAAGGCAGCAGAGTAACCTGCGGGGCCTGCCCCAAGTACCACGACCTGAGTTTTGATTTCAGTACTCATCATGACCTCTATATATTTATCTCCGGCGGTCTGACGTTTTTCTTATGACGCCCATCGTCCACCGGGTCGTTCTATCCGTCGGTATTTTACAAAATTGTTAACAATTTTTAAACAACAAACGGCAACCGATTTGTCTATTCGCTGATATCCTCAATACATTCATGAGATTACCAGAAAAAACGAGAATGATGACAAACGCAAAATTGCCTGATGCGCTACGCTTATCAGGCCTACGTAATCTCTGCAATCTATTGAAATTACATGTTTCTGTAGGCCGGATAAAGCGTTCACGCCGCATCCGGCATGAACAACGCGCACATTGTCAACAATCTGAACCGACCGTCAGGCCAGCTTTTTCATTACATCACCAGACGGCGAATATCGCTCAACATGTTGTTGATGATGGTAATGAAGCGCGCACCATCAGCACCGTCGATCACGCGGTGGTCGAAGGAGAGAGAAATCGGCAGCATCAGACGCGGCACGAACTCTTTACCATTCCACACCGGCTCCATCGCGGACTTGGAAACACCGAGGATAGCCACTTCCGGCGCGTTCACAATCGGCGCGAAGTGGGTAGTCCCCAGGCCGCCGATGCTGGAGATGGTGAAGCAACCGCCCTGCATTTCGCCCGCTGTCAGCTTACCGTCACGCGCTTTCTTAGAAATCGTCATCAGCTCACGAGACAGCTCGATGATGCCTTTCTTGTTGACGTCTTTGAATACCGGAACAACCAGACCGTTCGGGGTATCCACCGCCACTCCGATGTTGATGTATTTCTTCAGGGTCAGACGCTGACCGTCTTCCGATAGCGAACTGTTGAAGCGAGGCATCTGCTCAAGTGCCGCAGCAACGGCTTTCATGATGAAGACAACCGGGGTGATCTTCACATCCAGCTTACGTTTCGCTGCTTCTTCGTTCTGCTGTTTACGGAACGCTTCCAGCTCGGTGATATCGGTTTTGTCGAAGTGAGTAACATGCGGGATCATCACCCAGTTACGGCTCAGGTTAGCACCAGAGATTTTCTGGATACGGCCCAGTTCCACTTCTTCGATTTCACCAAACTTGCTGAAGTCCACCTTCGGCCACGGCAACATGCCAGGGATACCGCCGCCAGTCGCCGCCGGAGCCGCTTCTGCACGTTTGATAGCTTCTTTCACGTAAGCCTGAACGTCTTCGCGCAGGATACGACCTTTACGGCCCGTGCCCTTAACTTTCGCCAGGTTAACGCCAAACTCGCGTGCCAGACGGCGGATCAGCGGAGTCGCGTGAACGTAAGCGTCATTTTCAGCGAATTCAGATTTGCCTTCTGCTTTCGCAGCTGGTGCTGCTGCCGGGGCTTCAGCTTTTGCTGCCGGAGCCGACGCTGCCGCTTCCTGTTTCGCCGGAGCCGTCGCAGGCGCTGCGCCTTCAACTTCGAAGATCATAATCAGCGAGCCAGTTTTCACTTTATCGCCAACGTTGACTTTCAGTTCCTTCACGACACCAGCAAACGGAGCCGGAACTTCCATAGAAGCTTTGTCGCCTTCTACGGTGATCAGTGACTGTTCAGCGGCAACTTTATCGCCCACTTTCACCATCACTTCAGTCACTTCAACTTCGTCACCGCCGATATCCGGAACGTTAACTTCTTTCACGCCACCCGCTGGTGCAGGAGCTGCTGTCGGAGCCGCTTCCTGTTTCGCCGCCGGAGCTGCCGCGCCTGCTTCACCCGCGACTTCGAAGACCATAATCAACGAGCCGGTAGACACTTTGTCACCCACGTTCACTTTGATCTCTTTCACGGTGCCTGCAAACGGTGCAGGAACTTCCATAGAAGCCTTGTCGCCTTCTACGGTGATCAGCGACTGTTCAGCTTCAACTTTGTCACCCACTTTCACCAGGATTTCGGTCACTTCGACTTCGTCGCTGCCGATATCCGGAACGTTAACGTCTTTTGCCGCCGCAGCCGCTGGTGCTGCTGCCGGAGCCGCTTCTTTCTTCTCTTCTGCCTGAGCAGGTGCAGCGTCAGCTGCACCGTCGGCGGAATCGAAAATCATAATCAGTGCGCCGGTCTGGGTTTTATCGCCAACAGAGACTTTGATCTCTTTAACGATACCCGCCTGCGGAGACGGAACTTCCATAGAGGCTTTGTCGCCTTCTACGGTGATCAGCGACTGTTCGGCTTCAACTTTGTCGCCCACTTTGACCAGGATCTCGGTGATTTCAACTTCATCAGCCCCGATGTCCGGTACTTTGATTTCGATAGCCATTATTCTTTTACCTCTTACGCCAGACGCGGGTTAACTTTTTCTGCATCGATGTTGAATTTGGCGATTGCGTCAGCAACCACTTTCTTATCGATTTCGCCACGTTTAGCCAGTTCGCCCAGCGCCGCAACCACAACATAAGAAGCATCAACTTCGAAGTGGTGACGCAGGTTCTCACGGCTGTCGGAACGACCGAAGCCATCAGTACCCAGTACGCGGTAGTCGTCAGCTGGTACGTAAGTACGGACCTGCTCAGCGAACAGTTTCATATAGTCGGTAGATGCCACTGCTGGAGCGTCGTTCATCACCTGCGCGATATACGGAACGCGCGGAGTTTCCAGCGGGTGCAGCATGTTCCAGCGTTCACAATCCTGACCATCACGCGCCAGTTCGGTGAAGGAGGTCACGCTATATACGTCAGAACCTACGCCGTAGTCTTTTGCCAGGATCTCTGCCGCTTCACGGACGTGACGCAGGATAGAACCGGAGCCTAAGAGCTGAACTTTACCTTTGCTACCTTCAATGGTTTCGAGTTTGTAGATACCTTTACGGATACCTTCCTCAGCACCTTCCGGCATTGCCGGCATGTGGTAGTTTTCGTTCAACGTAGTGATGTAGTAGTAAACGTTCTCTTGTTTTTCACCGTACATACGCTCCAGACCGTCGTGCATGATGACAGCAACTTCGTAAGCGTAAGCCGGGTCGTAAGAGATACAGTTCGGGATAGTCAGCGACTGAATGTGGCTGTGACCATCTTCGTGCTGCAGACCTTCGCCGTTCAGGGTGGTACGACCGGAAGTACCGCCGATCAGGAAGCCACGCGCTTGCTGATCGCCTGCTGCCCAGCACAGATCGCCGATACGCTGGAAGCCGAACATCGAGTAATAGATGTAGAACGGAATCATCGGCAGATTGTTGGTGCTGTAAGAGGTCGCCGCTGCCAGCCAGGAACAACCTGCGCCCAGCTCGTTGATCCCTTCCTGCAGGATCTGACCTTTCTCGTCTTCTTTATAGTAAGCAACCTGCTCGCGGTCCTGCGGGGTGTACTGCTGACCGTTCGGGCTGTAAATACCAATCTGACGGAACAGGCCTTCCATACCGAAAGTACGCGCTTCGTCGGCGATGATCGGCACCAGACGATCTTTGATCGACTTGTTCTTCAGCATCACGTTCAGGGCACGAACGAAAGCGATAGTGGTAGAGATCTCTTTGCTCTGCTCTTCCAGCAGCGCACCGAAGTCTTGCAGGCTCGGCAGCTCCAGCTTCTCGGTGAAATTCGGCTGGCGGCTTGGCAGATAACCGTGCAGTTTCTGACGCTGAGCGTGCAGATAGGTATGCTCTTCAGAACCTTCCGGGAAGGTGATGTACGGCAGTTTTTCGATATCAGCATCAGACACCGGCACATTGAAACGATCGCGGACATAGCGCACGCCGTCCATGTTCATTTTCTTAACCTGGTGCGCGATGTTTTTACCTTCAGCCGCGTCGCCCATGCCGTAACCTTTAATGGTATGAGCAAGGATTACTGTCGCTTTGCCTTTGGTTTCCTGCGCTTTCTTAAATGCAGCGTAGATTTTCTTCGGATCGTGACCGCCACGATTCAGAGCCCAGATCTGCTCGTCAGTCCAGTCTGCAACCAGTGCTGCGGTTTCCGGATATTTCCCGAAGAAATGTTCACGGACGTACGCACCATCTTTCGATTTGAAGGTCTGGTAGTCGCCGTCAACGGTTTCGTTCATCAGCTGGATCAGTTTACCGCTGGTATCTTTACGCAGCAGTTCATCCCAACGGCTACCCCACATCACTTTGATCACGTTCCAGCCAGCACCTTCGAAGATGCCTTCCAGTTCGTTGATGATCTTGCCGTTACCGGTGACCGGGCCGTCAAGACGCTGCAGGTTACAGTTGATAACGAAGACCAGGTTATCCAGTTTTTCACGGGTAGCGATGGTGATCGCACCTTTGGATTCTGGTTCGTCCATTTCACCGTCGCCGAGGAACGCGTAAACGGTCTGTTTAGAGGTATCTTTCAGGCCACGGTGTTCCAGATATTTCAGGAATTTAGCCTGGTAAATAGCACCAATCGGACCCAGACCCATAGATACGGTCGGGAACTGCCAGAATTCCGGCATCAGTTTCGGGTGCGGATAGGAAGAGAGGCCATTGCCGTGAACTTCCTGACGGAAGTTATCCAGCTGCTCCTGAGTCAGACGACCTTCCAGGAAAGCACGTGCATAAACGCCCGGGGAGATGTGGCCCTGGAAGTAAACCAGGTCGCCGCCATCCTGCTCGTTGCGTGCACGGAAGAAGTGGTTAAAGCACACATCATAAATGGTTGCGGAAGACTGGAAGGATGCCATGTGGCCGCCCAGTTCCAGATCTTTTTTCGACGCACGCAGAACCGTCATGATAGCGTTCCAGCGAATAGCTGAACGAATACGGCGTTCCAGTTCCAGATTACCCGGATACTCCGGTTGTTCTTCAACGGGGATGGTGTTGATGTAGTTGCTGATACCGGTGCCTGCGGCTACGTTGACACCGCCTTTGCGGGCTTCAGCAAGCAGTTGGTCGATCAGATACTGAGCACGCTCAACACCTTCTTCACGGATGACCGATTCGATCGCCTGGAGCCAGTCGCGAGTTTCGATCGGATCCACGTCATTTGGGAAACGTTCTGACATGGGTTATTCCTTATCTATCTAATAACGTTGAGTTTTCTGGAACCTGTCCCATTGAACTCTCGCCGGAAAGCTCAATAAGACAGGTTCTACGTTTAGTTGCCGCGCTTTTATATGCGCTTGATTTACAACATCTTCTGGATAATTTTTACCAGAAAAATCACTAATTCTTTCGTTGCTCCAGACGACGCAGAGAACGCTCACGGCGACTCTCTTCACGGCTTCTGTCAAGCAAAATTTCTTCGATAAAGGCCAGATGGCGATGCGATGCTTCGCGTGCTTCTTCCGGCTTACCGGCCATAATCGCTTCGAATATGCGGGTGCGGTGACTACTCACCAGCGGCAGCATCTCGCGACGCGAATAGAGCAATTCGAAGTTCTGACGGACATTCTGGGCCAACATCGGCTCCATACACCTTAGCAGATGAAGCAGAACCACATTGTGGGCCGCTTCGGTGACGGCAATCTGATACTGGAGTACGGCATTTGATTCCGCGTCCAGATCGCCAGACTGCTGCGCCAGTTCTATGGCGTGGTGGAGTTCACGGATGCGTTCCTTGTCTTCATCGGTACTACGCAGCGCGGCGTAATAGGCGGCGATACCTTCCAGGGCGTGTCGTGTTTCGAGCAAGTCATACTGTGATTCAGGATGGTCGGAGAGCAATTCCACCAGCGGATCGCTGAAGCTCTGCCAAAGGCGGCTCTGAACAAACGTGCCGCCCCCCTGGCGACGAAGCAACAAGCCCTTCGCTTCGAGACGTTGAATCGCCTCACGCAAGGAGGGACGGGAGACATCGAACTGTTTTGCCAGTTCGCGTTCCGGTGGGAGTTTTTCGCCCGGGCGGAGAGTGCCTTCGAGGATCAAAAACTCCAGTTGCTGCTCAATCACATCGGAGAGTTTTGGTTGGCGGATTTTGCTGTAGGCCATGAGTTCCTGTCTTAAGCCACTTGCCGAAGTCAATTGGTCTTACCAATTTCATATCTGTGACGCTAAAGTAACAAAGTATTCACCTCATGTCCATACAGTTTTTGATTGAAATCATGAAACTGTGCACATTTTAACAAGTTAACATATATAACGTTTCAAAGTTGTAACCATGCACAAATGTAGACTTTACGCATGAAAGAGATTTTTTAACGATTATTAAACTATAAAAATCCAAATTGAACCGATTCACTTACCAATTTTGTGATTTTTAATTCAATTAAGATGAATTTATATTCACGCATTGTGATAAGGATAATTGGGGCGAGACTTTACAAACGGTTTCTTTTTAAGCAACTCATCTTCAACCATGCATAAAGCGGGTGCATTCACTGCCGCATACCATTATTCTTGATCTGACGGAAGTCTTTTTGTAACAATTAAAACCTCACCGATGTAAACAAATTAATACAATAAACGGAATTGCAAACTTACACACGCATCACTGCGTAGATCAAAAAAACAACCACCGCACGAGGATTCATGATGGAAGGTCAACAGCACGGCGAGCAGCTAAAGCGCGGCCTTAAAAACCGCCATATTCAGCTTATCGCGCTGGGCGGCGCGATAGGGACAGGGCTATTCCTGGGAAGCGCCTCCGTAATACAGTCCGCAGGGCCAGGGATCATCCTGGGTTATGCCATTGCTGGTTTTATCGCCTTTCTGATCATGCGTCAGCTGGGTGAAATGGTGGTAGAAGAACCTGTCGCAGGCTCCTTCAGCCACTTTGCCTATAAATACTGGGGCAGCTTTGCCGGTTTCGCCTCTGGCTGGAACTATTGGGTACTGTACGTTTTAGTTGCCATGGCAGAGCTGACTGCTGTGGGTAAATACATTCAGTTCTGGTATCCGGAAATCCCCACCTGGGTTTCTGCCGCCGTGTTCTTTGTGGTAATCAACGCTATCAACCTGACCAATGTAAAAGTATTTGGCGAGATGGAGTTCTGGTTTGCCATTATCAAAGTTATCGCGGTGGTGGCGATGATCATCTTCGGCGGCTGGCTGCTGTTCAGCGGCAACGGCGGTCCGCAGGCGACCGTAAGCAACCTGTGGGATCAGGGTGGCTTCCTGCCGCACGGCTTCACCGGACTGGTGATGATGATGGCGATTATCATGTTCTCGTTCGGTGGTCTGGAACTGGTGGGGATCACCGCAGCAGAAGCTGATAACCCGGAGCAAAGTATTCCCAAAGCGACCAACCAGGTTATCTACCGCATCCTGATTTTCTACATTGGTTCGTTAGCCGTTCTGCTCTCACTGATGCCGTGGACACGTGTTACCGCTGACACCAGCCCGTTTGTGCTGATCTTCCACGAGTTAGGCGATACCTTTGTGGCGAATGCGCTAAATATCGTGGTACTGACTGCTGCACTCTCCGTATACAACAGCTGCGTATATTGCAACAGCCGGATGCTGTTTGGTCTGGCCCAACAAGGGAACGCACCAAAAGCGCTGGCGTCTGTCGACAAACGCGGCGTACCGGTAAACACCATTCTGGTGTCTGCACTGGTTACGGCACTGTGCGTATTAATTAACTACCTTGCCCCAGAATCCGCATTCGGACTGTTAATGGCGCTGGTAGTATCTGCACTAGTGATCAACTGGGCGATGATCAGCCTGGCGCATATGAAATTCCGTCGCGCCAAGCAGGAACAAGGTGTGGTAACTCGCTTCCCTGCTCTGCTCTATCCGTTGGGTAACTGGATCTGCCTGCTGTTTATGGTGGCGGTACTGGTGATTATGCTGATGACGCCAGGAATGGCGATTTCGGTATACCTGATCCCGGTATGGCTCGTCGTGTTAGGCATCGGTTATCTGTTCAAAGAGAAAACCGCCAAAGCCGTAAAAGCGCATTAATCTCTCTACGCCCTCACCCGTGCTGGGTGAGGGCAATAATCTTTACACCAACGCCCCGTAAATCGTCAGTAACGCAATCACCACCACGACCACGAACGAGGTTTTCTTCGCCATTGAAACCGCTGCCTTCGGCGTCTCCACCTTATCGACATGCGGTTCACGCGCCAGAGAGAACTGCGCCAGACAGGTTAACACCTGATATTGCGAAGTATGGAAATCACCCAGCGAAGCAAACCAGGCCGGTAACGCTTTCTCACCATGACCGATCAAGGCATATACCACGCCCGCAAGACGAACAGGCACCCAATCCAGCATATGAAGCACGGCATCAATGCCGGACTGTAAACGATGATGCGGCGTCTGGTAACGCGCCAGCCAGTATTGCCATGCACGTAAAAACGCATACCCCATCAACGTAACGGGTCCCCAGGTCCCCCCGACAATCAGCCAGAACAGCGGTGCAAGATAAAAACGAAAGTTGGTCCACAACAGTGCATTTTGCAGCTCACGCAAATACTCACGTTCATCGCAGCCTGCAGGGACGCCGTGAATCATAGTGAGTTCGCCAGCCATCGTGGAACGGGCATGGCTATCATTACGTGAAGCAGCAGTCAGATAAGCATGATAATGAAGACGAGCTTTACCTGCGCCAATACACAGCAAACCAATCAGCAGCCACACCAGCAGCGTCGGAACGTTGAACAATACTCCCTGCAATGCGCGTAACAATAAAAAAGTCACGCCCATCACAATAATGGTCATGCCTAACGTGCGCCCGAGTGAAAAATGTTTCACCCGCCGAAAGAACGCTTCAAGACGATGATCAAGCTGCCAGTGCTCGCCTAACTTAAACAGGCGCTCGAAAATTAACACCAGTAAGGTTGTAAATAGCGTCATATTGTCTCCTTGCTGACCAGCGCACGAAACCGTACCCAATCAAATGCAGAACCAGGATCGGTTTTCCGATCCGGCGCAATATCACAATGGCCCGTCATGTTATTAGCGATATCTGGATAGCGGCTAATCAGTGCACGCGTAACCGCCGCAAGCTGTTGATACTGCGCATCGGTATACGCCAGCGTATCGGTGCCTTCCAGCTCAATCCCAATAGAAAAATCATTGCAGCGTTCGCGTCCCTGATACTGAGAGACTCCCGCATGCCAGGCGCGTTTATCGAAAGGAACATACTGGACTATTTCACCATCACGGCGAATCAAGCAGTGAGCGGAGACGCGCAAATGGGCGATCTCAGCGAAGAAAGGATGTGCCTGCGGATCAATAGTTCCAGTGAATAATGCATCGATCCACGGACCACCAAACTCGCCTGGCGGCAGGCTAATATTGTGCACCACCAGCAAGGTGGGTGTTTCGTCATCCGGGCGGCAATCGTAATGTGGTGAAGGAACGCGGCGCGCGCCAACCAGCCACCCCTGTTCTAACAACATGCAGGATCTCCTTATATGTGGTGCTAATACCCGGTTCAGAGTAGCATGTTTCTACCTTATGATTCGTTAGCTATCTGGAGTTTTAACATGCCGCCTCGCCGCTATAACACTGACACCCGACGTGACGAGCTGCTGGAACGCATTAATCTCGACATCCCCGGCTCGGTGGCCCAGGCGCTACGGGAAGATTTAGGTGGAACAGTCGATGCCAACAATGACATTACGGCAAAACTTTTACCGGAAAATTCTCGCTCTCATGCCACGGTGATCACCCGCGAGAATGGCGTATTCTGCGGCAAACGCTGGGTTGAAGAGGTGTTTATTCAACTGGCAGGCGACGATGTCACCATAATCTGGCATGTGGATGACGGCGATGTCATCAACGCCAATCAACCTTTGTTCGAACTTGAAGGCCCATCCCGCGCGCTGTTAACGGGCGAACGCACGGCGCTCAATTTTGTGCAAACCCTTTCAGGGGTTGCCAGTAAGGTACGCCACTATGTCGAATTACTGGAGGGCACCAACACGCAGTTATTGGATACGCGCAAAACCTTACCCGGCCTGCGTTCGGCTCTGAAATACGCGGTACTTTGCGGCGGTGGAGCGAATCACCGCCTGGGGCTTTCTGATGCCTTCCTGATCAAAGAAAATCATATTATTGCCTCCGGCTCAGTGCGCCAGGCGGTCGAAAAAGCGTCCTGGCTGCATCCGGATGCGCCAGTAGAAGTCGAAGTAGAGAATCTGGAAGAACTTGATGAAGCCCTGAAAGCAGGCGCCGATATTATCATGCTGGATAACTTCGAAACAGAACAGATGCGCGAAGCCGTCAAACGCATCAACGGCAAGGCGCTACTGGAAGTGTCTGGCAACGTCACTGACAAAACACTGCGCGAATTTGCCGAAACGGGCGTGGACTTTATCTCCGTCGATGCGCTAACTAAACACGTACAGGCACTCGACCTTTCAATGCGCTTTCGCTAATTGCTGACAGATTTATCCACTCCATCGCGGGGGGATAATCTCCCCTTCCCCAACGTTCTTCGTAACGCCTCGCAAATTTCTTGTCTTTCGTTGCAACGTAATAAAAAACCTCGGAAGCCGCTTTCCCGTTTTGTTTTTTGCCCCTCGCCTGCGTCGATGGCGTTTGCCAAAGTAGCGCCAACGAAATCAAGGAGCGAAACAGATGGACAAGCAACGCGGTTTTACACTTATCGAACTGATGGTGGTTATTGGCATCATTGCCATTTTAAGCGCCATTGGTATTCCCGCTTATCAAAACTACCTACGCAAAGCCGCACTCACCGACATGCTACAAACCTTTGTGCCTTACCGTACCGCCGTAGAATTGTGCGCGCTGGAACATGGTGGATTAGATTCCTGCGACGGTGGCAGCAATGGCATCCCCTCACCTACCACCACCCGCTATGTTTCAGCCATGAGTGTGGCAAAGGGCGTCGTGTCGCTCACCGGCCAGGAGAGCCTCAATGGGCTAAGCGTCGTCATGACGCCGGGTTGGGATAACGCAAACGGCGTCACAGGCTGGACGCGCAACTGCAATATTCAAAGTGACAGCGCATTGCAGCAAGCCTGCGAAGATGTCTTCCGCTTTGATGACGCCAACTAAGGAGCGACAATGAATATTCCACAGCTCACCGCCCTGTGTCTGCGTTATCAGGGAGTCTTGCTGGATGCCAGCGAAGAGGTGATTCATGTTGCGGTAGTCGATGCACCTTCGCATGAGCTACTGGACGCATTGCATTTCGCTACCACCAAACGTATTGAGATCACCTGCTGGACGCGCCAACAAATGGAAGGTCACGCCAGTCGCGCACAACAGACATTACCCGTAGCGGTACAAGAGAAGCATCAGCCTAAAGCAGAGTTGCTAACTCGAACGTTACAATCTGCGCTGGAACAACGCGCGTCGGATATTCATATCGAACCCGCGGACAATGCCTACCGCATCCGCTTGCGTATCGACGGTGTACTGCATCCTTTACCGGATGTTTCACCGGATGCCGGGGTCGCATTAACCGCCAGATTAAAAGTGCTGGGAAACCTGGATATTGCGGAACATCGTCTGCCGCAAGACGGGCAATTCACTGTCGAACTGGCTGGGAACGCCATCCCATTTCGTATTGCGACCTTGCCATGCCGGGGCGGTGAAAAGGTAGTATTACGGTTGTTACAGCAGGTGAGCCAGGCACTGGATGTGAACATGCTAGGAATGCAACCGTTACAACTGTCGGACTTTACTCATGCCTTGCAACAACCACAGGGACTGGTGCTGGTAACTGGCCCTACCGGCAGCGGCAAAACAGTCACGCTTTATAGTGCCCTGCAAACGCTGAATACCGCTGATATTAATATTTGTAGCGTCGAAGATCCGATTGAGATCCCCATTGCCGGGCTAAACCAGACGCAAATCCATCCGCGTGCCGGTCTTACCTTTCAGGGCGTTTTGCGCGCGTTATTACGCCAGGATCCGGACGTCATCATGATCGGAGAGATTCGCGATGGCGAAACAGCAGAGATCGCTATTAAAGCGGCGCAAACGGGTCATCTGGTGTTGTCCACCCTACACACTAATTCCACCTGCGAGACGCTGGTACGTTTACAGCAAATGGGAGTCGCCCGCTGGATGCTCTCATCGGCGCTTACGCTGCTAATAGCCCAGCGTCTGGTACGCAAACTTTGCCCACATTGTCGCCTGCAGCAAGGGGACCCCATTCATATTCCAGACAATGTATGGCCATCGCCGCTACCCCGCTGGCAAGCCCCCGGTTGTGTACATTGCTACCACGGATTTTATGGTCGCACGGCCTTATTTGAAGTTCTGCCCATAACACCGGTCATACGTCAGCTTATTTCCGCTAATACCGACGTTGAATCGCTGGAAACGCACGCCCGACAGGCGGGTATGCGTACGCTTTTTGAAAACGGCTGCCTGGCCGTGGAGCAAGGCTTAACCACCTTTGAGGAGTTAATCCGCGTATTGGGGATGCCTCATGGCGAGTAAGCAACTCTGGCGCTGGCATGGCATAACCAGCGACGGCAATGCGCAAGATGGGATGCGATGGGCAGAGAGCCGTGCTTTGCTGCTTATGGCACTACAGCAACAGATGGTTACCCCACTAAGCCTGAAGCGAATCGCCACCAATTCTGCGCAGTGGCGAGGAGATAAAAGCGCGCAAGTCATTCATCAACTGGCGACGCTACTCAAAGCTGGGTTAACGCTTTCTGAAGGGCTGGCACTGCTGGCAGAACAGCATCCCAGTAAGCAGTGGCAAGCGTTGCTGCAATCACTGGCGCACGATCTCGAACAGGGCATTGCCTTTTCCAATGCCTTATTACCCTGGTCAGAGGTTTTCCCGCCGCTCTATCAGGCGATGATCCGCACGGGTGAACTGACCGGTAAATTGGATGAATGCTGCTTTGAACTGGCGCGTCAGCAAAAAGCCCATCGTCAGTTGACCGACAAAGTAAAATCCGCGTTGCGTTATCCCATTATCATTTTAGCGATGGCAATCATGGTGGTTGTGGCAATGCTGCATTTTGTTCTGCCGGAATTTGCCGCTATTTATAAGACCTTTAACACCCCACTACCGGCGCTAACGCAGGGGATCATGACGCTGGCAGACTTTAGTCGCGAATGGAGCTGGCTGCTGGTGTTGTTCGCCTTTCTGCTGGCGATAGCCAATAAATTGCTGATGCGCCGCCCGACCTGGCTTATCGCGCGGCAGAAATTGCTGTTACGCATCCCGATTATGGGGTCACTGCTGCGGGGACAAAAACTCACTCAGATCTTTACGATTCTGGCGCTGACACAAAGTGCAGGTATTACTTTTTTACAGGGCGTAGAGAGCGTTAGAGAAACCATGCGCTGCCCGTACTGGGTGCAACTTCTGACACAAATCCAGCACGATATCAGTAACGGTCAGCCCATCTGGCTGGCGCTAAAAAATGTCGGTGAGTTTAGCCCGCTCTGTTTGCAGTTAGTGAGAACAGGAGAGGCATCCGGTTCGCTGGATCTCATGTTAGACAACCTCGCCCATCATCATCGGGATAACACACTGGCGCTGGCAGATAACCTTGCCGCCTTGCTAGAACCGGCGTTGCTGGTCATTACCGGAGGAATTATCGGTACGCTGGTGGTGGCAATGTATCTGCCAATTTTCCATTTAGGCGATGCGATGAGTGGGATGGGTTAACGCTGGCGTGTTGCGCCACGCCAGCATTGGGAGATTACAGGTTGTTGAAGATGCGGTTTTCTTGTTCCTGTACACGGATAAACGTGGTGCGCTTGGTCAGTTCTTTCAGGCGTGAAGCCCCAACGTATGTACAAGCTGAACGCAGGCCGCCCAAAATATCACGCGCGGTATTTTCAACCGGACCACGCAGCGGTAGCTTAACGGTTTTACCTTCTGCTGCGCGATATTCCGCAACGCCGCCAACGTGACGTTTCATCGCAGACTCGGAGCTCATGCCGTAGAACAGCATAAATTTCTCGCCGTTCTCCTCAACGATGCGACCGCCACTCTCTTCGTGGCCCGCCAGCATTCCACCGAGCATCACGAAATCGGCACCGCCGCCAAAGGCTTTAGCGACATCGCCCGGCGTGGTGCAACCGCCATCGCTGACGATCATGCCGCCAAGACCATGCGCTGCATCGGCACATTCGATTACCGCAGAAAGTTGCGGATAACCGACGCCTGTTTTGACGCGAGTTGTACAAACAGAGCCAGGCCCAATGCCAACTTTAACGATATCGGCACCGGAGAGGATAAGCTCCTCACACATTTCACCAGTCACTACGTTGCCAGCACAAATAGTTTTGGTCGGCCACGTTTCACGCGCTTTCGCAACAAACTGCACGAAGTGTTCGGAATAACCGTTCGCCACGTCAATGCAAACGAAGTTTAATGCCGGGTTCAGGTCGAGAATTTGTTTGGTTTTTTCGAAATCCGCATCTGACGTGCCGGTAGAAACCATCACATGTTTCAGCACATCAGCGGAAGAGTTGTTGATAAACGCTTGCCACTCTTCGACAGAATAGTGTTTATGCACAGCAGTCAGAATATCAAAAGAAGCCAGCGCAGAGGCCATAGAAAATGTGCCTACGGTGTCCATATTCGCGGCGATGATCGGCACGCCGGACCAGCTCTGACCTGAATGTTTAAAGGTGAATTGACGTTCCAGTTCAACATCAGAACGGCTTTTAAGAGTGGAGCGTTTAGGACGGATGAGAACGTCTTTAAAACCTAACTTCAGATCTTCTTCAATACGCATATGCAGATTCCTGGGGCTAATGGCTATAAGGGTAAGAGCGCAACTCCAGTGACGCTATCATACGCACTAATCAATGCGGCGCAAGACTGCGAAATTGTCTTTTTTTACGCTACAATCCCATAAATTTACCTGGTAAATAGTGAGCGAACGTTTCATCAATTTCGCTTTTGTGCGCTCATTCTTAACGTTTTGATAATCATGATGAATTCCCGGGAATATAAATTATGAGGTATATAGTTGCCTTAACGGGAGGCATTGGCAGTGGCAAGAGTACCGTTGCCAATGCGTTTGCTGACCTCGGAATTAACGTCATTGATGCCGATATTATTGCGCGTCAGGTGGTTGAACCAGGTGCACCTGCGCTACATGCCATTGCTGATCACTTTGGCGCTAACATGATTGCTGCTGATGGAACATTGCAGCGCCGGGCCTTGCGCGAGCGGATCTTCGCCAACCCGGAAGAGAAAAACTGGCTTAACGCCCTGCTGCATCCGCTGATTCAGCAAGAGACGCAACACCAGATCCAGCAAGCAACTTCCCCCTATGTACTGTGGGTTGTGCCATTGCTGGTAGAAAACTCACTGTATAAAAAAGCGAATCGAGTGCTGGTGGTGGATGTCAGCCCAGAAACGCAACTTAAGCGCACCATGCAGCGCGATGATGTAACTCGCGAGCATGTCGAACAAATCCTTGCTGCTCAGGCACCGCGCGAAGCTCGCCTTGCCGTGGCAGATGACGTCATTGATAATAACGGCGCACCGGATGCTATCGCATCGGATGTTGCCCGCCTGCACGCACACTATTTGCAGCTTGCGTCGCAGTTTGTCTCACAGGAAAAACCGTAATGCAGACCCAGGTCCTTTTTGAACATCCACTAAATGAAAAAATGCGTACATGGCTGCGCATTGAGTTTTTAATTCAGCAACTTACCGTTAATTTACCCATCGTTGACCACGCTGGCGCGCTGCATTTCTTCCGTAATGTCAGTGAATTACTGGATGTTTTCGAGCGCGGCGAAGTGCGCACTGAGCTGTTGAAAGAGCTTGACCGCCAGCAGCGTAAACTCCAGACCTGGATTGGCGTGCCTGGCGTGGACCAGAACCGCATTGAAGCATTAATTCAGCAGTTAAAAATGATGGGTAGCGTGTTGATTTCCGCGCCACGTATCGGGCAATTTCTGCGTGAAGATCGTTTGATAGCCCTGGTGCGTCAGCGACTGAGCATCCCGGGCGGCTGTTGCAGCTTTGATTTGCCTACATTGCACATTTGGCTGCATCTACCCCAGGCGCAGCGCGACAGCCAGGTCGAAACCTGGATTGCCAGCCTGAGCCCGCTCACCCAGGCACTTACCATGGTGCTGGATTTAATTCGCCAGTCGGCTCCCTTCCGCAAACAAACCAGCCTGAATGGTTTTTATCAGGATAACGGCGGCGATGCCGACTTACTGCGCCTGAATCTGGCGCTCGATTCACAGCTTTATCCGCAAATTTCCGGTCATAAGAGCCGTTTTGCCATTCGTTTTATGCCGCTGGACAGTGAAAACGGACAGGTACCGGAACGTCTGGATTTCGAACTGGCCTGTTGCTAAGGAGTAAAAATGTCAGAAACTATTACGGTGAATTGCCCAACCTGCGGGAAAACGGTGGTGTGGGGTGAAATCAGCCCGTTTCGGCCATTTTGCTCCAAACGTTGTCAGCTGATCGACCTCGGAGAATGGGCTGCTGAAGAAAAACGAATCCCCAGCAGTGGCGATCTTTCCGAAAGCGATGACTGGAGCGAAGAGGCAAAACAGTGACATTTTGTCTGATGTCGCACGTAGGCCTGATAAGACGCGGTCTGCGTCGCATCAGGCATCATGTGCAAATGTCGGATGCGGCGTAAACGCCTTATCCGACCTACAAAACCTAATTTATCAATGAATTAATAAACCACGTAGGCCTGATAAGACGCGTCTGCGTCGCATCAGGCACCATGTGCAAATGTCGGATGCGGCGTAAACGCCTTATCCGACTTAAAAACGCTTAAGCTTCGAAATTACTGGTTCATTGGCTGGTGGAAAATCTTCTGCATTGAGGCTGGCCTGCGCCATCCACTCACCGGGCTGCCCTTCTTTACCCCACGCTTCCCCTTCCCAGCTTTCGACCAGCCAGAACCATAGCGTTATATGCCTGTCCGGGAATTCATATTCCAGTTTTTCAAACAGCGAAAAATGTTGTGGGGTAATCCCGACTTCTTCCTGCAGTTCACGTACCATCGCCTGTTCCGGCGCTTCACCCATTTCAATTTTACCGCCTGGAAACTCCAGCTTATTCGCCATGTGCGCATCTGCGGCGCGGCGGGTTATAAAGATTTCATTGTTATCGTTGCGAATAATACCTACCGAAATTTGCAGCTTTTTCATTGTCTTAAACCTATAAAAAAGGCGCAGAATCCTGCGCCTTTTACTTCAACAGTTAGCTTTTATTGCAGGCGACCATGGCACTGCTTATATTTTTTACCAGAACCGCACGGGCAAGGATCGTTACGTCCGACTTTGCGCTCACCGGTTTGCGCCGCCAGCGCCGCTGCGGCTGCAGAATAGTCATCCTGATGGCTAAGCTGCTGCATTTGCGCTAAACGCTCAGCTTCCATACGACGCTGTTGTTCCAGCTCTTCAACTTCTTCCGGCATGCGCACCTGAACTTTGCTCAGCGTGCTGATGACTTCATATTTCAGCGACTCCAGCATTGCAGCAAACATGGAGAACGATTCACGTTTGTATTCCTGCTTCGGATCTTTCTGTGCATAGCCACGCAGGTGAATACCCTGACGCAGATAGTCCATCGCCGCCAGGTGTTCTTTCCACAGAGAGTCAAGCGTTTGCAGCATGACGCCTTTCTCGAAGTGACGCATCATCTCAGCGCCAACCACTTCTTCTTTACGCTGATATACTTCGATGGACTGCGCCAGAATGCGCTCACGCAGCGTCTCTTCATGCAGTTCTGGTTCTTTATTCAGCCACTCGGCAATCGGCAAATCGAGGTCGAAATCGTTCTTCAGACGTTCCTGCAGCCCCGGAATATCCCACATTTCTTCCAGAGATTGTGGTGGAATATAGGCATCGATGGTCACTTTGAACACATCTTCACGAATGCTGTTGATGGTTTCGCTCACATCGCTGACATCCAGCAGTTCGTTACGCTGGGAGTAAATGGCGCGACGCTGATCGTTAGCCACGTCATCATATTCCAGCAGTTGCTTACGTATATCGAAGTTACGGCTTTCAACTTTACGCTGGGCGTTGGCAATCGCTTTGGTCACCCACGGGTGCTCAATGGCTTCGCCTGGTTTCATACCCAATTTACGCATCATGCCGGAAACACGGTCAGAAGCAAAAATACGCATCAGCGCATCTTCCATCGACAGATAGAAACGGGAAGAACCGGCATCCCCCTGACGACCAGAACGACCGCGCAACTGGTTATCAATACGACGGGATTCGTGACGCTCAGTACCGATGATATGCAGACCACCTGCCGCCAGTACCGCATCGTGACGTGCCTGCCAGTCCGCTTTGATTTTTTCAATTTGCTCTGAGGTCGGATTTTCCAGCGCGGCAACTTCTGCCTGCCAGCTACCACCGAGCACAATATCTGTACCACGACCCGCCATGTTGGTCGCGATAGTCACCGCAGCCGGATAACCTGCCTGAGCAACAATCGCCGCTTCGTTAGCGTGGAATTTGGCGTTCAGGACGTTGTGCTTAATACCGGCTTTAGTCAGCTCGTTTGATACCAGTTCCGATTTTTCGATAGAAATAGTACCCACCAGCACCGGCTGGTCTTTCGCAGTACGTTCCTTGATATCTTCAATGATCGCCTGGATTTTTTCTGCTTCGGTCATGTAGACCAGGTCTGGCAAATCTTTACGAATCATTGGACGGTTGGTCGGAACAACGACGGTATCCAGCTTGTAGATTGAGCTAAATTCGAACGCTTCGGTATCTGCAGTACCAGTCATCCCTGCCAGCTTTTCGTACAGACGGAAGTAGTTCTGGAAGGTGATCGAAGCCAGAGTTTGGTTTTCGTTCTGGATCTGCACACCTTCTTTCGCTTCCACAGCCTGGTGCAGACCATCGGACCAACGACGCCCCTGCATGGTACGACCGGTGTGTTCGTCAACGATGATAACTTCACCATCTTTAACGATGTAGTCGACGTCGCGGGTAAACAGCGCATGAGCGCGCAGCGCCGCCGTTACGTGGTGCATCAGCATGATGTTGGCCGGAGAGTACAGAGACTCCCCTTCATCCATGATGCCTTCTCTCACCAGCAGTTCTTCAATCAGCACCAGACCACGCTCAGTCAGGTTCACCTGGCGAGATTTTTCATCCACCGAGAAGTGACCTTCGCCCTGGAAGGTTTCGGAGTCCTCTTTTTCCTGACGGATCAAATGCGGAATAATTTTGTTTACTCGCTTATACATTTCCGAGCTGTCTTCTGCCGGACCGGAAATGATCAGCGGTGTACGCGCTTCATCGATCAGGATGGAGTCCACTTCGTCCACCAGCGCATAGTGCAGTTTACGCTGTACACGTTCTTCTGGGCTGAACGCCATGTTATCGCGCAGGTAGTCAAAGCCGTATTCGTTGTTTGTACCGTAAGTGATGTCAGCTGCATAAGCTTCGCGCTTTGCCGGTGCTGGCATACCCGGCAGGTTGATACCGACGGTCAGGCCGAGGAATTCAAACAGCGGACGGTTGTTTTCGGCGTCACGTTGCGCCAGGTAGTCGTTGACGGTAACAACGTGTACGCCCTTACCGGTTAATGCGTTCAGGTAAGCAGGCAGCGTTGCGGTCAGGGTTTTACCTTCACCGGTACGCATTTCTGCAATGCAGCGTTCGTTAAGAACCATACCGCCAAGTAACTGAACGTCGAAGTGACGCATACCAAAGACGCGCTTACTTGCCTCACGCACCACGGCGAAAGCTTCCGGGATCAGATTTTCCAGCACTTCGCCTTTTTCCAGACGCGCACGAAACTCTGCGGTTTTCCCTTTCAGTTCTTCGTCGGAGAGTTTTTCTATCTCCGGCTCCATGGCATTGATAATATTGACCACTTTGCGCATCCGGCGCAGGGTGCGATCGTTACGGCTTCCGAAAACTTTAGTTAATAATTTGATTAGCATAATAAAATCTCAAACGCCCCGCGTTGCGGAGTCAATAAAATGAAGTAAAGGTTTATTGTTGTTAGCTGAGGCGTTGAGGGCCAGCACGGATGCCTTGCGCCTGGCTTATCCAGACGGGCGTGCTGAATTTTGCTTGTGAGGTAAAATACGCATAATCAATGCGATAACCCTTTTCAGACAGCGTGCCTTCCTGGGTCAGCAGCGCGCTGAGCGTATCCAGTAATGCAAGATGTTGCGCCTGAAGAGGCAGAGATTCCTCCGCAACGGGCAGCGTTTGCGGTGCCATTGCGAAGGAAAGATGACGGATTACCGTGCGAATTGCGTGCTGATGCCAGTAATCAACGGAATAATTCGAGTTAGGGCGGCGCGTGTTCGCTTCCAGCAAAGCCAATTGACCAAAGTTAACTTTGGCTGAAGGCTCGTGGTTGCGGGTTGTCGCTTTTGCGGGCGCATTTGGCTCGGCGGCGTTGCTGAGCGCAGGCAAACCTAAACTCGCCGCGACCATCCCTAATAAGAGATGCGGCCAGAAGTAGCGTTTACCAAACTGTCGCCAGCGCGTCAGTATTCCACTCACGTTATTGCCATCCCGATCGTATTCAAACGTAATTAGCGCACAAATCTTATCATTAAAGCCTGAAGTCCACAGCACGAATGAAGATAAGTTGTACGTAAAAGTGCTTAAGAAAACAGCGTTCGCACCGTTTTTTTATAGCTCTTATAAAATTCAAAAAAAACGACTGGTTCACCTGGCCGGAGAGAGTGCCAGATTTGCCAGTCGAATTTTATACGACAGTATAAATGTCGTTATGCCAGTACGGCTGAAGGCGCTTTGAAGGCCAACGGCAGTTCTGCGTCGTCCTGGAAGGTCACATACTCCCAGGCTTCCTGTTTCGCCAGGACAGCCTGCAGCAGTTTGTTATTCAGTGCATGACCGGATTTATAAGCGGTAAATGCACCTATGATGTTGTGACCACACATGAACAAGTCACCGATCGCATCGAGCATTTTGTGACGCACAAATTCGTCTTCAAAACGCAGACCGTCTTCGTTCAGTACGCGATAATCGTCAACAACGATGGCACAATCGAAGCTGCCGCCCAGGCATAAACCACGGGACTGCAGATATTCGATATCACGCATGAAACCGAACGTACGCGCACGGCTGATCTGGCGCATAAACGCATCAGCGGAGAAGTTCATTGCATAGCGCTGGTTGCTGGAGTCAATAGCCGGATGGTTAAAATCGATGGTGAAATCCAGAGAAAAACCATTGTACGGTTTAAATTCAGCCCACTTATCGCCATCTTCGACACGAACAGTCTCTTTGATGCGAACAAATTTCTTGGCGCAGTTCAGCTCGTCGATACCGGCGTCAAGCAGCAGGTATACAAACGGAGCGGCGCTGCCGTCCATGATCGGGATTTCCGGCGCGTTAACTTCGATAACAATGTTATCGATGCCCAAGCCCGCAAGTGCAGCATTGAGGTGCTCTACGGTTGAAATCCGTACATCATGCTCGTTGACCAGACACGTACAGAGCATGGTATCACGCACAGATTTGGCATCGGCCGGGAAATCTACCGGTGGATTCAAGTCGGTGCGACGATAGATGACCCCGGTGTTGGCCGGCGCAGGGCGTAGCGTCAGGGTGACTTTCTTGCCGGTATGTAAACCGACACCCGTCGCCTGAACGATACGTTTAAGTGTCCTTTGTTTGATCATCGTATTATCTCGCCAAATTACCTATCCAACCGAAGTGTACTATACATTCGGCGGGTCAGTTTAGCACAAAGAGCCTCGAAACCCAAATTCCAGTCAATTCTTAATCAGCTTGCTTACGCAGGAATGCTGGGATATCCAGATAATCCGGCTCTTTCGCAGTTTGCGGCGCGTTGTCATTCACGACTTTTGCAACCGGTTTCTGCTCCTGGGTCAACGGTGCCATACCGTGCTGCTGGTAGCGATCCATCACTGGCTGTTGAACCTGCTTATTGGTCACCAGGGTGATTTCAGGACGCTTGTCCATGCCAATACCTGTCGCAACAACAGTTACGCGCAGCTCGTCATTCATATCCGGGTCAAGAGAAGTACCGATAACGACAGTTGCGTTGTCGGAAGCAAATGCACGGATGGTGTTACCTACCGTTTCGAATTCATCCAGACGCAGGTCGAAGCCCGCCGTGATGTTAACCAGCACGCCGCGCGCGCCAGACAGGTCAATATCTTCCAGCAGCGGAGAGGAGATAGCCATTTCAGCAGCCTCTTCCGCACGGTCTTCGCCGCTCGCCACGCCAGACCCCATCATTGCGTAGCCCATTTCAGACATTACGGTACGTACGTCTGCAAAGTCCACGTTCATCAGGCCCGGACGAGTAATCAGTTCGGCGATCCCCTGAACAGCGCCTTTCAGTACATCGTTCGCTGCGCCAAACGCATCCAGCAGGGAGATACCGCGGCCCAGAACTTTCAGCAGTTTGTCGTTCGGGATAGTGATCAGAGAGTCCACATGCTTGGACAGTTCAGTGATCCCCTGCTCCGCGAATGCCATACGCTTTTTGCCTTCAAAGTTGAAAGGCTTAGTTACGACAGCAACGGTCAGGATACCCAAATCTTTTGCCACTTCAGCGACGACTGGTGCTGCACCTGTACCGGTACCACCACCCATACCCGCAGCAATGAAGACCATGTCTGCACCTTCCAGCGCCGCACGCAGTGCATCGCGATCCTCATCAGCCGCATTACGGCCAACTTCTGGATTAGCGCCAGCGCCTAGTCCTTTGGTGATACCGCTACCGATTTGAATCGTCTGTCCAACCGCTGTTTTACGCAGCGCTTGTGCATCGGTATTTACCGCGAAGAATTCAACACCTTCAATGCGCTCGCGCACCATGTGTTCAACAGCATTACCGCCGCCGCCGCCGACGCCGATGACTTTAATCACCGCGTCATTGGTAAGTTCCATTGGTTCAAACATAGTTTCTCTCCGATTTGTGCCTGTCGCCTGAGACCGTAATCATTGTCGGCCTCATAAAAATTAAAACTCTTTTCGCAGCCAACTATTGAGTCGCTTAATCCACGAGCCAACTGATGCTGTAACACGTTTTTCTACTTCAGCTTCACCGTTAAGATGTGACTCTTTCCCGTAGTGAAGCAATCCCACCGCCGTCGAATAATACGGCTCCTGAGCATAATCCGTTAAACCGGTAATGTTCAGCGGCGCGCCGATACGCACCTGCGTATGAAACACGCGCTGAGCACAGGCGGCAAGACCTTCGATCTGCGCTGCGCCACCGGTTAATACAATGCCTGCCGCCAGGTGATGTTTAACCCCTTGTTGGCGAAGCTTTTCCTGCAACTGCAATATCTCTTCGTTGACCAGGTTGAGCAGCTCGGTATAGCGCGGCTCGATCACCTCTGCCAGGGTCTGACGTTGCAGACTCCGCGGTGGACGACCGCCTACGCTCGGCACTTCCACGCTCTCATCTTTTCCAACGATGGAACCCAACGCACAACCGTGGCGAACTTTAATCGCTTCGGCGTCGCTTGGCGGCGTGCCAAAGGCGTAAGCGATATCACTGGTCACGACATTGCCAGCATAAGGAATTACCTTAGTGTGGCGCAATGCCCCACCGGTATAAACGGCGATATCCATTGTACCACCACCGATATCGACAACGCAGACACCCAGTTCACGTTCATCTTCAGTCAATACCGAATAACTTGATGCCAGTCCGGCAAATATCAGTTGGTCAACTTTCAGCCCACAACGTTCAACCGCTTTGACGATGTTTTTCGCCATATCGTTATGACATGTGATCAGATGCACTTTTGCCTGCATCCGCACGCCAGAAAGCCCTACCGGATTCTTGATCCCTTCCTGATAGTCAATCGCATACTCTTGCGGGATCACATGCAGCACACGATGCTCATCGCGCACACGCACCGATTTCGCGGTATGGACGACGTTTCCCACATCTTCTTGCGTCACTTCTTCTTCAGAAATAGGCACCATACCAATTTCATTCTGGCAGCTGATGTGCTTACCAGAAAGCGCCAGATAGACTGAAGAGATCTGACAATCTGCCATCAATTCTGCCTGGTCAATGGCGCGTTGTACGCACTTGACCACGGATTCGAGGTCGTTCACCCCGCCTTTATCCATACCACGCGACGGGCAGCTGCCCACGCCAATGATATTGACCATACCGTCAGGCAGAACTTCCCCTACTAAAGCGGCAACCTTCGCGGTACCAATCTCCAGTCCTACTACCAGTTTTCTGTCCGTCGCCTTGATCATTGTTATTCTGCCTGTGCCTGATTTTGTTGCTGAGTAGATTCCTCTGGCGGCAAGGGCGCCCAGCCGACTGCCGCTCCAGAGTCATAACGCAAATCAACGTAGCTAATCCGTTTGCCATCGGTTTGCGCCTGCTGCTGTAAAACCGGATAAAGTTCTACAAAGCGAGCCAAACGTTTCATCGTATCGCCCCGGCCAAGATTGAGCTTAATATCGTTATTCAGCGTCAACTGCCAAGAACGCCGCGCGGTCATCGCCGCTTCCTTCAGAGTAAATCTATCCTTTGCCAGCATCTGCTCCATATCGCGATAACCCTGCAACACTTCATTGGCGCTGCCTTCCGGGCCATACAACATCGGAAGCACCTGCTTACTGGTGCGATCTGGCGGCACGCTAAAGGTGTTTCCTTCGGCGTCGACCATATGTTGATCATTCCACCGCGCAATCGGCACATATTCAACCAGATGAATCTTCAATTCATCAGGCCACTGCTTTCTGACGCTCACCTGCTTAATCCACGGCAGGCGTTGTTCTATCTGCGTCTGGATGATGTTGACATCCTGGGTCATAAAGGTACCCGGCTCACCCAATGCCAGGATCGACTGCCGGATATCGTCATTACGCGTGTAGTGGCGTTCACCGGTCAACACCAGCTTTGAGAGCGGCAGGCGTTGCGCATCTTCCATCCAGCCCAACACGACCCAGCCGCTCACCAACACTGTCGTTAAAACGGTCAGCAGGAAAAGGATCCCCGCCAGACGCGTTCCATTATTGCGGCGAGAAGAAACGTCTTCTTCGCTGTTTCGCGTGTTCAGAGCAGCCTGCGACATATTAGTCCGCCAGTTCCAGAATTCGTATTACCAACTGCGAGAAGCTCATACCTGCCTGACGTGCCGCCATTGGCACCAGACTATGGCTGGTCATACCCGGTGAGGTATTGGCTTCCAGCAGATAAAACTGTCCATCGCTATCGAGCATGACGTCAATACGTCCCCACCCTTTGCAACCTAAAGTCGTCCATGCTTTCAGCACTAATGCCTGCAAATTGGCCTCTTGTGACGCTTCCAGACCTGCGGGGCAGAAATACTGTGTCTCATCAGAGAGATACTTCGCCTCATAATCATAGAAGGTTCCAGCCGGTTGAATACGTATTGACGGTAAAATTTCTTCACCGAGTATCGCAACCGTGAATTCCGGCCCACTTAACCATTTTTCAATCAATACTTCTTCATCGTGCTGAAATGCCAATCTTAATGCATCTTGCAGAGCATTTTCTGCTACTACCTTTGACATTCCCACGCTGGAACCTTCGCGGCTCGGCTTAACGATAACCGGTAAACCCAGAGCTGAAATTTCGGCTAACTGCTTATCGCTAAGACCGTTTTCAAACTCTGCGCGGGTTAACGCTACCCATGGAGCGACCGGTAAACCTGCGCCTTGCCACAGCAGTTTGCTGCGTAGTTTATCCATTGAAAGCGCAGATGCCATCACTCCGCTGCCGGTATAAGGCAAGCCCATCAGCTCGAGCATGCCCTGCAGCGTACCATCTTCACCACCGCGGCCATGTAGCGCGATAAAAACTTTCTGAAAGCCCATCGACTTCAGTTGTGTCACGTCAACTTCTTTTGGATCGACAGGATACGCGTCAATACCACCTTCACGCAGCCCGGCTAACACCGCGGCGCCAGAATTCAAAGAAACCTCCCGTTCAGCGGAGGTTCCGCCCAACAGGACCGCGATTTTATCAGTCATGTTGTTCTTCCTCCGGAGTTTGCGGCTTCAGTTTGATTTCAGCTAAAGAACGGGCAATTTTTCCGATATTACCAGCCCCCTGAACGAGAATCAGGTCGTTACCGGTTAATACCGGTGCAAGCATCTCGGCTACCTGCGTCGGGTCCGGCACCAGAATAGGATCAATTTTCCCACGTCCACGAATTGTGCGACACAGCGAACGGCTGTCCGCTCCCGGAATTGGTGCTTCGCCAGCCGGATACACTTCCAGCATCAACAGGGTATCAACCTGCGTCAGCACATTGGCGAAATCATCATACAGGTCGCGCGTACGGGTAAAACGGTGCGGCTGAAACAGCATTACCAGGTTTTTATCCGGCCAGCCTGCACGCGCCGCTTTAATGGTGGCGTCCACTTCAGTCGGGTGGTGGCCGTAATCATCGACCAGCATTGCCGTACCGCTTTTACCATTCACTGGCTCCAGCGGGAATTCACCAAGGAAATCAAAACGACGACCTGTCCCCTGGAAGCTCTCCAGCGCACGCAAAATAGCCTCGTCGTCAATCCCCTCTTCCGTAGCAACCGCAACTGCAGCTGCGGCGTTCAGCGCATTATGACGACCAGGCGCATTCAGGGTGACGCGCATCGGCTCTTTGTCCTGGCGCAGCAGCGTAAAGTGCCCCTGCGGACCAATCTGCTGATAATCTTCTACACGCACGTCGGCATCTTCGCTGAAGCCGTAAGTCGTGGTCTGACGCCCCACACGCGGTAACAATTCGCGGATCACCGGATCATCAACACACATCACCGCACGACCGTAAAACGGCAGGTTGTGCAGAAAATTAATAAAAGTCTGTTTTAAATTCTCAAAGTCGCCCTGATAGGTATCCATATGGTCGGCTTCGATATTGGTGACAATCGCCACCATCGGTTGCAGATGCAGGAACGATGCATCGCTCTCATCCGCTTCGGCAATCAGGTAACGACCATGGCCTAAACGTGCATGAACGCCTGCCGCTTTCACCAGCCCGCCGTTAACGAAGGTTGGGTCGAGGCCCGCTTCTGCGTAGATGCTGGAAACCATCGCGGTGGTTGTCGTTTTGCCGTGCGTTCCGGCAATGGCGATGCCATGACGAAAACGCATTAACTCAGCCAGCATTTCCGCGCGACGAATCACCGGAATACGCGCTTCATGAGCGGCGACAATTTCCGGGTTATCGGCAGAAATCGCGCTGGAAACAACGACCACGCTGGCATCACGTACGTTTTCCGGGCGATGGTTGAAATAAATCGTCGCTCCCAGATTCATTAACTGCTGCGTGACCGGATTTGGCGCTAAATCGGAACCACTGATCTGATAACCTTCATTGGCCAGAACTTCGGCAATACCGCCCATACCGGCACCACCGATGCCGACAAAGTGTATGTGCCGAACGCGACGCATTTCGGGCACGATGGAACGCAGTTTTGCCAATTGTTGTGTATTCATTCTTTACGCCATTAACTTCTTACATTCATACGATGCAAAAGGCATCGCTACAATTACGCCCGGGCAGCCCGGCTCACTTCATTTGCCACTCGCTCGGTGGCATCCGGAATGGATGCAGCACGGGCGCGTTCTGCCATGGTTAATAAGGTTTCTCGCGACCACCCGGCCAGGGTGTTGGCGACCGCATCCACGGTAAGCTGTGGCTGCTCGATAATTTTGGCTGCGCCCGCTTTTTCCAGCGGTAGCGCATTCCAGTATTGCTGGCGGTCTTTATGTTGAAACGGCACAAACAACGCCGGTAGTCCCGCCGCGGCGATTTCACTCACTGTTAACGCACCGGAGCGGCAAACGACGACATCTGCCCACGCATACGCCGCCGCCATATCATCAATAAATTCCGTCACTTTATGCTGCGGTTGCCCCGCTTCGGCATATGCCTGTTCAACGATTTGTTGCGAACCTTTGCCGCTCTGATGCCAGATAGTGACTGAATCACCCAGTTTTGCTGCGACCTGCGGCATTGTCTGGTTAAGAATGCGTGCCCCCTGAGAACCGCCCACGACCAACACACGAACCGGACCTTCACGTCCAGCCAAACGTTGCTGTGGCAACGGCAGTGCCAGCACATCGGTACGCACCGGGTTACCGACCACTTCCGCATTAGGGAAAGCGCCTGGAAACGCCTGCATCACTTTGGTGGCAATCTTCGCCAGCCATTTATTGGTTAAGCCTGCAATACCGTTTTGCTCATGAAGTACGACCGGAATGCCTAACGACCACGCGGCCAGGCCACCCGGACCTGATACGTAGCCGCCCATACCAAGCACCACGTCAGGTTTGTACGCTTTCATAATCGCCCGCGCCTGACGCCAGGCGTTGAAGATTCGCAGCGGCGCAGCTATCAGTGCTTTTATACCTTTTCCACGCAAACCAGAGATACGAATGAAATCAATTTCGATGCCATGTTTTGGCACTAAGTCCGCTTCCATACGATCGGCAGTCCCCAGCCAGCGAACTTGCCAACCCTGAGCCATTAGATGGTGCGCAACCGCCAGTCCCGGGAACACATGTCCACCAGTTCCGCCGGCCATCACCATTAATCGCTTTCCTTGACCACTCATCGTGAACCTCGTACAAACGCCTGCGCTTTCTCCAGACGCGTTTCATAATCAATACGCAACAGCATCATGATGGCTGTCGACATAATCAGTAAGCTCGAACCACCGTAACTGATCAGCGGCAATGTCAAACCTTTAGTCGGTAACATCCCCGCCGCCGCGCCTACGTTAACCAGCGCCTGGAAGCTAAACCAGATGCCAATGGAACAGGCGAGAAAACCGGAAAAACGGTGGTCAATTTCTAATGCTTTACGGCCAATCGACATCGCACGAAAAGCGACGAAGAATACCATTAAAAGTGCCAGCACCACACCGACATACCCCAGTTCTTCGCCGATAATGGCGAAAATAAAGTCAGTATGCGCTTCCGGCAAATACTCCAGTTTTTGTACCGAGTTACCTAAACCTTGCCCCCACAGTTCGCCGCGACCAAACGCCATCAGCGATTGCGTTAACTGATAGCCGCTGCCAAAGGGATCTTCCCACGGGTTCCAGAATGCGGTAACACGGCGAATACGATACGGTTCGGCGAGGATCAGCAACACAACCGCTGAAATCCCCATGCCAATAATGGCAATGAACTGCCACAATTTCGCTCCCGCCAAGAACAACATCGCCAGCGTAGTCACAAACAGCAGCACCACCGTACCAAGGTCTGGCTGTGCCAGCAGTAACACTGCCAACACCAGAATCACGCCCATTGGTTTCAGGAAGCCACGCAGGTTATTACGCACTTCGTCGCCTTTACGCACCAGATAGTTGGCGATATAGCAAAACAGCGACAGCTTGGTTAGCTCCGCAGGCTGGATACGTAGCAAGCCGAGATCGATCCAACGCGATGCGCCTTTAACCGAGCTACCCACCACCAGCACAATCATCAGCAGGATGATTGATCCGAGCAACATCGTGGCACTGTAGCGTTGCCAGAACTCCATCGGCAGACGCAGCGTAATGATCGCCAGAATGAATGCCATGATCAGATAGACGCCATCACGCTTCGCGAAGAAGAACGGATCGTTGGTTAAGCGTTGCCCAATAGGCATTGACGCCGAGGTCACCATGATAAAGCCGATCGCTGCGAGGCCGAAAGTCAGCCAAACCAGCGTGCGATCGTACATGATCAGGCTGTCGGTATCTTTTTCCCGCGAGCCCATCACCCAGCCTTTCAGCGCCGTAAAGATCCATACCAGAATACTGAATCCTGGCAGGCGCGGCATTTTCAGGCGAGGGAGAGATAAACGCATCAACCTAACTCCTTCGCCAGACGGGCAAACTCATTGCCTCGTTGTTCAAAGTTCTTGAATTGATCAAGGCTGGCACAGGCCGGAGAGAGCAGAACCATATCACCTGGCTGAACACGCGAAGCCAGTAAGCGCATCGCCTGTTCCATGGTTTCGGTTTGTTCTGCCACTTCTGGGCGTAGCGCCGCCAGTTGCACGCCGTCACGGCCAAAACAATACAGACGAACGTTATCGCCATTCAGATAGCGCGCCAGTGGGCTGAAGTCTGCCGATTTACCATCGCCGCCCAGCAACAAATGTAGCGTGCCGTCTACGTGCAGGCCATTCAGCGCCGCTTCCGTACTGCCGACGTTGGTCGCTTTTGAATCGTTAATCCAGCGTACGCCATTGTGCTCCAGCACGACTTCAAAGCGATGCGGCAGACCGGTGAACGTGGTTAACGCTTTCAGGCTGCTGGCACGCGGTAACCCTGCGGCATCTGCCAGCGCCAGCGCCGCCAGCGCATTGGTGTAGTTATGCTGCCCGGAAAGTTTCATCTCTTTCACGTTCAGCACTTTCTCGCCTTTCACCCGCAGCCAGGTTTCACCCTGCTGATGATTCAGGTGATAGTCACCCATGTTGACGCCAAAGCTGACGCAACATTCATCCGCACCGCGAATCGGCATTGTTAAGGCATCATCGGCATTAACCACGCAAACTTTCGCGTTTTCGTAAATGCGCAACTTTGCCGCACGGTACTGTTGTAAACCGAATGGATAGCGATCCATATGATCTTCAGTCACGTTCAGAATGGTCGCTGCTACCGCCTGCAAACTGGAAGTAGTTTCCAGCTGAAAACTCGACAGTTCCAGCACGTACAGTTCGCACTCATCATCCAGCAGCATCAACGCTGGCAGGCCAATATTGCCCCCCACACCAACGTTAACCCCCGCCGCTTTCGCCATTTCCCCCACTAGCGTGGTGACCGTGCTTTTGCCGTTAGAACCGGTAATCGCCACAATCGGTGCTTGTGCTTCTCGGCAGAACAGCTCGATATCGCCAACGATTTCGATTCCGGCATCAGCGGCAGCGCTTAAGGAAGGATGCGCCAGCGCAATACCGGGACTGGCGACAATCAGATCTGCCGCCATCAGCCATTCATCATTGAGGCCGCCCGTGTGGCGTTCTACGGCTTCGGGTAATTTATCCAGACCAGGCGGTGTCATCCGCGTATCCATGACGCGCGGCGTCACACCGCGAGCGAGGAAAAAGTCCACGCAAGAAAGCCCGGTGAGGCCCAGGCCGATAATGACGACATTTTTACCCTGGTAATCAGCCATGATTAACGTACCTTCAGCGTTGCCAGACCAATCAGGACCAGCATCAGCGAAATAATCCAGAAACGCACAATGACGCGCGGTTCCGGCCAGCCTTTCAGTTCATAGTGGTGATGAATCGGCGCCATGCGGAAAATACGTTGTCCGCGCAGTTTAAAGGAGCCGACCTGCAGGATGACGGAAAGCGTTTCTACCACGAACACGCCCCCCATAATCACCAGCAGGAATTCCTGACGTAGCAGTACGGCGATAATGCCTAACGCACCACCTAACGCCAGCGAACCGACATCGCCCATAAAGACCTGCGCCGGATAGGTGTTAAACCACAGGAAGCCCAGCCCAGCCCCGACTATCGCGGTACAGACAATGACCAGTTCCCCGGCGTGTCGCAGATACGGTATGTGTAAATAGCTGGCAAAGTTCATGTTGCCAGTCGCCCATGCCACCAGCGCAAAACCACCGGCGACAAATACGGTCGGCATAATTGCCAGACCGTCGAGACCATCGGTCAGGTTTACCGCGTTGCCAGTCCCCACAATGACGAAGTAAGCCAACAGAATGTAGAACAGCCCCAGTTGCGGCATCACATCTTTAAAGAACGGGACCACCAACTGCGTTGCGGGTGTGTCTTTCCCGGCAAGGTACAGCGCGAAGGCGACACCCAGCGCAATGACCGACATCCAGAAGTATTTCCAGCGAGCGATCAACCCTTTGGTATCTTTACGCACCACTTTGCGATAGTCATCGACAAAGCCAATAACACCGTAACCTACCAGCACCACCAACACACACCAGACGTACGGATTGGACGGGTAAGCCCACAGCAGCACGGAGATCACAATCGCTGTCAGGATCATAATCCCGCCCATGGTCGGCGTACCGCGCTTGCTGAAATGTGATTCTGGGCCGTCGTTACGCACCACCTGGCCAAAGGAAAGTTTTTGCAAATGAGCAATCATACGCGGGCCCATCCACAATGAGATGAACAGTGCGGTCAGCAGGCTGACGATGGCGCGAAACGTCAGATAGGAAAAGACGTTAAAGCCGGAATAATATTTGACCAAATGTTCGGCCAGCCAAACTAACATGTCCCATTCTCCTGTAAAGCGCGTACTACCTCTTCCATGGCGGCACTACGTGAACCCTTAACTAAAATCGTAATTACCTGTTGCTCAGCAATCAGTGATTTAAGATGCGCGATAAGCGCGGTTTTATCGGCAAAATGTTCGCCAACGCCGCTGGCGGTGCTGATAGCATGGCTTTGTTTACCCACGCTTAACACGCAGTCAATACCAGCGGCCTTCGCCGCTTCGCCCACCTGTACGTGGCAAGCTTCGCTTTCAGCGCCCAGTTCTGCCATATCGCCCACCACCAGCACGCGGTAGCCTGGCATTTCAGCCAGTACCTGGACTGCTGCGGTCATCGAACCGACATTGGCGTTGTAGGAGTCGTCGAGCAGCAACTGGTTTTCTGTCAGTTGGATGGGGAACAGACGGCCTGGAACAGCTTTCAGATTTGCCAGCCCTGCTTTGATAGCATCAAGCGTTGCGCCCACGGACATAGAGAGCGCGGCGGCTGCCAGCGCATTCGCAATATTGTGACGCCCCGGCAACGGCAGCAGAACATCAACGCTACCCGTTGGGGTTTGTAGCGTAAATTCCGTACCGTGCGAAGTCACATGGATATTGTTGGCGGTGAAATCGCTATTGGCGGCATTGGGTGAGAAACGCCACACTTTGCGTGAGCCAATTACGCTCTGCCAGTTCAGCCAGTCGTTGTTGTCGGCGTTCATAATGGCGATACCGTTTTCCGGCAGGCCGCTAAAGATTTCGCCTTTCGCTTTTGCCACGCCAGCCAAAGAGCCGAAACCTTCCAGGTGCGCCGCCGCCAGGTTGTTGACCAGCGCCGCTTCCGGGCGAGTCAGACTAACAGTCCAGGCAATTTCGCCCTGATGGTTCGCGCCAAGTTCAATAACTGCGTAATCATATTCCGGCGTTAAGCGCAGCAGCGTCATCGGTACGCCGATGTCATTGTTGAGATTACCTGCCGTATAAAGCGTGTTGCCGCACTGGCTTAAAATCGCCGCCGTCATCTCTTTTACGGAGGTTTTGCCGGAGGACCCCGTCAGAGCGACCACGCGCGCCGGAACTTGCTGGCGAACCCACGCAGCCAGTTCGCCAAACGCCAGACGCGTATCCTTGACGATTAACTGCGGCAGATCGATATCAAGAGGACGGCTGACCAGTAGTGCGCCCGCGCCTCCCGCTTTCGCCTGGTCGGCAAAATCATGGGCATCGAAACGTTCGCCTTTCAGGGCCACGAACAGGCAGCCCGGCGTCAGTTTTCGCGTGTCAGTGGTTACCGCATCAAGGGTAATATCTGCCCCTTTTAGTTCACCGTTGAGAATATCGGTAAGTTGGCTAAGGGTTACGCTAATCATGCGATCACCCCCAGCAGACGCGCCACCGTGACGCGATCGGAGTAGTCCAGGCGCTGATTGCCAACAATCTGGTAATCTTCATGGCCTTTACCCGCGAGCAGCACCACATCATTCTCTTTAGCCTGCATAACGGCGCAAGTCACCGCTTCAGCACGGCCTTCCATCACTTTGGCATGTCCGGCGTCCAGCATTCCCGCCAGAATATCGTTGATGATGGCTCGCGGTTCTTCGGTGCGCGGGTTATCGTCCGTTACCACCGCTACGTCAGCAAACTCTTCAGCAATTGCGCCCATCAGTGGACGTTTGCCTTTATCACGATCGCCACCACAGCCAAAGACGCACCACAGCTTGCCCGCACAGTGCAGGCGAGCCGCCTGTAAGGCTTTTTCCAGTGCATCCGGCGTATGCGCGTAATCCACCACCACCGTCGGTTTGCCTGGCGCAGTGAACACTTCCATACGTCCGCAAACCGGTTGCAGACGAGCAGCGGTTTTCAGCAGATCAGCCAGTGGATAGCCCAGCGCCAGCAGTGTCGCCAGCGCGAGCAGCAGGTTGCTGACGTTAAAAGCGCCCATCAGGCGGCTTTCAATTTCGCCATCGCCCCAGCTTGAGCTAAAGCGAATAGTCGCACCGCTGTCGTGATAGTTCACTTCGTTCGCTTTCAGCCAGCGCCCGTGACAGTTCGGATTGATATGTTCTTCCATTGATACCGCAACTGCGTCCGGCAGTTTTGCCAGCCAGCGACGGCCCACTGCATCGTCGGCGTTAATAATTGCCTGACCGCAATGATGTTCAGAATAAAGCAGCCATTTCGCTGCTTCGTAGTGTTCCATATCACCATGATAATCAAGGTGATCGCGGCTTAAGTTGGTAAAAACTGACGCCGCAAATTTCAATGCCGCCACACGGTGCTGTACCAGCCCGTGGGAGGAAACTTCCATTGCGCAAAAAGTCGCGCCCTGATCCACCAGCCCCGCCAGCTCATGCTGAACATCGACTGCCGAACCAGTGGTATTTTCTGTCGGGATCACTTTCCCCAGCAGACCATTACCTACAGTGCCCATCACCGCGCTGGTTTCGCCAAGCAGTTGGCACCACTGCGCCAGAAGCTGGGTCGTCGTAGTTTTGCCGTTGGTGCCCGTTACGCCCACGAGACGTAAATTGTCAGAGGGTTCATGGTAAAAGCGGCCCGCCAGTGCAGATAAACGCTCATTGAGCTGGCTGAGATAGATGACCGGTACGCCGTGCATTTCACGGATTTCACCGTCGGTCGCCTCATCTTTCGCCTCTGCAATAATGGCAGCCACACCTTGCGCTATCGCCTGCGGGATATATCGACGCCCGTCCGCCTGATGACCTACTACAGCTACAAAGAGATCGCCCGCCGCAGCCACACGGCTGTCGAGTGTCATCTCTCGCAGTGCTCGCGAAGGTGCGTCTGGCACCCACGGAGCAAGAAGGTCGCGCAAATTACGATCTGCCACCTGTCCCCTCGCCTTGATTAATCACAAATTCATTTTTATCGCCCGTTGTCAGCGCATCCGGCTCGATGTTCATGGTACGCAATACGCCGCCCATGATGGCACCAAAGACCGGTGCGGAAACGGCGCCGCCGTAGTATTTACCCGCCTGCGGATCGTTGATAACAACAACCAGTGCGAAGCGCGGCTGACTCGCAGGCGCAACGCCTGCGGTATAAGCAATATATTTATTAATGTAGCGACCGTCCGGCCCAACCTTTTTCGCAGTACCGGTTTTAATGGCGATACGATAGCCTTTAATCGCCGCCTTCACGCCGCCGCCGCCCGGTAGCGCCACGCTTTCCATCATATGCACCACAGTGCGGACAATGGATTCCGGGAAGACACATTCACCGGGAACCGGGGGGTCAACTTTGGTAATCGACAGCGGGCGATAGATACCGTAGCTGCCGATAGTTGCGTAGACTCGTGCTAACTGTAACGGTGTTACCATTAGCCCGTAGCCGAAAGAGAAGGTGGCCCTCTCTATGTCAGACCACCGTTGTTTTTGAGGATATAAGCCACTGCGTTCTCCGACCAACCCCAAATTGGTCGCTTTTCCCAGTCCAAAACGTGAGTAAGTATCTACTAACGCTGAGGACGGCATCGCTAACGCCAGCTTGGATACACCGACGTTACTCGACTTCTGTAATACCCCGGTCAGGGTTAATTCGCTGTAGCGTGCCACGTCTTTGATTTCGTGGCCGTTAATTCGATAAGGAACGGTATTCAGTACCGAGTTTTCCCGCACCACGCCACGTTGCAAGGCGGTCATCACCACCATCGGTTTGACCGTTGAGCCAGGTTCAAACACGTCGGTGATGGTACGGTTACGCATCGCCTCTTTCGGCGTGCCACTCAGATTGTTTGGGTTATATGACGGGCTGTTAGCCATCGCCAGCACTTCACCGGTGTTGACATCCACCAGCACGGCGCTACCGGATTCAGCCTTGTTAAAGGCTACCGCGTTGTTCAGTTCGCGATAAACCAGCGCCTGCAGGCGTTCATCAATGCTCAACGCAAGGTTGTGCGCGGCCTGGCTGTCGGTAGAAGAAATATCTTCAATTACACGACCATAGCGGTCTTTACGCACAATACGTTCGCCCGGTTGCCCGGTAAGCCATTTATCAAAACTCTTCTCGACGCCCTCAATCCCCTGGCTATCGACGTTGGTAAAGCCGATGAGGTGAGCGGTCACTTCGCCGGACGGATAATAACGGCGAGATTCTTCACGCAGATGAATCCCCGGCAGTTTCAGTTTTTTGATGTAGTCTGCCATGTCAGGGTTTACCTGACGCGCCAGATAAATAAAGCGCCCTTTCGGGTTGGCGTTAATGCGTGCTGAGAGCTGATCCAATGGAATGTTGAGCGCGTTAGCCAGCGCCTTCCAACGGTCACCGACGCTGATACCGCCAGCGTCATGCACTTCTTTCGGGTCGGCCCAGATCGCTTTTACTGGCACACTCACCGCTAACGGGCGACCAGAACGGTCAGTAATCATGCCGCGGGAGGTAGAGACTTGCTGAACGCGAAGGGAGCGCATATCCCCCTCTTTCACCAGCATATCCGGGGAGATAACTTGTAACCACGCTACGCGTCCGAGCAGAAAAGCCAGCGCCAGAAGAATACAGCCGCATAACAACGCAAAACGCCAACTGATAAAGTTGGCATGTTCTTCCTGACGTTTTGGTTTCTGCGTTTTCGCCGCTGCTTTCATGCGTCGCGTTTATCCTTATTTTTGCACTACGATATTTTCTTGTGACGGATCAACATGCTGCATTTGCAGCTTTTCCGTAGCAATCCTTTCCACCCGGCTATGGTCGCCGAGCGCATTCTCTTCAAGGATCAGATTGCGCCATTCAATGTCTAAAGCATCTCGCTCCAGCACCAATTGTTCGCGCTGAGCGGTTAGTAAACGGGTATGGTGCGCCGTGGTCACCACGGTCACCGCTGTCAAAATAATGCAAATGAACAGGCAGAGTGGCAGCTTCCCAAATCGCAAAAGATCGTCACCGATAACCCCAGGCAATGCATGGCGCTCGTGGCTTCCCATCGATCCTTTAACTTTGCTTAGAGCTTCTGTCACTCTGCTGATCATGCGTTCGTCCTCTCTGCAATGCGCAGAACTGAACTACGGGCACGAGGGTTCTCAGCCACCTCTTCTTCGCCCGGCATCAACTTGCCTAGTGCTCGCAGCTGACGGCCACCCAGTTTTTTGAGCTGCTCTTCAGTCATCGGTAACCCTGCCGGAACTTGCGGACCGCGGCTGTTTTCACGCATAAAACGTTTCACAATGCGGTCTTCCAGAGAGTGGAAGCTGATGATCGAAAGCCGCCCACCCGGGGCCAGCACGTTGAGCGAGCTTTTTAGCGCCTGCTCGATCTCCTCCAGTTCACTGTTTACCCAAATGCGCACCGCCTGGAAGGTACGGGTCGCAGGATGTTTGAATTTGTCTTTCACCGGCGTTGCGGCAGCCACGACTTCTGCCAGTTCTTTGGTGCGGGTCATCGGTTGTTCGCGGTTACGCTCGACAATGGCGCGGGCAATGCGTTTGGCAAAACGCTCTTCACCATAGGTTTTCAATACCCAGGCGATATCGGCTTCTTCTGCGGTTTGTAGCCATTCAGCGGCTGACTGCCCACGGGTTGGGTCCATACGCATGTCCAGCGGACCATCGCGCATAAAGGAAAAGCCGCGTTCAGCATCATCAAGTTGCGGTGAAGAGACGCCAAGATCGAGGAGAATGCCGTCGATCTTGCCGATAAGATCGCGCTCGGCAACGTATTCGCCCAGCGCGGAGAAAGGTCCGTGGATGATGGAGAAGCGCGGATCATCAATAGTCTTCGCAACGGCGATAGCCTGCGGGTCGCGATCGATCGCCAGCAAACGCCCCTCTTCGCCAAGCTGCGAGAGGATCAGACGTGAGTGACCACCGCGACCAAAAGTCCCATCAATGTAGATGCCATCAGGACGGATATTGAGGCCATTAACGGCTTCATCCAGTAGCACCGTAGTATGTTTATAGTTTTCCATCATTTTATAGAGACAAGTCCTGCAGTCGCTCCGATAAGTTACCGGTAGCCAACTGCTCTGCGTCGATATCTTCCTTGACCTGTTGATGCCAGGTTGTTTCATCCCACAGCTCAAACTTGTTGAACTGTCCAACCAGCATCACTTCTTTTGTCAGCCCGGCATGTTGCCGCAGTACTGGCGCAATTAACAATCGACCGGCGCCATCCATCTGACATTCGCTGGCATGACCTAACAGAAGACGCTGCACACGGCGCTCAACTGGGTTCATGCTCGACAGACGCGATAATTTTTGCTCGATAATTTCCCATTCAGGCAGGGGGTAAAGCAGCAGGCACGGGTGATGAATGTCAATGGTGCAAACCATTTGACCGGCAGCGTTCTCAAGCAGCTGTTCCCGATAACGGGTAGGCACTGATAAGCGCCCTTTGCTGTCGAGATTGACTAACGTTGCTCCCCGGAACATGCCAGCCTCACCCCTTATCCCCACTTTGCCCCACAATTTCCCACTGAAAGGAGTTTACGGAGCGGAGGAAAAGCTTGTCAAGCGAGTCACAAGGCATACCGAGGTAAAAAACCCGATGTTTACGGCTAATATCAGCGTTGTTTATTTTACGTCCAACGTGCGAAGCAAATTAACGTTATGAATAGCTGTAAGAAAAAATCCCTCATCGTCATCACCGTTTTAAAATGACTCACTATTTTCCACAGCAAATATAAAGTGTCAGTTTGCGACGCGAGCGGCATTTTAGGACATATCTTCCCCGGTTAACAGTCCCTGTTGCGTCTGTGTGGCGCTTGATGCCAACGGGTTTTGCGCAAAAGCAAAGAAAAGTGTTTGCTAAATGGGCAATTCATCTCGGCATGTAACAAAATAATGCAAAAACGCACTGCCGATATTACTTAATTATTGCGAATTTCAGCAAATGAGTTAATTAACGGGCGGGTTTAAAAAGACTTATCAATAATAGCCAGGAATAGTCTTATTTACTTTAAGGATATTGATGTCCATTCCCGTACTCGACGCGCCAGTGGGAAATTCACCTGGCGCGTCGTTTTGTTCGCGGCTTAGCTACGGCTGAGCACACCGCGGCGATAGAGATTACGTTTAATGCGTGTTAAACCAGGCTTTGGCTTACGCGGTTCGTCCAGGCTTGCCAGGACAATTTCCAGCACACGCTCTGCGACATCGCGGTGACGTTGAGCCACTGCCAATACCGGACACTGTAAGAAGTCGAGCAGTTCGTTATCGCCAAAGGTGGCAATTGCCAGGTCAGAAGGCAGTTTGCCGTCGCGACGTAGCGTGACATCCATCACCCCTTGCAACAATGCAAACGAAGTTGTGAACAGCGCCTGCGGCATCGGATGCGTTTCCAGCCATTTTTCGAATAATTGGGCTGCGGCCTCCCGCTCATAGCTGTTGGCATAAAGGAAATGCACTTCGCGCGGATCATCTTTCCAGGCAGTACGGAAACCTTGCTCACGCAAGAAGCTGACAGAAAGCTCCGGCAGCGCACCAAGATAAAGCACCGTCTCGGCGGGAAACTTACGTAACTCTTCTGCCAGCATTTCGGCATCATCCTGATCGGCACCAACCACGCTGGTGAAATGTTCACGATCGAGGGCGCGGTCCAGCGCGACAATCGGGAACGGGTCGTTAGCCCAGCGTTGATAAAAAGGATGCTCTGGTGGCAACGACGTCGAAACAATAATGGCATCAACCTGACGCTGTAAAAGATGCTCAATACAGCGCATTTCGTTGTCTGGCTGATCTTCTGAACAAGCAATCAGCAGTTGATAACCTCGTTGCCGCGCCTGGCGTTCAAGATAGTTAGCGATGCGGGTATAGCTGGTGTTCTCCAGATCGGGGATCACAAGACCAATAGAACGAGTGCGTCCAGCACGAAGCCCAGCTGCCACGGCGTTCGGGTGGTAATTGTGCTCACGCACCACAGCCATAACTTTTTCAACGGTTTTGTCGCTCACACGGTATTGCTTCGCTTTGCCGTTAATAACGTAGCTTGCAGTGGTCCGCGACACTCCCGCCAGCCGAGCGATTTCATCCAGTTTCACAGTTGCCCCTTGCGTAAAATGTAAAAACCATAGCCATTGTACTGGTATGGGTTAAATTCATTAACATCTAAGCGCAGAAAATTAACTGCGGCAACTGCTTTTATTCCAGGTTCCCACTGATTTCGCAAAAAAAGCCCAACGTGACATGTTGGGCTGCAAATTGCGCATTGAGATCGTTCTCAACGCATTATTTTATCGCCGCGCGAAAGTCCGACCACGCCAGAGCGAGCAACTTCCACAATTTTCGCCACATCGCGAATCGATGCTAAAAATGCATCAAGTTTATCGCTGGTGCCTGCTAATTGAACGGTATAAAGCGATGGGGTGACATCGATAATTTGCCCACGGAATATTTCCGTATTACGTTTCACTTCGTCACGTCCGTAGCCGCTGGCCTGAATTTTCACCAGCATGATTTCCCGCTCAACATGCGCCCCCTGCCCCAACTCGCTCACGCGTAATACATCGACCAGCTTGTGTAATTGCTTTTCGATCTGCTCAAGCACTTTTTCATCGCCCACGGTCTGGATGGTCATACGCGATAATGTCGGATCGTCGGTTGGTGCGACGGTCAGGCTTTCAATGTTATAGCCACGCTGGGAAAAAAGGCCAATCACGCGGGATAACGCGCCTGATTCATTTTCGAGTAAGACTGATAATATCCGGCGCATAATCAGGTTCTCTCCGTTTTACTTAACCACATTTCATCCATTCCACCCCCGCGAATCTGCATCGGGTAGACGTGCTCACTGCCATCAACGGTGACATCAACAAACACCAGGCGATTATTGCGCACCTGTTCCAGCGCCTCGCTAAGTTTGCTTTCCAGCTCTTGCGGATGAGAAATCTGAAGCCCGACATGCCCATAGGCTTCTGCCAGACGGACGAAATCGGGTAGCGATTGCATATAAGATTGTGAATGACGGCCGGAATAGATCATGTCCTGCCACTGTTTCACCATCCCCAGATAGCGGTTATTGAGATTCACCACCAGTACGGGCAACGCGTATTGCAACGCTGTAGACAATTCCTGAATGTTCATCTGAATACTGCCGTCGCCAGTGACGCAAACCACGGTTTCTTCTGGCAACGCCATTTTGACGCCCAACGCCGCAGGCAGACCAAAGCCCATGGTGCCGAGGCCTCCGGAATTGATCCAGCGACGGGGTTTGTCGAATGGATAATAAAGCGCGGCGAACATCTGGTGTTGCCCAACATCGGAGGTCACGTAAGCGTCCCCCTTCGTCAACCGCCAAAGAGTCTCGATCACCGCCTGCGGTTTAATCTTTTCACTGTGGGTGTCATATTTCAGGCATTGACGAGTGCGCCACTGTTCAATCTGCTGCCACCAGTCGCGGATCTCATCCAGCGGTTGATGGGTGGATTCTTGCGACAAGAGTTCAAACATTTGTTCGAGAACCTGGCGAGCATCCCCCACAATCGGGATATCAGCCGTCACGGTTTTAGAAATGGAGGTAGGATCAATATCGATATGCAGAACAGTGGCATTTGGGCAGTACTTTGTCAGATTGTTCGTCGTTCGATCATCAAACCGTACCCCGACGGCAAAAATCACATCCGCGTTATGCATCGTCATATTGGCTTCGTAGGTGCCGTGCATTCCCAGCATGCCCAATGCCTGACGATGCGTTGCCGGAAACGCCCCCAGCCCCATCAATGAGGAAACAACGGGCAGATTCAACGCCTCCACCATTTCTCTCAGCTGCTGATGGCAGCCAGCCGTGATGACCCCACCACCTACGTAAACAACCGGTTTTTTTGCCGCCACCAGCGCTTGCAGAGCGCGCTTTATTTGCCCTTTATGTCCGGTGGTAGTGGGATTGTAAGAACGCATACTGACCGACTCCGGCCAGACATAAGGTAATTTGTTCGCAGGATTAAGAATATCTTTCGGTAAATCAACTACCACTGGTCCAGGGCGACCACTTGCCGCAAGCCAGAAAGCCTTTTTCAGCACCTGCGGAATGTCTTCCGTTTGCTTAACCAGAAAACTGTGTTTAACCACCGGGCGGGAAATCCCCACCATGTCGCACTCCTGAAAGGCATCGTAGCCTATCAACGAGGTCGCTACCTGCCCGGAAAGGACAACTAATGGAACGGAATCCATATAAGCGGTGGCGATGCCAGTAATCGCATTGGTCGCCCCTGGACCCGACGTTACCAGCACGACGCCGACTTCCCCGGTTGCGCGCGCCAGACCATCAGCCATATGCACCGCTGCTTGCTCATGACGAACTAATACATGATCGATACCCCCCACGGTATGCAGTGCATCGTAAATATCAAGGACCGCGCCTCCGGGATAACCGAATACTTGTTTAACGCCCTGATCGATAAGCGATCGGACGACCATCTCGGCTCCAGACAACATCTCCATGGCCTGCCTCACTGTTTGACGGAAAAAAATGTGTAAAACACATTAACCGTCCGATCTTGCTTAAGCAATTAGCCGCCAGAGACATAAACGCCGGGTAATAAGAATAAACAGGAGGAAAGGTGAAAAGAAACGATAAAATCCTCCACTACGGAGAATTAAATTGATAATAAATCGGCTGAATCCCACAACTTACAGCAATTTATCTATTTTTTGAATTAATCCTAAAATAGCGAGATCACACATTCAGAATAAAATTCTACATTCAATAAAAAATACAGAATAAACCAGACATTAATGTCTGGCCTATTCTGCATTCAGTTAGCGTTTGCAAATTGAGACTAATTGCTCTTCCATCCACTGATGGCCTTTATCGCGCCCGGCAGCTTCATGCCAGGAGAGATAGCAGGTTCTGCTGTTTTGTTTTAACGGCAGCGGTAATACCTGTAATTCTAAGGATTCAGCGAACTCTTCAGCCAGCCAACGCGGCGCAATAGCGACCAGATGCGTTTGCGACACCACGCTAAGTACGCTCATCATTGCCATGCCCTGATACGCGATACTGGCTTGCTTGTCTACCGTGTCATACCACGGTTGACTAAATGACGCGAAACGATCGAGCGAAACCGCCGCATGTTGTTCATTATAAACATCATGTTTCAGTAACGGGCCTTTAATTGTTGGATGATTTTTGCTGGCTACCAGCACCATTTCATCTTTAAATAATGGCACACTGGTAAATTCAGGACGATGGAAGTCTTCATAACTAATCACAAACTCCGTTTCCTGATAACGCAGCTGATGTTCAGTATTCTGATTTAATGAAGATTTGAACATAACATGTATATTTGGCGCAATCTGCTCAACGTGATTATAAATCTGCGAGGTCAGAATGCTGTCTAATGGGCTGCAAACGCAAAGATGGAATACGCGTTCACTGCTTGCGGGCTCAAAACCTGAACCCGGCAATTCATTTTGAACTAGTTGCAATGCCTGACGAACTGAACCAAAAAGTTGAAATGCGCGAGCAGTTGGTTGAATACCACGTCCATAACGAACAAAAAGCTCGTCATTAAACATCACCTTCAGGCGTGCAACAGCGTTACTGACCGCAGGCTGCGACATTCCCAGAACATGAGCGGCACGGGTGATATTTTGCTCCTGCATCACGGCATCGAAAACGGTTAATAAGTTGAGATCGACCATGCGTAGCTGTGGCTTGCTTAACTCCACCGTCTCTGGATGATCTGTTTGTACCTCTGGCATACTTAACTCCACTGTCACACGTAACTCCCTTTCCCTTATTGGAATGCAGAGAAATAATCCTGAAGAATATGATTTATCATGCATATAAAATAAGAAAAAGGAAAATGCGTAAAATTAGGAAAACATAAAGATACGGGTTCTGATAAAAACAGAATCCACTGCCGAGGAAAGAGTCATTTACCACAGCATAATAATCCATAATGTTTTTGTTGCGAAAACGATCTAATCATAAGTACCACGAATACTCAATCATCATAAAAATGGATTAAACGTGCCTTTTTAATAATTAATTTATATATTTAATGCATCAAACCTTAACATTAATCCAACAATAATATTCACCAAATCAATATCAAGAAATTCACAAAACATATAAATTCAATATAAATCATCAGGATAGCTTGGGTAACCAGCACGTTTCACCCACTCTTGCTTCGTTGATTAAATGCAATAAATTATTCTGAAGTATGTCAAGCAATGAAATGTATGTATGGTTAAGCAGAAATTAATATCGCTTGTTTTAACAGCCACAGCACAATTAGCTAATTTGACGGATGCAGAACTCACGCGGGCGGGATGTTTTTGTTGCATCAGGGTTGACATCCGTTTTTGTATCCAGTAACTCTAAAAGCATATCGCATTCATCTGGAGCTGATTTAATGACTCACATCATTCGCTTTATCGGTCTACTACTACTAAACGCATCTTCTTTGCGCGGTAGACCAGTGAGCGGCATTCAGCATTAAGCCAGCACGCAGTCAAACAAAAACCCGCGCCATTGCGCGGGTTTTTTTATGCCCGAAGCGAGGCGCTCTAAAAGAGACAAGGACCCAAACCATGAGCCAGCAAGTCATTATTTTCGATACCACATTGCGCGACGGTGAACAGGCGTTACAGGCAAGCTTGAGTGTGAAAGAAAAACTGCAAATTGCGCTGGCCCTTGAGCGTATGGGTGTTGACGTGATGGAAGTCGGGTTCCCCGTCTCTTCGCCGGGCGATTTTGAATCAGTGCAAACCATCGCCCGTCAGATCAAAAACAGCCGCGTATGCGCGTTAGCTCGCTGCGTGGAGAAAGATATTGACGTGGCGGCTGAATCCCTGAAAGTCGCCGAAGCCTTCCGTATTCATACCTTCATTGCCACTTCGCCAATGCACATCGCCACCAAGCTGCGCAGCACGCTGGACGACGTAATTGAACGCGCTATCTATATGGTGAAACGCGCCCGTAATTATACCGATGATGTTGAATTTTCTTGCGAAGATGCCGGGCGTACACCCATTGCCGATCTGGCGCGAGTCGTCGAAGCAGCGATTAATGCCGGTGCCACCACCATCAACATTCCGGACACCGTAGGCTACACCATGCCGTTTGAGTTCGCTGAAATCATCAGCGGCCTGTATGAACGCGTGCCTAACATCGACAAAGCCATTATTTCCGTACACACCCACGACGATTTGGGCCTGGCAGTCGGCAACTCACTGGCGGCGGTGCATGCCGGAGCACGCCAGGTGGAAGGTGCAATGAACGGGATCGGCGAACGTGCCGGTAACTGTTCCCTGGAAGAAGTGATCATGGCTATCAAAGTTCGTAAGGATATTCTTAACGTCCATACCGCCATTAATCACCAGGAAATATGGCGCACCAGCCAGTTAGTTAGCCAGATTTGTAATATGCCGATCCCGGCAAACAAAGCCATTGTTGGCAGCGGCGCATTCGCACACTCTTCCGGTATTCACCAGGATGGCGTGCTGAAAAACCGCGAAAACTACGAAATCATGACACCAGAATCTATTGGTCTGAACCAAATCCAGCTGAATCTGACCTCTCGTTCGGGCCGTGCGGCAGTGAAACACCGCATGGATGAGATGGGTTATAAAGAAAGTGAATATAATTTAGACAATCTGTACGACGCCTTCCTGAAGTTGGCAGACAAAAAAGGTCAGGTGTTTGATTACGATCTGGAGGCGCTGGCCTTCATCGGTAAACAGCAAGAAGAGCCGGAACATTTCCGTCTGGATTACTTCAGCGTGCAGTCAGGTTCTAACGATATTGCTACTGCCGCCGTCAAACTGGCCTGCGGCGAAGAAGTCAAAGCAGAAGCCGCCAACGGCAACGGTCCGGTAGATGCCGTTTATCAGGCGATTAACCGTATCACTGACTATAACGTCGAACTGGTGAAATACAGCCTGACCGCCAAAGGTCACGGTAAAGATGCGCTGGGTCAGGTGGATATTGTCGTCAACTACAACGGTCGCCGCTTCCACGGCGTCGGCCTGACCACCGATATTGTCGAGTCCTCTGCCAAAGCCATGGTGCACGTACTGAACAATATCTGGCGGGCCGCAGAAGTCGAAAAAGAGTTACAGCGCAAAGCTCAACACAACGAAAACAACAAGGAAACCGTGTGATGTCGAAGAATTACCATATTGCCGTATTGCCGGGGGACGGTATTGGTCCGGAAGTGATGACCCAGGCGCTGAAAGTGCTGGATGCCGTGCGCAACCGCTTTGCGATGCGTATCACCACCAGCCATTACGATGTAGGCGGCGCAGCCATTGATAACCATGGGCAACCACTGCCGCCTGCAACAGTTGAAGGTTGTGAGCAAGCCGATGCCGTGCTGTTTGGCTCAGTAGGCGGCCCGAAATGGGAACATTTGCCGCCAGACCAGCAACCAGAACGCGGCGCGCTGTTGCCTTTGCGTAAGCACTTCAAATTATTCAGCAACCTGCGTCCGGCAAAACTGTATCAGGGGCTGGAAGCATTCTGTCCGCTGCGTGCTGATATTGCCGCTAACGGCTTCGATATCCTGTGTGTGCGCGAACTGACCGGCGGCATCTATTTCGGTCAGCCAAAAGGCCGCGAAGGTAGCGGACAATATGAGAAAGCATTTGATACTGAGGTATATCACCGTTTTGAGATCGAGCGCATTGCCCGTATCGCGTTTGAATCTGCTCGCAAGCGTCGCCGCAAAGTCACCTCAATCGACAAAGCCAACGTGCTGCAATCCTCTATTTTATGGCGGGAGATTGTTAGCGAGCTTGCTACGGAATACCCGGATGTCGAACTGGTGCATATGTACATCGACAACGCCACCATGCAGCTGATTAAAGATCCATCACAGTTTGACGTTCTGCTGTGCTCCAACCTGTTTGGCGACATTCTTTCTGATGAGTGCGCAATGATCACTGGCTCGATGGGCATGTTGCCTTCTGCCAGCCTGAACGAGCAAGGTTTTGGTCTGTATGAACCGGCGGGCGGCTCGGCACCAGATATCGCAGGCAAAAACATCGCCAACCCGATTGCGCAAATTCTGTCGCTGGCGCTGCTGCTGCGCTACAGTCTGGATGCCGATGATGCGGCTTCCACCATTGAACGCGCCATAAACCGCGCATTAGAAGAAGGTGTTCGCACCGGGGATTTAGCCCGTGGTGCTGCCGCCGTTAGTACCGATGAAATGGGCGATATCATTGCCCGCTATGTGGCTGAAGGGGTGTAATCATGGCTAAGACGTTATATGAAAAATTGTTCGACGCTCACGTAGTGTACGAAGCCGAAAACGAAACCCCTCTGTTATATATCGACCGCCATCTGGTACATGAAGTGACCTCACCGCAGGCGTTCGATGGCCTGCGCGCGCACGGTCGCCCGGTACGTCAGCCGGGGAAAACCTTCGCCACTATGGATCACAACGTCTCCACTCAGACCAAAGACATTAATGCCTGCGGTGAAATGGCGCGCATCCAGATGCAGGAGCTGATCAAAAACTGCAAAGAGTTTGGCGTCGAGCTGTATGACCTGAATCACCCCTATCAGGGGATCGTTCACGTGATGGGGCCGGAACAAGGCGTAACCTTACCAGGAATGACTATTGTCTGTGGCGACTCGCATACCGCCACTCATGGCGCATTTGGCGCGCTGGCCTTTGGTATCGGTACTTCCGAAGTTGAACATGTACTGGCAACGCAAACCCTGAAACAGGGTCGTGCGAAGACCATGAAAATTGAGGTCCAGGGCAAAGCCGCGCCAGGCATTACCGCGAAAGATATCGTGCTGGCGATTATTGGTAAAACTGGCAGCGCGGGCGGCACTGGTCATGTGGTGGAGTTTTGCGGCGAGGCGATCCGTGATTTAAGCATGGAAGGTCGTATGACCCTGTGCAATATGGCAATCGAAATGGGCGCAAAAGCAGGTCTGGTTGCGCCGGACGAAACGACCTTTAACTATGTCAAAGGCCGTTTACATGCACCGAAAGGCAAAGATTTCGACGATGCCGTTGCCTACTGGAAAACCCTGCAAACCGACGAAGGCGCAACTTTCGATACTGTTGTCACTCTGCAAGCAGAAGAAATCGCCCCTCAGGTCACCTGGGGCACCAATCCAGGCCAGGTAATTTCCGTGAACGACAGCATTCCCGATCCGGCTTCGTTTGCCGATCCGGTTGAGCGCGCCTCAGCAGAAAAAGCGTTGGCCTATATGGGGCTGAAAGCGGGTATTCCGCTGACCGAAGTGGCTATCGATAAAGTGTTTATCGGTTCCTGCACCAACTCGCGCATTGAAGATTTACGTGCGGCGGCAGAAATCGCCAAAGGACGGAAAGTCGCGCCAGGCGTACAGGCTCTGGTCGTCCCCGGCTCTGGTCCGGTAAAAGCCCAGGCGGAAGCGGAAGGTCTGGACAAAATCTTTATTGAAGCCGGTTTTGAATGGCGCTTGCCTGGCTGCTCAATGTGTCTGGCGATGAACAACGACCGTCTGAATCCGGGCGAACGTTGTGCCTCCACCAGCAACCGTAACTTTGAAGGCCGCCAGGGGCGCGGCGGGCGTACGCATCTGGTCAGCCCGGCAATGGCAGCCGCAGCTGCCGTGACCGGACATTTCGCCGACATTCGCAATATTAAATAAGGAGCACACCATGGCAGAGAAATTTATCAAACACACAGGCCTGGTGGTTCCGCTGGATGCCGCCAATGTCGATACCGATGCAATCATCCCGAAACAGTTTTTGCAGAAAGTGACCCGTACGGGTTTTGGCGCGCATCTGTTTAATGACTGGCGTTTTCTGGATGAAAAAGGCCAACAGCCAAACCCGGACTTCGTGCTGAACTTCCCGCAGTATCAGGGCGCTTCCATTTTGCTGGCACGAGAAAACTTCGGCTGCGGCTCCTCGCGTGAGCACGCACCGTGGGCATTGACCGACTACGGTTTTAAAGTGGTGATTGCGCCAAGTTTCGCTGACATCTTCTACGGCAACAGCTTTAACAACCAGCTGCTGCCGGTAAAATTAAGCGATGCAGAAGTGGATGAGCTGTTTGCGCTGGTGAAAGCTAATCCGGGGATTCATTTTGATGTAGACCTGGAAGCGCAAGAGGTGAAAGCGGGAGAGAAAACCTATCGCTTTACTATTGATGCCTTTCGCCGCCACTGCATGATGAATGGTCTGGACAGCATCGGCCTGACCTTGCAGCACGACGACGCTATTGCGGGTTATGAAGCAAAACAACCTGCGTTTATGAATTAATTCCCTTGCCCGGTCAAATGACCGGGCTTTCCGCTATCGTCCACGTCATCAAACGTCTTTAACCTTTGCGGTTAAAAATAATGCAACAACAGAAATAACCGCAATTACCCAGTAGACAGCAAAGTGCCCCCAACTTTGTGCAATTGCTCCCTGAATAACGCCAGCCAGAATTACCCCTGTAGAAATACTGTTGGTAAATAAGGTGGTAGCTGCCCCCGCTCTTCCTGGCATTAAATCCTGAAACCATAGCATCCCAATACCCGCAACAATGCCGATAAATACAGCGTTAAAAAGTTGCAGCGTCATCAACGCCATACGGCTATGAAAGAAAATCAATCCGGTGTAAAACAGCACACCTGCCGCCACTGCTATGACCATCATTCGCCGCTTACCATAACGTTTTACATAGTAGCCAGCCAGAATCATTGCTGGTATTTCCAGTCCAGCTGCCGTCCCCATCAGGAAACCCGCCAGTTTGTCTGGCAATCCTAACTCGCTACTGATCCACAACGGCATATCAATAATGTACATGGTGTTGCAGGTCCACATTAACGTCGAGGCGACAAATAACATCCGTACGTTACTATCCTGCCAGCCACCTTGCATTGATAAAGCATTTTCCGGCGGCAGCTCTACCCGCGCCACAGACGGAAGCATAAATGCAATCAATACCAGACTGAGTGTGAATACCCCGGCGGCAATCGAAAACATCACTGTAAAGCCGTAATTCAACGCCAGCATAAAGGCCAGCGGTGGACCGATAACCCATGCCAGAGAAAGCTGCGCACGCATCACCGAGCTAAACATCACCACTTCTCGCGCCGAGTTATCCGCGTATTCCCGCGCCAGAGCAAATAACTGTGGCATTGCCGTATTGGCCAGCGATGCCAGAAGCACACCACAGGTGATAAGCGTCAGATAATGACGATTAAATGCAAACAATAGCGCATTGCCGATAGCCATCAAACAGCAAAATATAATCAGTTTTCGCCGATCGCCCTGACTGTCAGAACGTTTTGCCAACCAGAGGCTTACGCCGATCCCAGCAATAGCATTCACCGTATAAAAGAGTCCGATCCAGAAAGGTTGCGCGCCAACCTCACGACTCAGAAATAAGCTCAACGTAGGAGCCTGTAGCGCCCCGGCCACCCCCATCATAAAAGCGACCAGCATAAATGCCGCGTAAACACCGTTCATACGGCGAGCCATCATCATTATCCAGATCATATGTTCCCTTTTTAGCGCGGCGAGAATAAAAAAAACCAGCAGGTATAATCTGCTGGCGGGTGATTTTACACCAATACTCAGTCACACATGATGCAGGCAAGTCAACTTTCAGAATTGCGGTCATCCCACTGCATCAGTTCTTCAAGCATGGTTAATCGTTGTGGGACGCTTAACCAACGCAACCAGCACAACGTCGCTGTCGCGGTAAAATAGTGCTGATAAAACTGACGCATGGGGCACCTCCTTGCTTCATCGTCAGGAATTATTGGCTTAATATAGGGATTATAAAATTGCTGACTTTTGCGCAGGAGTTCCCCTTTTATGCCATCTGCTCGCCTGCAACAACAGTTCATTCGCCTGTGGCAATGCTGCGAGGGTAAATCGCAGGACACGACGCTCAACGAACTGGCAGAGTTATTGAGCTGCTCCCGTCGTCATATGCGCACCCTGCTCAACACCATGCAGGATCGCGGCTGGCTGACGTGGGAAGCGGAAGTCGGGCGCGGCAAACGCTCGCGTTTAACATTCCTCTATACCGGGCTGGCGCTACAACAGCAGCGAGCAGAGGACCTGCTGGAGCAGGATCGTATCGATCAGTTGGTACAGCTGGTTGGCGACAAAGCGACTGTGCGGCAAATGCTGGTTTCTCATCTGGGGCGTAGCTTCCGTCAGGGGAGGCACATCCTGCGCGTGCTCTATTATCGCCCGTTGCGTAATCTGCTGCCCGGCAGCGCATTGCGCCGTTCCGAAACCCATATCGCCCGGCAAATCTTCAGTTCGCTAACGCGCGTAAATGAGGAAAATGGGGAACTGGAAGCGGACATAGCCCACCACTGGCAGCAAATTTCACCGCTTCACTGGCGTTTCTTTTTACGTCCTGGCATCCATTTTCATCATGGTCGTGAACTGGAAATGAACGACGTGATCGCTTCTTTAAAACGAAGCAATACGCTACCGCTCTATTCCCACATTGCTGAAATTGTGTCGCCGACGCCCTGGACGCTGGATATCCATCTCACGCAGCCGGACCGCTGGTTGCCGTTACTGCTGGGACAAGTTCCGGCGATAATCCTGCCGCGAGAATGGGAAACCCTCAGTAATTTTGCCAGCCATCCCATCGGCACCGGTCCGTATGCGGTGATCCGCAACAGCATCAATCAACTGAAAATTCAGGCATTCGATGACTTCTTCGGTTATCGCGCATTAATCGACGAAGTAAACGTCTGGGTTCTGCCGGAAATTTCCAATGAGCCAGCCGGAGGTCTGTTGCTAAAAGGGCCACAGGGCGAGGAAAAAGAGATTGAAAGCCGCCAGGAAGAAGGTTGCTACTATTTACTGTTCGACAGCCGCACCCACCGCGGGGCGAATCAGCAAGTCAGGGACTGGATAAGTTATGTGCTTTCTCCAACGAATCTGGCCTATTTCGCCGAGGAACAATACCAGCAACTGTGGTTCCCCGCTTATGGACTGCTTCCTCGCTGGCATCATGCCCACCCGACGCACTGCGAAAAACCCGCTGGGCTGGAAAACCTCACGCTGACTTTTTATCAGGATCATATTGAGCATCGGGTCATTGCCGGGATCATGCAGCAGATTCTGGCAAGTCATCAGGTCACATTGCAAATCCAAGAGATCAGCTACGATCAGTGGCATAAAGGAGAGATCGAAAGCGATATCTGGCTTAACAGCGCCAACTTTACACTGCCGCTGGATTTTTCGCTGTTTGCGCACCTGTGCGAAGTGCCGCTGCTACAACACTGTATTCCGATCGACTGGCAAGCCGACGCCGCCCGCTGGCGCAATGGCGAAATGAATCTGGCGAACTGGTGCCAGCAACTGGTTGCCAGTAAAGCAATGGTGCCGCTCATCCATCACTGGCTAATTATTCAGGGGCAGCGCAGTATGCGCGGCCTGCGCATGAACACCCTCGGCTGGTTTGATTTTAAATCAGCATGGTTTGCGCCGCCGGATCCATGATTGCCGCGTCGCCGTAAACTCACTACACTAACGCCGTTCTCAACGGGGTGCCACGCGGACGCGTGCGCTGAGAAAATACCCGTCGAACCTGATCCGGATAACGCCGGCGAAGGGATTTGAGGCTCCTTCTCAAGTCCTTTGCCACTCTTTTTTGAGGTGCAAAGTGTTAAAAAAATGTCTTCCACTGCTGTTGTTGTGTACAGCGCCTGTTTTCGCTAAACCCGTTCTGACCGTCTACACCTACGACTCCTTCGCCGCCGACTGGGGGCCAGGTCCAGTGGTTAAAAAAGCCTTCGAAGCCGACTGCAACTGCGAACTGAAACTGGTGGCGCTGGAAGATGGCGTCTCACTGCTCAACCGTCTGCGGATGGAAGGCAAAAATAGTAAAGCCGATGTGGTGCTGGGGCTGGATAACAACCTTTTAGATGCCGCCAGTAAAACCGGGCTGTTTGCCAAAAGCGGTGTAGCAGCGAATGCCGTGAACGTTCCCGGCGGCTGGAATAATGACACTTTCGTACCGTTTGATTACGGCTATTTCGCCTTCGTCTATGACAAGAACAAACTGAAAAAACCGCCGCAAAGCCTGAAAGAGCTGGTAGAGAGCGATCAAAACTGGCGGGTGATTTATGAAGATCCGCGTACCAGTACGCCGGGGCTGGGACTGTTGTTGTGGATGCAAAAAGTCTATGGCGATGACGCCCCACAAGCCTGGCAGAAACTGGCGAAGAAAACGGTCACGGTCACCAAAGGCTGGAGCGAAGCCTACGGCCTGTTTTTGAAAGGCGAAAGCGACCTGGTACTGAGTTACACCACCTCTCCGGCTTATCACATTCTTGAAGAGAAGAAAGATAACTACGCCGCCGCGAACTTTAGCGAAGGTCACTATCTGCAAGTAGAGGTCGCCGCCCGCACCGCTGCCAGCAAGCAGCCAGAGCTGGCACAAAAATTCCTTCAGTTTATGGTTTCTCCGGCCTTCCAGAACGCGATCCCAACGGGCAACTGGATGTATCCGGTAGCAAACGTCACGCTGCCCGCCGGTTTTGAACAATTAACCAAACCAGCAACCACGCTGGAGTTCACGCCAGCCGAAGTAGCGGCACAACGTCAGGCATGGATTAGCGAATGGCAACGCGCCGTCAGCCGTTAATTCCCGGATGGTTAATTCCAGGCGTAAGCGCCGCCACGCTGGTGGTAGCGGTTGCACTGGCGGCGTTTCTCGCCCTGTGGTGGAACGCGCCGCAGGGTGACTGGACGACAGTCTGGCAGGACAGCTACCTGTGGCATGTGGTGCGCTTCTCCTTCTGGCAGGCGTTTCTCTCGTCGCTGCTCTCTGTCGTGCCCGCGATATTCCTTGCCCGCGCCCTCTATCGCAGGCGCTTTCCGGGGCGACTAGCGCTGTTGCGTCTGTGCGCAATGACCTTGATCCTCCCGGTGCTGGTCGCCGTTTTTGGCATTCTTAGCGTCTATGGTCGCCAGGGGTGGCTGGCCTCGCTCTGGCAAACGCTTGGTCTGGAGTGGACATTTTCGCCCTACGGCCTGCAAGGTATTTTGCTGGCGCATGTATTTTTTAATCTGCCGATGGCGAGCCGCTTATTGCTCCAGGCACTGGAAAACATTCCCGGCGAACAACGTCAACTTGCCGCCCAACTTGGGATGCGTGGCTGGCATTTTTTCCGCTTCGTTGAATGGCCGTGGCTACGGCGACACATCCCGCCGGTTGCCGCGCTGATCTTTATGCTCTGTTTCGCCAGCTTCGCCACCGTGCTGTCGCTGGGCGGCGGTCCGCAGGCAACCACTATCGAGCTGGCTATTTATCAGGCGCTGAGTTACGACTACGATCCCGCCCGCGCGGCGATGCTGGCGCTGATCCAGATGGTGTGTTGCCTTGGGCTGGTGCTGTTGAGTCAGCGATTGAGTAAGTCCATTGCGCCCGGCACCACGCTGCTGCAAGGTTGGCGCGACCCGGACGATCGTCTGCATAGCCGCATTTGCGACACGGTGTTAATTGTGCTGGCACTGCTGCTGTTGCTGCCACCGTTACTGGCGGTGATCGTCGACGGTGTAAATCGCCAGTTGCCGGAAGTGCTGGCACAACCGGTGCTGTGGCAGGCGCTGTGGACCTCGTTGCGTATTGCGCTGGCGGCAGGTGTATTGTGCGTGATACTGACCATGATGCTGCTATGGAGCAGTCGCGAACTGCGGGCGCGGCAAAAACTACTGGCGGGTCAGGCGCTGGAGATGAGCGGAATGCTGATCCTCGCCATGCCGGGGATTGTGCTGGCAACGGGCTTCTTTTTACTGCTCAACAACACTATTGGCCTGCCGCAATCTGCTGACGGCATTGTAATTTTCACCAATGCGTTAATGGCGCTCCCCTACGCCCTGAAGGTGCTGGAAAACCCAATGCGCGATATCACCGCCCGCTACAGCATGCTGTGCCAGTCTCTGGGCATTGAAGGCTGGTCGCGCTTAAAAGTGGTGGAGCTGCGCGCCCTGAAACGTCCGCTGGCGCAGGCGCTGGCCTTTGCTTGTGTGCTGTCGATTGGTGATTTTGGCGTGGTGGCGTTGTTCGGTAACGATGATTTCCGCACCCTGCCATTTTATCTTTACCAGCAAATTGGCTCCTATCGCAGCCAGGACGGCGCGGTCACCGCGTTAATTCTGCTGCTGCTCTGTTTTCTGCTGTTTACCGTGATTGAAAAACTACCGGGGCGAAATGTTAAAACTGACTGATATCACCTGGCTTTACTACCATTTGCCAATGCGTTTTAGCTTAACGGTGGAACGAGGCGAGCAGGTGGCGCTCCTCGGGCCAAGCGGCGCGGGTAAAAGTACCCTACTGAATTTGGTCGCTGGTTTTCTGACGCCAGCCAGCGGTTCGCTGACTATCGACGGTATTGATCACACCACGACGCCGCCGTCACGCCGGCCGGTGTCGATGCTGTTTCAGGAAAACAACCTGTTCAGTCACCTGACGGTAGCGCAGAACATCGGGCTGGGGCTTAATCCAGGATTGAAACTGAACGCTGCACAGCAGCAGAAAATGCACGCTATCGCCCGCCAGATGGGAATTGATAATTTAATGACGCGGTTACCGGGCGAGCTTTCCGGCGGTCAGCGACAGCGCGTGGCTCTGGCGCGTTGTCTGGTGCGCGAACAGCCCATTCTACTGCTTGATGAACCGTTTTCCGCGCTCGATCCGGCACTGCGTCAGGAGATGCTGACGCTGGTGAGCACGAGCTGCCAGCAGCAAAAAATGACGCTGTTGATGGTATCGCACAGTGTGGAGGATGCGGCGCGGATCGCCACGCGCTCGGTAGTCGTCGTCGACGGGCGTATCGCCTGGCAAGGTAAAACCGATGAGTTGTTAAGCGGTAAGGCGAGTGCTTCGGCGCTGTTGGGAATTAAAGGTTAATCTGTAGCGGCGTGAACGCCTTATCCGACCTACGGGTAGTGCGTTTTGTAGGCCTGATAAGACGCGGCAAGCGTCGCATCAGGCAACCCGCACAAGGCTATCCCCTAAACCCCAACCACTTTTCGCAAAATATCGATATACACCGGCATCAACGGATGGCGAATTAACACCACCAGCGCCACCACGCCAATGGCAGAAATTAACGGCGTCAGCCACAACAAATGACCGCGCGACAAATAATGACTTAAACGGTCAGTGACTTTACCACTGCGCCATAACCGCCAGCACAGCCAGCCACCAACCCACAAAAATACCGCCGTCGCCAACAGCAACCATTTAAACTCGCCACTCTGCATTCCGGCTGGAATATCGATCGCCGCACCCGCCAGAATCCCCGGCAGGAAGTAAAACGGTGGCCACAGCAGACAGCCGATAATATTCGGCGTGATAAATTTTGCCACCGGGAGATCCAGCATTCCCGCCACCATTGGCACCAGCGGACGCGTCGGGCCGACAAAACGACCAACCAGAATAGTGAACATGCTGTGCTGATGTAATGCATGTTCAGTTTTATCGAGTAGTGCTTTGTTTTTCTTCAGAAATGACCAGCGATGCAACGGCTTTTTAAAACGCCAGCCCAGCCAGAAGGAGATCCAGTCGCCCAGCAGGCAACCGACAATCCCTGCCAGCCAGGCGTGCCAGAAACTTAACTCGCCGCTACCAATCAGCGCTCCCAGCCCCGCCATCAGCACCGTACCGGGCAGAATCAAACCGACCAGCGCCAGCGACTCCAGAAAAGCCACCAACACCACCGCCATCAATGAATACACGGTGGATTGGGTAATAAAGTGTTCCAGCAATGCTTGCATAATATGCCTGTCAAATGGACGAAGCAGGGATTCTGCAAACCCTATGCTACTCCGTCAAGCCGTCAATTATCTGATTCGTTACCAATTATGACAACTTAACGGCTACATCATTCACTTTTTCTTCACAACCGGCACGGAACTCACTTGGGCTGGCCCCGGTGCATTTTTTAAATACCCGCGAGAAATAGAGTTGATCGTCAAAGCCTACATTGCGACCGACGGTAGCAATCGGCATCCGGGTGGTGCTCAAAAGCAGCTTCGCCTGACTAATGCGTTGGTCCTCGCGCCAGCTTAAGACGCTAATCCCTAACTGCTGGCGGAACAGATGCGACAGACGCGACGGCGACAGACAAACATGTTGCGCCACGCTGGCGATATCAAAATTGCTGTCAGCCAGGTGATCGCTGATGTACTGACAAGCCTCGCGTACCCGATTATCCATCGGTGGATGGAGCGACTCGTTAATCGCTTCCATGCGCCGCAGTAACAATTGCTCAAGCAGATTTATCGCCAGCAATTCCGAATAGCGCCCTTCCCCTTGCCCGGCGTTAATGATTTGCCCAAACAGGTCGCTGAAATGCGGCTGCTGCGCTTCATCGGGGCGAAAGAACCCCGTATTGGCAAATATTGATGGCCAGTTAAGCCATTCATGCCAGTAGGCGCGCGGACGAAAGTAAACCCACTGGTGATACCATTCGCGAGCCTCCGGATGACGACCGTAGTGATGAATCTCTCCTGGCGGGAACAGCAAAATATCACCCGGTCGGCAGACAAATTCTCGTCCCTGATTTTTCACCACCCCCTGACCGCGAATGGTGAGATTGAGAATATAACCTTTCATTCCCAGCGGTCGGTCGATAAAAAAATCGAGATAACCGTTGGCCTCAATCGGCGTTAAACCCGCCACCAGATGGGCGTTAAACGAGTATCCCGGCAGCAGAGGATCATTTTGCGCTTCAGCCATACTTTTCATACTCCCGCCATTCAGAGAAGAAACCAATTGTCCATATTGCATCAGACATTGCCGTCACTGCGTCTTTTACTGGCTCTTCTCGCGAATCCAACCGCTAACCCCGCTAATTAAAAGCATTCTGCAACAAAGCAGGGCTAAAGCCATGACAAAAACGCGTAACAAAAGTGTCTATAATTACGGCAGAAAAGTCCACATTGATTATTTGCACGGCGTCACACTTTGCTATGCCATAGCATTTTTATCCATAAGATTAGCGGATCCTACCTGACGCTTTTTTTCGCAACTCTCTACTGTTTCCTCATACCCGTTTTTTGGATGGAGTGAAACGATGGCGATTGCAATTGGCCTCGATTTTGGCAGTGATTCTGTGCGAGCTTTGGCGGTGGACTGCGTCACCGGTGAAGAGATCGCCACCAGCGTAGAGTGGTATCCCCGTTGGCAAAAAGGGCAATTTTGTGATGCCCCGAATAACCAGTTCCGTCATCATCCGCGTGACTACATTGAGTCAATGGAAGCGGCGCTGAAAACCGTGCTTACACAGCTTAGCGCCGAACAGCGCGCAACGGTGGTCGGAATTGGCGTTGACAGTACCGGCTCGACGCCAGCACCGATTGACGCCGACGGCAACGTGCTGGCGCTGCGCCCGGAGTTTGCCGAAAACCCGAACGCGATGTTTGTATTGTGGAAAGACCACACCGCGGTTGAAGAAGCGGAAGAGATCACCCGCTTGTGTCACACACCGGGCAAAGTTGACTACTCTCGCTATATTGGCGGTATTTATTCCAGCGAATGGTTCTGGGCAAAAATCCTGCATGTGACTCGCCAGGACAGCGCCGTGGCGCAATCTGCCGCATCGTGGATTGAGTTGTGCGACTGGGTGCCAGCCCTGCTCTCCGGCACCACCCGGCCACAGGATATTCGTCGCGGACGTTGCAGCGCCGGACATAAATCACTGTGGCACGAAAGCTGGGGCGGCCTGCCGCCAGCCAGTTTCTTTGATGAGTTGGACCCAATCCTCAACCGTCATTTACCTTCCCCGCTGTTCACTGACACCTGGACTGCCGATATTCCGGTGGGCACCTTATGCCCGGAATGGGCGCAGCGTCTCGGCCTGCCTGAAAGCGTGGTGATTTCCGGCGGCGCGTTTGACTGCCATATGGGCGCAGTCGGCGCGGGCGCACAGCCTAACGCGTTGGTAAAAGTCATTGGGACTTCGACCTGTGACATTTTGATTGCCGACAAACAGAGCGTTGGCGAGCGGGCAGTGAAAGGTATTTGCGGTCAGGTTGATGGCAGCGTGGTTCCTGGATTTATCGGTCTGGAAGCCGGCCAATCGGCCTTTGGTGATATCTACGCCTGGTTTGGTCGCGTACTCGGCTGGCCGCTGGAACAGCTTGCCGCCCAGCATCCGGAACTGAAAGAGCAAATCAACGCCAGCCAGAAACAACTGCTTCCGGCGCTGACCGAAGCATGGGCCAAAAATCCATCTCTGGATCACCTGCCAGTGGTGCTCGACTGGTTTAACGGCCGCCGCACACCGAACGCTAACCAACGCCTGAAAGGGGTGATTACCGATCTTAACCTCGCTACCGACGCTCCGCTGCTGTTCGGCGGTTTGATTGCTGCCACCGCCTTTGGCGCACGCGCAATTATGGAGTGCTTCACCAATCAGGGGATCGCCGTCAATAACGTGATGGCGCTGGGCGGCATCGCGCGGAAAAACCAGGTCATTATGCAGGCCTGCTGCGACGTGCTGAATCGCCCGTTGCAAATTGTTGCCTCTGACCAGTGCTGTGCGCTCGGAGCGGCGATTTTCGCTGCCGTCGCCGCGAAAGTGCACGCAGACATCCCATCAGCACAGCAAAAAATGGCCAGTGCAGTAGAGAAAACCCTGCAACCGCGCAGCGAAGAGGCACAACGCTTTGAACAGCTTTATCGCCGCTATCAGCAATGGGCGATGAGCGCCGAACAACACTATCTTCCAACTTCTGCCCCGGCACAGGCTGCTCAGGCCGTTCCGACTCTATAAGGACACGACAATGACGATTTTTGATAATTATGAAGTGTGGTTTGTAATTGGCAGCCAGCATCTGTATGGCCCGGAAACTCTGCGTCAGGTCACCCAACATGCCGAACACGTCGTTAATGCGCTGAATACGGAAGCGAAACTGCCCTGCAAACTGGTGCTGAAACCGCTCGGCACCACGCCGGATGAAATCACCGCTATTTGCCGCGACGCTAATTACGACGATCGTTGCGCCGGTCTGGTGGTGTGGCTGCACACCTTCTCTCCGGCCAAAATGTGGATCAACGGCCTGACCATGCTCAACAAACCGTTGCTGCAATTCCACACCCAGTTTAACGCGGCGCTGCCGTGGGACAGTATCGATATGGACTTTATGAACCTGAACCAGACCGCGCACGGCGGTCGCGAGTTCGGCTTCATTGGCGCGCGTATGCGTCAGCAACATGCCGTGGTTACCGGTCACTGGCAGGATAAACAAGCCCATGAGCGTATCGGCTCCTGGATGCGTCAGGCGGTATCTAAACAGGATACCCGTCATCTGAAAGTCTGCCGATTTGGCGATAACATGCGTGAAGTGGCGGTCACCGATGGCGATAAAGTTGCCGCACAGATCAAGTTCGGTTTCTCCGTCAATACCTGGGCGGTTGGCGATCTGGTGCAGGTGGTCAACTCCATCAGCGACGGCGATGTTAACGCGCTGGTCGATGAGTACGAAAGCAGCTACACCATGACGCCTGCGACACAAATCCACGGTGAAAAACGGCAGAACGTGCTGGAAGCGGCGCGTATTGAACTGGGGATGAAGCGTTTCCTGGAGCAAGGTGGCTTCCATGCGTTCACCACTACCTTTGAAGATTTACACGGCCTGAAACAACTTCCGGGTCTGGCCGTACAGCGTCTGATGCAGCAGGGCTACGGCTTTGCGGGCGAAGGCGACTGGAAAACTGCCGCCCTGCTTCGCATCATGAAGGTGATGTCAACCGGTCTGCAGGGCGGCACCTCTTTTATGGAGGACTACACCTATCACTTCGAGAAGGGTAATGACCTGGTACTCGGCTCCCATATGCTGGAAGTCTGTCCGTCGATCGCCGTAGAAGAGAAACCGATCCTTGACGTGCAGCATCTCGGTATTGGCGGTAAAGATGATCCAGCCCGCCTGATCTTCAATACCCAAACCGGTCCGGCGATTGTCGCCAGCCTGATTGATCTCGGCGATCGTTACCGTCTGCTGGTTAACTGCATCGACACGGTGAAAACGCCGCACTCCCTGCCGAAACTGCCGGTAGCGAATGCGCTATGGAAAGCGCAGCCGGATCTGCCAACCGCTTCCGAAGCGTGGATCCTCGCCGGTGGCGCGCACCATACCGTCTTCAGCCATGCGCTGAATCTCAACGATATGCGCCAGTTTGCCGAGATGCACGACATTGAAATCACGGTGATTGATAACGACACCCGCCTGCCAGCGTTTAAAGACGCGCTGCGCTGGAACGAAGTGTATTACGGGTTTCGTCGCTGATTAGCGGCATCCGGCATTCAGCGCCTGATGCGACGCTGACGCGTCTTATCAGGCCTACACGTTCCGGTTTTGTAGGCCGGATAAGCAAAGCGCATCCGGCATTCAGCGCCTGATGCGACGCTGGCGCGTCTTATCAGGCCTACACGTTTCGGTTTTGTAGGCCGGATAAGCAAAGCGCATCCGGCATTCAGCGCCTGATGCGACGCTGACGCGTCTTATCAGGCCTACGCGTTCCGGTTTTGTAGGCCGGATAAGCAAAGCGCATCCGGCACGAAGGAGTCAACATGTTAGAAGATCTCAAACGTCAGGTATTAGAAGCCAATCTGGCGCTGCCAAAACACAACCTGGTCACGCTCACATGGGGCAACGTCAGCGCCGTTGATCGCGAGCGCGGTGTCTTTGTGATCAAACCTTCCGGCGTCGAGTACAGCACCATGACCGCCGACGATATGGTCGTGGTCAGCATCGCAACCGGTGAAGTGGTTGAAGGAACGAAAAAGCCCTCCTCCGACACGCCAACTCACCGGTTGCTCTATCAGGCATTCCCGTCCATTGGCGGCATTGTGCATACGCACTCCCGCCACGCCACCATCTGGGCGCAGGCAGGTCAGTCAATTCCAGCAACCGGCACTACCCACGCCGACTATTTCTACGGCACCATTCCCTGCACCCGCAAAATGACCGACGCGGAAATCAACGGCGAATATGAATGGGAAACGGGTAACGTCATCGTTGAAACCTTCGAAAAACAGGGTATCGACGCGGCGCAAATGCCTGGTGTACTGGTGCATTCTCACGGCCCGTTTGCATGGGGCAAAAACGCCGAAGACGCGGTGCATAACGCCATCGTGCTGGAAGAAGTCGCTTATATGGGGATTTTCTGCCGCCAGTTAGCTCCGCAATTGCCAGATATGCAGCAAACGTTGTTAGATAAGCACTATCTGCGTAAGCATGGTGCGAAGGCATATTACGGGCAGTGATTTAAGAGAAGCATCTGGGTAACAGGTGCTTCTTTTTTATTATCACTCAGGCAGCAAGAAAAATTTCTGCCCCTATTCCCTCAATTAACAATGCATCTAATGAAGGGGCGATATACACCGCATCATCAAGATCTAAATTACCGAAGCCGACGAAATATAAACCAAACCCCTCTTTTCCTTCGGCATAAAAAATCACTTTTCCGCCTTCATCATCGCCAATCGCCAGAGCGTGTGGAATATAATCCTGAATATGGTATGCGGCATTCAGCTCACTACAGCCTGCGGCTCCCCAAATTCTGATATACGACGTTGAATCCATCACTTTTAATTCAACGTCTGCCATTAGGGTAATAAAGGTTAAATACTCATCAGGAATTGCAATGTGAAAATAATTTTTTATAAGTTGACCGAGTCCACTATAATCTAATACGGGTTCCCATGACGCCAGCGTGAATTTTTCATGCAATTTAACAATAGGAAACTTACTCATTTCATCATCCTTTTCTTATACTTCTGCGGGTAAAATATCCGTTATAACGCCTTCACCTATAAATCCGGCTTCCCACAGCAGAAACTGACTGCCACAGCTGATCCACGGCATTACAAGTTCAGGATATAAGAACGCTATCTCAAGATTGCGTACCGTTTCGCCAGGGTGAATCGTTTTTCCATAGCCGTCGATGTAAATCCGGCAGTCATAACCATATGAAGATAATTCATTAATCCCTTTAAAAAAGACAGGGCAGCCGTAAAAACGGTTAGATGATAACAAAGGGCCACGATGCGATTTTTGCGTTGAAGAGTATAGTGTAATGGTAATCCGAACCTTTCTCATCGTCCCTCCAAATTAATTACGCTCTTCAATCAAATATGTCGTTTTATTAGTCCAGGCGATTATTTTATAGGGTCTATTAATAATACCTTTCTGCATATAACCAGCCATAATTTCTGATGGATACCAACCATAACCAAAGCAAAATAAAGCACCTGCATTAATAATGCTCACTAATTACACTTAGTTTATCATTTTCATTACTGATATTTTTGCCAAATCGGTCATTATCGCCAGAAAAACCCAACCGTTGCATTTTTTCAACGTTATCATATCCGGTCACTACCGTTTCAATGAAATTATCACTTATGCTAACCACTATAATACAATCGCTCGGCAGAGTGTTCATTTCCCCTTGCTCCTTCTAAAGTCATTTTTTCACCACAACAATGAATTCAATAGATATAATGAATATATGCGGCCATTTATATATAATTAGCATTACACTTTATTGCCTTAATATAACCCAAACAGAAATCGTCCGATAATCAGAAAATGCAATCATTGAATAAAGCAGGAACCTTTTTATCGCATGAGAAACCGAAGATGGTTGATGCCGTTTCGTCAAACATTACTGTACAAAATATCAGTGTTCAGTAAAAAACCAGGCTATACTCAAGCCTGGTTTTTTGATGGAATTACAGCGTGGCGCAGGCAGGTTTTATTTTAACCCGACACTGGCGCTGAGGGATCCCCATAAATCAGCGCTAATAAACCAACACCATATTCTGGTAGGTTTTGG
>NZ_PTRE01000308.1 GCF_002965065.1 Escherichia sp. MOD1-EC7003
ATATTGAAGTACACAATAAAATGATTACAAAGATTTAAAAATATTTTTAATAAAAAACGTTTTATGCTTATCTCACATCTTACATCAGGGCCGGAGCATACTTTGTTAAAATTCATTAACATTGCATATGCTTGCAAAAAATATGAATTTATTTTCACTTCAATCAAGTTTTTATTTGAATAGCAATAATCAAAATGATAAAAAACGCGCATAATGAGTGTTATTTACTCAATTGTGATTTTCTTTAACAAAGTATGCACCCACCCAGAGGGAAAGGAGTTCAAACGGTGTCATGGCAGGCCTCATAAGATTATTTTTCTTTGAGGGAACTCAGCCCGAATTGTGCGATCTGATCAATCGCCAAAAATCACAAATCACCAA
>NZ_PTRE01000309.1 GCF_002965065.1 Escherichia sp. MOD1-EC7003
CGGCGTTCGGGAAATATAACGTGGATAATGCGATAAACGCCAACTTCCGATATTCTTTCTGACGATTTTATTAAAATGCACCTTCTTAAAGAAGGTGCATAAAGATCCGAAAACTATTAAAAATAGCCTTTAATGATTTTATATAGAGGTATAAAATGATTAACAACATTAGTTATGCGTTATCGAGTCTTTCTCGTAGTATAGCGACTGCAGTTCGAAGCAGCAGTTTCTCTGTATCACCGCAAAAAGTGTCACTAACCCCTATAAAGATTAATTCGCCTTTCTCCCCGAGCAATAGTTCCCTTAGCGCAACAAGGCTTTTTACAGCCCAAAATTCCACCCTGGTATCAGGCTCTTCCCGTTCTGCATCGCTTCATCAGCCAGCAACAGGTGGTGGTTCTACAGCCCAGCCACTTCCGGATGTAGCACAGCGTCTGATAGACCATCTTGCTGCACATGGTATTCAGCCAGCCCGGAATATAACGACATCCTCGCCTCTGACTCCTAGCCGACCGGCACCACCGCCGCCTGTATCAAATGAAGCATCTCAGCCATTGCCGGACATAGCACAGCGTCTGATAGACCATCTTGCAGAGCATGGTATTAAGACTTCGCGTAATTCCTGATTACGGGGTCATTAATGGGCCTTCCCCGAGCATGTTGGGAAGGCTCAGAATGCTATATTCAGTCTCCCATAGTGGAGTATAACTCCCGGCTTAAAGGTAAGCTGGCTCACCAGAACCGTATTGATATTTATTGAGAGCTCAGATCAACTTTCCAGGGCAACAGATCGCGTACCCGGTTTGCCGGCCAGTCCTGG
>NZ_PTRE01000310.1 GCF_002965065.1 Escherichia sp. MOD1-EC7003
CCTGGAAAGTTGATCTGAGCTCTCAGTAAATATCAATACGGTTCTGACGAGCCGCTTACCCTTGAGCGGCATTTCTGACATTTTGTGACCGCAACAATGGCAAGTTTTCGAGCTGGTGAACCACTGATCCAGTTTGACCAGGTGAACACCTGCCGATTCCGCTTTGTACGCAAGTTTTGCCACAAATCCAGACCATGCCGCATCCCCGATATGACGGGCAAGGCGACGGTTTTTCATCATATTTGCTGATTTCAGCGTTTCCACAATCACCGCTTGGTTTTCGTCGATAATTCGTCTGGAAAGTTTGTGCTGGAAGTCAGTGCGGGCATTGGCTACCCG
>NZ_PTRE01000311.1 GCF_002965065.1 Escherichia sp. MOD1-EC7003
GGCCTGATAAGACGCGTCAGCGTCGCATCAGGCTGTTGTTGCCGGATGCGGCGTGAACGCCTTATCCGGCCCACAAAACCAAAACGTATGTGGGCCTGATAAGACGCGTCAGCGTCGCATCAGGCTGTTGTTGCCGGATGCGGCGTGAACGCCTTATCCGGCCCACAAAACCAAAACGTATGTAGGCCTGATAAGACGCGTCAGCGTCGCATCAGGCTGTTGTTGCC
>NZ_PTRE01000312.1 GCF_002965065.1 Escherichia sp. MOD1-EC7003
GTGAAACGCCGTAGCGCCGATGGTAGTGTGGGGTTTCCCCATGCGAGAGTAGGGAACTGCCAGACATCAAATCAAGCAAAAGGCCATCCGAAAGGGTGGCCTTTTTGCGTTTCGAATCCATGTACAACTTAATGGATTACCTGCGATAAAAATGTCCTCGTACGCTCTGATTGTAAGCGTACAGCCTGAACCGTCTGGTCAGAATCTGACGAATTAGACAAAGTGGTGTCCAC
>NZ_PTRE01000313.1 GCF_002965065.1 Escherichia sp. MOD1-EC7003
AAAAATAAATTAAATTGCTTAAAATCAAAAAAATTATTGGTAATAAAAAGATTAAGCCTCCTGCCAAGAAAAAAATTCATTATGAAAAATACAACACCAAATACAGAAGTAAATGAAAACTTATTTACCTGTGTATTATCGGAATTATATAGATATAATGTAAATAATGGATTAACACTCTCCAATATATTTGAATGTTGTTGTAAAAGTAAAGGCATTATTGTTGATATAGAGACAACAACAATTAACCAAGTAAACTTATACGGTTTAGCTACAATATTTAGCATATATAAGATGATGAATAAAATGGCTGAATAATGAAACATTACTGAACATAGGAGTAAGCAAATTCCAAAGCGTTTATTTTCACATCGGAACCCCACCATGCCTATGGCTATTGAAATAGCTGCGCGTATTTGCGTCCCCTCGTGCAAAGCTAATAATGACATGCAATATAAAAAATATAGCCAAAATAACACTGAGATTTTTGAATCAAACGACTTTAGCACATAAAACTTTAATAGTAAGGAAGTAAACGCAATTAAAAGCCAAAGAAATTCAAAACTAAAATCTATTGATTTAAAGAACACCACAAAACTTTTGAATCCGACTTCCATTCTTTCATAAGATGAATCATAGATAGTAAATTTATATAAATCCAAATATGCTTGATGGTCGTTAGAATATGGCATTATTTTTATAGCAAAAATGGTAGCACACAGCACCGCTATAAAATACAATAAATTACTGGTTCTTATTTGCATTTTTATCTCTTTAAAGGTAATATATTTTGAGTGCACTTTAGTTTAGAGTCAGGGCAAGATTACGAAAGCCCGCTCCCCGCAAGGACTGAGGCGAGGTAGTCTCTGTCCATAGCGGCTTTTCTCATCTTACGTCTTAACCCTGCCTTGAATACC